>SXOO01000031.1 GCA_005776725.1 Pseudomonadota bacterium | reverse complement strand
GGCGGCACCCTGTTCCTCGATGAGGTAGGGGAGATGTCGCTTGCGTTGCAGGCGAAGCTGCTCCGGGCGCTGGAGACACGGCAGGTGCGGCGCGTCGGCGGGGCGGAGGACGTGGCGGTGGATGTTCGGATCGTGTCCGCCACCAACCGGGATCTCGCGTCCGCGAGCCGTCCGCGGGCTCCAGAGCCTGCTCGCGAGCCAGCCCAACCCACCTTCCGGGAGGACCTGCTCTTCCGGCTGCGCGTGGTCGCCATAGAAGTGCCTCCGCTACGTGAGCGTCGCGAGGACATCCCGCGGCTCGTGGAGCACCTCTCCGGGCGCGCACGCGAGCGGCTGGGGCTAGAGCCGCGCCCGCTCGCGCCCGATGCGCTAGCGGCGCTGCTCCGCTACGGCTGGCCAGGCAACATCCGGGAGCTCGACGCGGTCCTCTCCGAGGCCTTCCTACTCGCAACGGGCCCGGTAGTGGGCCGCGGCGACTTGCGCATCTCCACTACCACCAGCGAGACAGCTCATGGCCCAAGCGGAGGGATCCGCTGGGACGGCGTGTCCACTTTCGACGAGGCCGTGCGGCAGCTGGCCACGTCGTGTTGGGAGCAGGTGGGCAAGAACCAGAGCAAGGCCGCCGACGCGCTGGGGATCGACCGCAACACGCTCCGGGCCCGTCTCGGGTACACGGTGCGGCGCCCGCGCTGAGGCCAGGACCCGGCGCACGGCATCGCTCGCGACCGGACCCATGATGAACATTCCATCAAGATCCGATCGTGGGATGAATAATTCATCCATGTCGCAGGGCAGCGATCCGCTCCCCGACGCGATCGGCCGCATGGCACAGCCCGTGCTCTGAACCGAGCACGGTGGTTGGTGCACGACGTTCCTTGAGGTCTCCGTTGAAGCGTCTCTGCAAGCTGGCAACGACCACACCGCCGAACGCCACGACTGAGGCGCCTGGACTGGGCGCGGGGCAGCCCGGAAGCAGCAGCGAAACCCCCTGATGGCACTCCGTGCAGGACATCGGGCCCTCCTCGTAGGGCTCCTCCTCGTGGGCGGCTCGCTCACGGCGGCCGCCATTCGGCTGAGCGCGCTGGGCTGGGACCTCGGGTTCATGATCCCCGAGCTGGTGTTCGACGTGGAGGTGACGCAGTCGCTCGAGGGCTCTGGCGAGGCGCTGCACCTCGAGACGTTCCTTCCCCTGTCCGACACACGCCAGAGCGTGATCTCGGAGTCCAACGCACCCGAGGACCTCACGCTGTCCACCACGCTCGAGTCCGGCAACCGCGTGGCCCGGTGGGAGGGATCCCCTACGGGCCCGCGGACGGTGCGCACCTCCTACCGCGTCCGAACCGCGGCGGTGCGCTACGAGCTCCCGGAGGAGATCCCGCTCGGGGAGCCGTCGCGTGGCGAGACCGAGGATCTCGAGCCCACGAAGGTCATCCAATCCACCTCGCCGGAGATCACGGCCCTGGCCGCCAAACTGCTACCGCCGTCCGGGGCGCTCCGCGACTACCTGCGAGCGGTGTTCGACAAGGTCTCGTCGCTGGGCATGAAGCCGTTCAAGGGCACCACTGACGCGCTGACGGCGCTGCGACTGGGCGAGGCCAGCTGCAACGGGCGCTCTCGGCTCATGGTGGCCCTCCTCCGAGCGCGCGGGATCGCGGCGCGCCTGGTGGGCGGTGTGGTGCTGGACGCCGGCGACAAGAAGACCTCGCATCAGTGGTTGGAGGCGCGCGTGGGCGGCCACTGGGTGCCCTTCGACCCCACGAACGGCCAGTTCGCGGCGCTGCCGCAGCACTACCTCGCGCTCTACCGTGGCGACGAGGTGCTGTTTCGGCACAGCCGCGACATTGGCTTCAAGTACCTGTTCAGCATCCGTCCCAACACGGCGCCCCGGCAGGAGGTCCACACCCACAAGGCGGAGCTGGGCCTATGGCGCGTCTTCGAGCGGATGGGCATCCCCCCGGACCTCCTCAAGGTCATCGTGCTCATCCCGGTAGGCGCCGTGGTGGTCGTCCTGTTCCGCAACGTGATCGGCTTTCGGACCTTCGGCTCGTTCCTCCCGGTCCTCATCGCTGCGTCCATGCGCCACACGGGCTTCTGGTGGGGCGCGGCGGGCTTCGTTGCGATCCTGCTCGTGGTGGCGCTCGTGAGGCGGCTCATGAGCCGGCTCGAGCTCCTCCACTCCCCGCAGCTGGCCGTGCTCCTCACCCTGGTCATCGCCCTCATGCTGGGGCTAGCCACGATCGCCGCCGACCACGACCTGCCAGACCTTGCCCGTATCTCGCTGTTTCCGTTCGCGATCCTCGCCATCACGTCGGAGCGCTTCGCCATCATGATCGACGAGGAGGGCTACCGGCCCGCCATGGAGACGCTGCTACGGACGCTGGTGGTGGTCTTCTTCTGCCACTACACGATGACCAGTCTGTCGCTTCAGATCCTGATGCTGGGCTTCCCCGAGCTCCTCGCCGTCGTGGCGGCCATCGACATCTGGTTGGGGCGCTGGGTCGGGCTCCGGATGACCGAATGGCTCCGCTTCCGTCCCACCATGGCTGTCGCAGCGCGGAGGGCGTCGTGAGCTTGGCGCACTGGATTGAGGCCGCCCGAGTGGTGGTGGGCATGAACCGCCGGAACGTGCTCGGGATCCTGCCCCGCAACCAGCGCCGTGACTTCCCAGTGGCGGACGACAAGCTCCTCGCCAAGCGTATTCTGCGCGAGGCCGGGGTCCCGGTGGCGCCCACGCTGGCCACGTTCTCGCACTTCGGTGAGATCCGAGAGCTAGGGGCGCGGATCGGCCACCTTCCCGAGTTCGTGGTGAAGCCGGCCCAGGGGTCGGGCGGCCGCGGCATCCTGGTCATTGCCGAGCAAGCGGGGGAGCGGCTGCGGACGGCAGGCAACCGCTGGCTCACTCGCGATCAGCTGCGGAAACACGTGGCCGACATCGTGTACGGCGTATACTCGCTCGACCGGGGCGACGTGGCCGTGGTGGAGCCACGTCTACGACCCTCACCCTTCTTCGCCTCGCTCTTCCCCCAAGGGCTCACCGACGTACGCGTGATCGTCGTGGATCACGAGCCCGTGCTCGCGATGCTGCGCGTGCCCACCCTCGCGTCCGACGGTCGCGCCAACCTGCACCAGGGAGCGCTCGGGCTCGCCGTCGACGTCAGCACGGGCGCCATCACGCGCGCCTGGTGGCGCCGGCGCGTGGTCGAGGCGCACCCGGATAGCGGCGCTCCCCTCCTCGACCTCCGGGTCCCTGGCTGGGCCACGATCTGCGACGTAGCGGTGCGCGCCGGCCGCGCCGTTCCCCTGCGGTACCTGGGAGTGGACGTGGTGGTGGACGATGCGTGGGGGCCGCTGGTGCTGGAGATCAACGCAAGGCCAGGCCTCGAGATTCAGAACGTGAACGGCATCGGGCTGCGGGCGCGCCTCGACGCACTGGGGATCGCGATATGAGCGCCGCGATGTCGACGGTGCGCTTCGTGCTCCGAGAGTCCTTCGTTCCCCATACGTTGGTCTTGGCTGCCCTGATCGGGCTCACTGCTTGGCTCGACGGCGAAGCGGCCGTGTGGGCGCGGCGCGAGACCGTAATCGTCGTCACGCCCCAGGAGCTCGGCTGGGACGAGGCGCAGCTGCAAGAGGACGGCATCGTGGCGTCCAGCCAGGGGGCGGTGGGAGACCCCACGCTCGATAGCCCCGAGCTGGCCGAGGCGCGGCGGCTCTCGCGAGCCAATGACCACAAGGCGGCTCTCGCCGTGGCCGAGCGCGTGGTCGACACCCTGGCCACAGCGCCGGCATGGAACGAGGTGGGTGTGTTTCGTTTGCGCGCGGGCAACCCACGCGGCGCCCGCGACGCCTTCGACAAGGCGCTCGCGATCGACGGTGGTTATCAGCGGGCACACTACAATCGCGCGCTAGCGCGGGGGCGCGAGGGGGACGTAGAGGGGGCTCGGGCCGACTATCTGGCGGTCCTGGCGCTCACGCCCCGCGACTTCGCGGCCACGTACAACCTGGGGCTCCTCGAGCTCTCGGCCGGCGCGACGGCGCGGGCCAAGGAGCTCTTCCAGGCCGCTACCGAGCTCGGCGGCAACGACGCCAAAGCCGCGGCGTTGTGCGCCCTCGGGCTCGCCTACTCGCGCTCGGGCAACCGAAAGGCGGCGCTCGTCGTGTACGAGCGGTCGATCGAGTTCCGGCCGAGCTACCTGCTGCCGCGCTACAACCAAGCGGCGCTCCTCTTCAAGAGCGCCGAACGGCTGGACCGGCAGCGCGCCGGCCTCGTACTCGAGCAGCTCGTGGCGCTGGCGCCGGACTTCGCGCCGGCCCACTTCCTGCGGGGCCGCCTGTCCTCCACGGACGGCGACCGCCAGGCGGCGATGACGCACTACGAGCGCGCGGCGCAGATGGACCGGCGCTTCTTCAAGGCGCACTACAACTTCGCGCTTGCGGCCCTCGAGCTAGACCGTGTCTCGGACGCCAAAGCCACGTTCGAGCGCCTGACCCGGGAGTTCCCCGACCGCCCCGAGCCACACTTCAACCTGGGCCGCATCGCTTATCGCGAGGAGCGCCACCTCGAGGCTGTGCAGGCCTACGAGCGCGCGTTGGCGCTGGCTCGCACCGCCTCGCCTCAGGGCTCCTACCCGGACGCGCGGCTCAACCTCGCGCTCGCTCTCGACGCGCTGGGGCGCTTCGACGACGCGCTGCGTGAGCTGGCCCTCGTGGAGTCGGATCCGACGCTCGGCCCGGCGGCCATCATGAACCAGGGGCTGGTGAAGAAACACCAGGGCGACCTCGTGGAGGCGCGGGAGCGCTTCGAGGCCGCCATCGCCCGCCGTCCGGGCTACTCGGCGGCGCTCTACAACCTGGGCAAGCTCGCCGCCGAGGCCGACGATCACGCCGCGGCGGCGGCGGCCTATGCGAAGGTCCTCGAGGTCGACCCGAAGAACCTCAAGGCAGCCGTGAACCTGGGCGTGGAGCGCGCCGCCCAGGGGGACCACACCGGCGCCATCGCGGCGTACCGCTCGGCGCTCAAGCTCCAGCCGAACCACCCCCCGGCGCTGTTCAACCTGGCGCTCGCCCAACGGGAGACGAACAACCTCGCGGGGGCCGCCGAGACGTACCGGCGGCTCCTGGCCGTGGACGAGGACAACGTGAAGGCCTGGCAGAACCTGGCCGTAGTCTACGCCCGGCAGGAACGCCCCGACCTCGCGGTCGAGGTGCTGGGGGAAGCGCTCGATCGTGAGCCCTCGAGCGCCGCCCTGCGGTTCAACCTCGCGCTGCAGTTTCAGAAGCTCGGGAGGACCGAGGCCGCACGCAACGAGCTCGAGCGCGTGCTGCGGCTGGAACCACGACACGAGAAAGCCGCGCTCACTCTGGCCCGCCAGCACCGCGACGCGGGGCGCCTCGATGAGGCGGCCGCCGTGTTGGCGCCGCTCACCGGTGAAGAGCGCCCCAGCTCGCGGGCCCTGGTGGTGCTGGCGCGCGTCCACCTCGCGTCGCGCCGGACCGCCGACGCCGTGGCCGCGCTTCTCCGCGCCCTCGACCGCGCGCCCACGTCCCTTCAAGCGCTCTCTCTGCTGGTCAGCCATGGGCCCGCGGACGCCGCGCGCGAGCGCCTACACGCCGCCAGTACCAAGAAGCCTCTAGACCCCAACTGGGCGCGCCTCGGGGCGCGCCTCGCACCTGGAGCACCCCAATGAAGTCACGACTGGTCCTTGTCCTCGCCCTCTCCCTGGCCTGCGCGTCCGAGTCTGCGGACGGCGGCGGCACCATCGCCGCCGTGGACTCCTCCGACGGGGCGCCTGACGGGGCTGGCGGCACCGACGGCACCGACGGCGCGGACGAAGCCGATGCCGCGGCGGACGGGGCGGACGCCGCGGCGGACGGCAGCGATGGTCTCGATCCACTGGACGGCACCGACACCACCGACGCGGGGAGCACGGATGGCTCGAGCGTGGACCCCGAGGCGGCCGACGAGAAGGCGTTCCAGGCCGCGCTGGCCCTCTACGACGCTCTCGACTTCGAGGGAGCAAAGGCCGCGTTCGCGGCGTTCCTCACTGACTTCCCCGGGAGCGTCCGACGGGACAACGCCCTGTACCTGACAGCCCGGTGCCGCTTCGAGCTCCAGGACTACCCGGGCGCACGCACGGGCTTCGCGGCGTTCGTCTCGAGTCACGCCAGCAGCGCTCTGCTGCCGGACGCCACCTACTACCTCGGGCGCACCGACTACGAGCTGCTCGACTACGCGTCGGCGCTCTCCACGCTCGATGCCTTCATCGCCAAGTGGCCTACAGACGTCCTCGCCGACAACGCGCTCTATTACGTGGGGCGGAGCCACTTCGAGCTTCTGCAGTACGCGAAGGCCGAGGTAGCCTTCGCCGACGTCATCAGCCACCCCGAGTCCAGCTACCGCGACGCTGCGCTCTATTGGTCCGGCCGTACCGCGTACACCGAGGCCCGCTATGCCGACGCCGAGGCACGCTTCGCCACCCTGATCGTCGATTACCCGGGCGGCCTCTACGAGGACAACGGCCGTTACTACGGGGCCATGTCACGCTATCGGCTGGAAGACTACGCAGGCGCGCTCGAGCGCTTCGCGTCCTTCCGCGCCGCCTTCCCGAACAGCATCTACCAAGACAACGCCCGCTACTTCACGGGACGTTGCCACTACAAGCTCGGAGACTTCGCTGCCGCTGTGGGCGAGCTCGAGACCTTCGCCGCCGACTGGCCGACGTCAGGCTATGCCGACGACAGCGCCTATTACGCAGGCCGCTCCCACTACGAGCTGGCCAAGGCCGGCGCCACGAGCGGGTACGCCAAGGCCATCGCATCCCTCGGCACCCTCGTGTCGACCTGGCCCACCAGCGCGTACGTCGACAACGCGTACTACTACCGGCTCCTCAGCCACCTCGCTCAGGGCAGCTGCACGGGCGCCAAGACAGACGCCGCAGCGCTCGAAGCAGCGGTACCCGCGTCAGCGTATGTAGACAAGGCAGCCACGGCGTTGGCCACGGCCGGATGCTGAGGCGACTCGCCGCGCTGAGCCTCGCGGGCTGCGAGCTCTCGCCGTGGGACGGGGGGGACGACCCGCTCGGGGCGCTGGCCGCCGCGTGGTCGCGCGGGGACTGCGTTGCGGTGGTCACGAGCGCGCCCGGCGCGGTGGCCTCCACCGACCAGCGGCTGCGGGCGGCCACGCTGTGGTACGGCGCCTGCCTCAGCGAGCTGGGCCGAAACGGCGACGCAGTCACGGTGCTGGCGCCACTCGCCGGCTTCGACGCCATGTGCGGTGTCGCGGGGGCGCTGGGGCCATGCCCCGGCGTGGCGCACGAGGCCCGCCCCGCGGCGCTACTCTGGCTCGGGCGTGCCGCCAGGCGCTGGGACGCCGACACCGTGGCGTTCGCGGCGTGGGGCGCGCTCGACGCCCAATTTCCGCGGCACCTCGCAGCCCCATCGGCGCGTCTGGCGCTCGCAGCGGCGCTGGCGCCCGTAGACGAGGCGGCGGCCGGCGCAGTGCTCGCACGCCTCGTTGCCGACACGCCGGGCTCCGTGCTGCGCGACGACGCCGACTTCGCGCGCTTGCGGCTGCCGCTCGATGCGGGACGGCCGGCCGCCGCGATCCTGGCGCTCGAGGCTGTCGTTGATGGGCCCTTCGCTGACGCCGCCGCGTACGCGCTCGGCCGCGCTCACGAGGAGCTGGGCCAGCTCGACGTAGCGGAGGCGGCGTTCAGGGGGTTCGCGGAGCGCTTCCCGAGCTCCAGCCGGGTCGACGACGCAGCCTACAGGCTCACACGCCTCGTCTGGGCGCGGGCGGAGGCGAGCCTCGTGCCTTACGACGCCGTGGAGGCGGCCGTCGGCGCGTTCGTGGCCTCACACCCGGCAAGTTCGCTGGTACCGGCGGCCCGGTACTGGCGTGGGCGCGCGCTCGTGGCGCGCGGCGCGCTGGCTGCCTCCGTGGCGGACCTCACGGCCGCGAGCGTGGCCGTGAACAGCGCCTACGCGGACGACGCCACGTACTACCGCGCCCGCTCGCGTTATCGCCTGGCCGACGAGGGCACCCCCGAACTGCTCTCGACCGCCTTGGCGGACTTCGACGAGGTGCTGGCGAGGTTCCCTCACAGCACCCGCGCGGACGATGCAGCGTACTTCGCCGCGCGCTGCGAGGAGCGACTCGGCGGCCCCGGCACCGAGGGGCGCTTCGAGGTCGCCGCGAATTATGGGGGCCCGTGGGCCGATGACGCGGCGCTCCGGTGGGCCTCCCTGGCGCGGGCTCGAGGGGACTGCGATGCCGTGGAGCGGGCCGCGGCGCGGCTCGGGGCTCTGCCCGACGCCGACCCCGGGCTCGTCGAGGCCGCCTCGGCGTGGGCGGCGGCGTGTGGCCCATGATCCCGTGGCTCTCCGCCCTGATCCTGTTGGCGCCTCCGGACCTCAAATGTCAGTGGGCGTTCCCGATCGACGGCACCTTCGCTGGCGCCTATCGCACCGATGCGTCGCTCGCCCGCGTGGACACCGGTGGTGCGGAGCTGGGAGCGCGCGCTCGCGTTGAAGTGCGGTGCCCCCGCCGCTTCGACGCGCGCCTCACCGCGCACACCGAGTCCCGCGCCGGCTCACGCCTGGACCAGACCCGTGTGGCCGCCGACCTGGCCCTCGGGGGACGAGTGGCACGGCGGCTCCGACTGGGCGTGACGCTGGGCTTGGACCGAGTCTGGCGCGACCGCTGGCCCGACCCCTACCAGCCAGTACTGGACGCCGCGGGACGCGCCACCGGAGCCGTCGCGACCACCGACCGCCGCGGGCTCCTGGACGCCGACGTGTCCCTCCGCCTCGACGCGTGGGTGCGGAAGCGGCTCTCGGTCCATGCGGAGGTCGGCTGGGAGCGCCGCGTGGGCGATCGCGACGCCGACTACGACGCGCTGCTCCGGCCCGACCACCTGGTGCCCTCTGACCGTGACACGGTAGCGGCGCGGCTCGCCGTACGGGGTCGAAGGAGAGGCTGGGCTTGGCGGGCGGAAGGGGCGGGAGGCTGGCGCCGGGCGCCGTTCCAGTTGGCGCGGGACGCCGGGACGGGCGCTACGCACGGGGCGCTCGGAGGCGCCGCACCAAACCCGCTCTACGAAGCCGCTTGGGGCAGCGTAGCAGCGTCTGGTAGCCGGTGGTTCGGGGCAGCGCGGACTCGCGTCACCCTGGCGGGCGAGCTCGACGCCAACGTCGATCTCTTCGAGGGCTACGACACCTGGATGGAGCTGGGGGCGCGTGTATCGACTCGCACCCGACTGCCCAAGCGCGTGGTGCTCGAGGCGGCGGCGCGCGTCGCGTGGCGCTCATGGACCGAAGATGGCTACGCCGCTGCGGCGGGCTGGACGCCCGAAGCGCCAGCCGGACACCCGCCCCTCGACGGCGACGCGGGCCTCAGCGACGCCGTTCGACAGCGCGTGGAGGCCAGCTTTAGCCTCGAGCTGAGCCGCAGGCTGGTGGGCGCGCTCACCCCGTTCGTGGCGGCGCGCTTGACGGTGGTGGAGACCAACTTCCCGGACTACGTGCCAGGGGTATTCCCTAGCACGGCGCAGATCGCGCTGGACTTCGATGCGCTGGAGTTGATCGTGGTAGGCGGCCTCCGCTTCGCGCTGTGATGTGGCGCGGGTCATCGCGCGCGCTGGCGGCGCGCCAGGACCGCTGCGCGCGCGACGGAGCGCCTCAGGGCGCCGGCATGCAGCCCTTCATACGCGCGGCCCGCGGCCACTTGAGCTTCGGTGTGGGACCGGCAGGCACGGGGTCCACGATGAAGAGGTTCACGCGCCGGTTCGTGCGACGTGCGCCCTCGGACTTGCCCGGCCAGACGGGGCACGCCTCGCCGTGTCCCACTGGCGTCAGCATGGCCTCCGGCACGCCACGGAAGACCAGGTACTGCACCACTGCGGTCGCCCGGGCCAGCGAGAGATCTCGGTTGTAGTCCGGCGCGCCACGGTCGTCCGTGTGGCCCTGGACCTCGATGCGCTTCACCTGCGTCTGCGACTTCAGCACCTCCGCCACGTCGTCCAGCATGGGCTTGTACCTGTCTTGAACAGCGAAGGCGTCGAACTTGAACTCGATGGGCACAGGCTCCTCGAAGATCTTGAACGTCGAGTCCGGGCAGCCGTCGTCGTCCATGAAGTTGTTCCGCGTCTCGGGGTAGTCGCGGCACGACCCGAGGCGATCCCCGGGGTTCCGCGGGCCGTCGAACTCGTCGACGAAGCCGTCGCCGTCGTTGTCGTTGTCGGGGCAGCCGTCGTCGTCCTCCCAGCCGTCCGGGTCTTCGCGGTCGTTCTTGCAGAGGCCGAAGCCCGCCTCGTCGACGCAACGCCCGTCCTGGCAGCGCCCGCCGCCCTCACGGCACACCTGGTCGCGCTCGGGCGTGGAGCAGTCCGAGCCATCCGTCCGGTCGGGCACGCCGTCCTGGTCGTTGTCCGCCTCCGGGCAGCCGTCGTCGTCCTGGAACCCATCGCGGTCCTCCGGCACGTCGCGACAGCGCCCGAAGCCGGTGTCGTCAGCCGAGCCGTCGTCGCGGTCCGCCACACCGTCTTTGTCGTTGTCGAGCTCTGGACAGCCGTCGTCGTCCTCGTGCCCGTCGCGGTCCTCGGCGTCGTCGGGGCAGTCGTCCGCGTCATCGAGGATACGGTCCCGATCGCGATCGGAGGGGCCGCGCGACATCGGGGCCCACTGGACCCCGGTGAGCACCCGGAAGTCCGGCGTGCCGTAGCCACCCACCACGCCCGCTGCCGCCGCCAGATCGAGCCACAGGTGCTTGAAGATCCGGAAGCGCGGCCCCGCGGCGATCTCGAGGGGTGAGTCCACCTTCCCCGACCACGGCGCCGTGAGCGATGTGCGCCCCACCACTTCGACGCCCACTCGGACGTTCTCATGGGCCTCGAGGTCCACGCCGAGGCCGTAGGTGAGCTCGTGGCCGAGCGCAAGGTTGGCGAAGGCACCCTCGTCGGTACGGAAACGCAGCCCCACGTTGAGCAGGATCACCGCCGGACCCACGCCATAGGTCATCGCGAGGTTCGGGCCCACGGTGACCCCGCCGTCGCCCGCGAAGGCGGCGGGATCTCCGGTGGGCGCTGTGAGCGTCACCCCGAACCCGAGGCCGAAGCCATCGTCCTCGGCGTCGCGCCGCAGCGCCACGCCGCGGATCCGGAACGCCAGATCCCCGACTCCCGCGCCCTCCACCTCTCCCGTGGAGAGCAGCATCACTGGGAGGCTGACGTCGACGTCTACCCAGTCGAAGAGACCCACGCCCATCGAGAGGTGCCCGAGGAGGCGGTGCTCCACCACGGCGGCGGTGGCCGAGTCGTCACCCGCGCGGGTCTCGCGGTCGAGCGGGTTGTGGAAGTAGTGGAGCCAGAGGCCGCCGTACGGGGTCCAGCGAGGGGCGACCTCGCTGCCCTCGAGCGAGAGGACGCGGTCGGCGCCCGGACGCGGCCAGAAGCCCGACGCGTCGAACCCCTCGCGCTCGGCCCGCGCCGCCGTTGCGAGCCCGAGCATCGGGAGGAGCCAAACGGCGCGAGGCGGCGTCATGGGCTGCCTGCATGCCGGCGACTGAGCACCCAGAGCGCCGCGAGCGCCAGCGCGACGCCGAGACCCTGCCATCCGCCGAAGGTGCCGGTGGTGCCAGTGCAGCCACCACCCCCGCGATACGACACCGCGTAGTCATCGCCCGGGCGGTCCTTCGGAAGCGTACCGAACGCCACCTCCTTGCCGTCGATCACGCCGCCGTCGTCGGTGTCGGGATCGAGCGGGTCCGTGCCGTGGACCAGGATCTCTTCGAAGTCGTCGAGGAGGTCGTCGTCGCTGTCGGGATCGGTGGGGGCCGTGCCGTACTCCACCTCTTGGGCGTCCGAGAGGCCGTCGCCGTCGTCGTCGGTGTCGAAGCAGCCGGGGACGCCGTCACCGTCGAGGTCCGACTGGTCGTCACACGCCTCGCAGTCGGCGTGGCCGTCGTCGTTCGAGTCGAGGCACGCGGCGCCCTCCACGCACTCCTGGCCCTGGATCGCCCCGCAGACCGGGTTGCCCTCGTCGCAGTCGCAGGGCCCCTTGGGGCAGCCCGCGCCCTGCCCGTACCCATCGCCGTCGGGGTCGATGCACGGGTCGGCGCAATCGGGCAGCGCGTCGCCGTCGCCGTTCGTACAGTCCGTGGTGCAGGCCTTGGCGGACTCGTCGCAGTCCGCCGCGACGCAGCCCGCCCCTTCTCCGTACCCGTCGCCGTCCGGGTCCACGCAGGTGTCGACGCAGTCTTTTGTGCCGTCGCCGTCGCCGTCGGCGCAGTCGTCGGTGCACGCTGCGTTGCCGTCGTCACAGTCGAGACCCGCGCAGTCCGCGCCGACGCCATAGTCGTCGCCATCCGCGTCCTCACAGCCGTCCTCGCAGTCGGGGATCACGTCGCCGTCGCCGTCGGTGCAGTCCGTCGTACACGTCGCGACGCCGTCGTTGCAGTCGGCGGCGGCACAGCCCGGCCCCTCGCCGAAGCCGTCGCCATCGGCGTCAAGGCAGGGATCCTTGCAGTCGAAGACGTCGTCCCCGTCGAGGTCGACGCACTTCACGGTGCAGGTGGCGGCCGTGTCGTCGCAGTCCACCTCCGTACAAGCAGGGCCCACGCCCAGGCCGTCCTCGTCCGCGTCGACGCAGGGGTCGTCGCAGTCCGGCACGAGGTCGTCGTCTTGATCCGAGCAGTCCGTGGTGCAGCTCGCGGCGGTGTCGTCGCAGTCCGGACCGAGGCAGCCGTCGCCGAGCCCAAAGCCGTCGTCGTCGTTGTCGAGGCAGGGGTCTTTGCAGTCCGCGATCTGGTCGGTGTCGCTGTCCGAGCAGTCGAGCGCGCAGGTCGCAGCGCCGTCGTCGCAGTCGCTGTCGGGCGCGGTACCGAGGCAGAGGCTATCCTCGTCCACGTCGATGCAGGGGTCCTTGCAGTCGAAGATGCCGTCGGCGTCCACGTCGGCGCAGAGGGCCGTGCAGGCCGTGGAGGTGTCGTCGCAGTCCACGCCGAAGCAGCCGGGACCGCCGCCCCATCCGTCGCCGTCCTTGTCCTGACATGGGTCGTTGCAGTTGGGCAGGTTGTCGCCGTCGTCGTCCTGGAGCGCAGGCACCATCAGCGCGGGGGTGACCCCGAAGCGCTGAGCGAGCGTGGGCACGGCCTCCTCCGCCACGCCGTCCTCGCTGCCGCCCACCTTGAGGCGAAAGCCCCAGTCGGCGCGCTGCAAGACGGCGCAGAAGCCCGGGATCGTGAACTCGAGGTCGGGCGCCTGCTCAGTGCCGACGTAGGTGAGCTGGCCGGTGAGCGCGGCGATTTGCTCGTCCACGCTCTGGGGGAAGGCGGAGGACTTGCCATTGTCCGGGTAAGCGCCGAACGCGGCGATCCCATGATCTCCGGGGATCCCCACGACATAGTCGAAGACCACGGGATCGGGCCCCGGCACCACGTCTGGGTCGGGCGCGGTGTCGAGCCGGAACGCGACCGACTCATCCACGAAGTCGGCTGCGTCTGCGTAGTTGAACGTGGGGAACTTGGTCCCGGGGTTCCCGTTGCCGTCCACGTCGCCCGCGATCCCGAAGAACGCGAGGCCGACGTACATCGTGTCGGTGTCGGCGTCGTACCAGAGGCGAACCTCCCGAACATCCACGCCGGTGTATTCAGCGCCGCTCGCGAGCGCTGACTCCTCCAGAGCGATGTCGGGGCTGGCGGTCCCGGGTGGGTCGCCGTCCTTCGAGTCCAGGATGACGATGCCGTCGCCGATCGTGGCGAAGTCAGTCGCGACATCCCCGGTGAACACGGGGGGACCCGCGAGCATGAGATGTATCAATACCGCCGTCATCGACTCCCCCAAGAGCGCTCACAGCTACCGGCCAGGCCAAACACTGTACGTTTGCATCGTTCGTGGACCGTCGCCAGAAAACGTTGCCCTGAGGCCCCGCCCGGGTTAACAGAGGAGGCGTGAGCCTCTCGGACCAGGTGCGCGACGAGCGCAACAACCAGCGCTACTACGACACGTTCGCCGCGACTTACGACAACCAGCGCCACGACGGGTATCACCGCTGGCTGGACGCACGCACCATCGAGCTCCTGTCACCGTATGTAGCGGGCCGGGACGTCCTCGAGGTGGGCTGCGGCACAGGTCTGCTGCTCCATGGCGTCTCTCAGCTGGCGCGCCGCGCTTTCGGCGTGGACCTCTCGGACGGCATGCTCGCACGCGCCCGGCAGCGGGGCCTCGAGGTGGTCCAAGGCTCCGCCACAGAGCTGCCTTTCGCCGACGCCAGCTTCGACGTGGCCTACAGCTTCAAGGTGTTGTCCCACGTGCCAGACCTCGAGAAGGCGTTCGCTGAGGTGGCGCGGGTGGTCCGTCCCGGGGGCGTGGCCCTCCTCGAGCTCTACAACACGCGGAGCCTCCGTTACGCGATCCGGCGGCTGCGGCCGGCGTTCTCGGTGGGTGCCGGCACCGACGAGAAAGACGTCTTCACCCGCTTCTACTCCGAGGCGGAGCTGGTCCGTCGGCTCCCGCCCACGCTCACGCTGCGCCAGACGCACGGCTTCCGCGTGGCCACGGTGATGCCTGGCGCGTTTCGAGTCCCGGGCTTCGGTCCGCTCTGGGCGCGCGCCGAGGACGCGCTCTCCGCGTCGCCGCTACACAAGCTCGCGGGCTTCCTGGTCCTGGTGCTCGATCGCCGGGAGACCTAGCTCGAGCCCTCGAGTCACTCGAACGCCAGACCGCTGCTGAGGAATCGCCGCATGAGCTCGGCGTCAGCCTCGGGGACCACGACGTCCCCGGGCGGCATGGTGCCGGCGTCCACGCGCTCCACGGCGCACGAGGCGACGCGAAGCGGACGCAGCAGGTGGTCGGGCGCGCAGGAGTCCGAGTCGGCGAGCGCGTCTTCGTAGACCGTGGCGAAGTCCGTCCCACCGCGCCCCTGCCCACCGTGGCAGCCACCGCAGTTTCGCAGGTAGGCCGGTTGAACCTCGGCCCAGGTCACTCGCTCGGGGAGGCCGCCGAACACGTCACCGACGGCGGTGTCCGGCGAGCCGACATCCGTAGCGTCGACGGGCCCGTCGACGCTACAGCCGGCCAGGAGCAGGAAGGCGCAGGCTCGCAGGGTCACTCGCGCACGGCACGGTTCAAGGAGAGCAAGCGCCAGCCGTTGCTCCCGTGGTTGTGGACGTGGAACTGGATATGCGTACCGGCAGCAATCTCGCGGTCGATGGCGACTCGAAGCTCCTGATAGAGCGGCGGTGCCGGGATCGGGATCTCCTTCTCCCAGATCAGCCGATCCGCGATCGCGAGGCCGACGTACCCGATGGCGTCGACGGCGGCGCCCGCCGATAGCCGGTCGTGCGAGAGCTCGAAGACCAGGTCGTTGCAAGGCGACAAGGCGGCGCGCAGCGGCTGAGACACGGTGACGTAGTCGCACTCTCCCGTGTAGACACCGAACACGCCACCGTCATCGAGGCCCCAGCCGTGTTCCGCGCACGTCATCCCCGCCGGACGCTCCGGGAAGGGATCGGTGGGCGAATCGGCGAGCTGCCAGGCCGTCATGTCGACCAGCGTAGCGGGAGCCGAGCACGGATCGTCCGTCTCCGCCTCGACATCGTCGACGCACGCCCCGAGGAACGCGCACAGCACGGTCGCCGACCCCGCAGAACGCCCCCATCCCCTAAACATCATCCGTTCTCCTCCCCAAGCGCCGTCCGCACCCCACGAGCATACCCAAGACGAGCACCCAGGTGGGTTCCGCGCGACGCGAAGCCCCCGTGGCGCCACAGGAAGGCTCGGGTTCGGCCACCGTGCCTGCGCCGCTCGCCGTGACCCACAGCTCACCGTCCAAGACGACCCGGTCGCCGGCGCCGACGTATTCCCCGTTACCCACGTAGGCGAACGGCGGCTCGGTGTGGACGCCGGACCCTACGCGTTGCCCGAAAGCGTCACGCGGCACCAGCGTCCAGTAGTCGCCGGTCTTCACGAGGCGCGTCAGCGATGGCTCGACAGGTGGCCGCGAGGCCGGCAACAGCCGGACCGACTGCCGTAAGGGCCCGAGGCGCAGCTGTACGAGGCCGGGACGAGCGCCGGTGAGCCGAGTGGACCACGCGCGACGGCCGAAATCGAAGACGGGGCGCCACACGCCGTCGACCAGGACGAGGCCGTCGCCGGTAGGGAGCAGCGCCGCCGTGGGCTCCACGACACGACCCCGTGCGTCCGTTAGCCAGGCCACGACCTCCACGGGGTCCTGGCCGTCGGCTCGAACGTTCGGTTGGACGATCCACAAGCGGCTGCGGCTGGGGTCGAGGGGGCCAATCGGCTGCGTGAGGTCGACCTCGCCCACCGCTTGTCCCTTGAACTCGACGCTGACGCGAGTGGCCTCGCGCGGGATGAGCCCAGCAAACCAGCCGGGGACGTCCATCTCCAAGGGCACGCGGACCGTCTTCCCGCCAACGTGGGCGAGCGCCTCGGCGCCGACCTTCACCTCGTCCGCCGGCGAGGTGCTCAGCGCATCCACCAGCAGCGCCCGCACGCGGTGCCCAGCGTCGAAGGTCTCCACCTCGACTACGCACCGGCCCGCGTCGATCAGGGGTGTGGGGGTCACGTCCCGGCCCGCCACCTCGAGGACGGCGCCCGTGGCGGTGGGGCCGTCGACGGTCTCGCCGCCCACGGTCACCCTGAGGACGTCACCGACGCGCACCGGCCAAGGTGCGATCAACGGCTCTTCGGCCTCCGCGTCGACACGCAGGCGCGGACGTACGGGCAGCGTCGCGCCGTCGAGCCGGGCTTCGAGCCGGTGAACGCCGGCGGCGTCGGGCGCCGTGAACGTCGCGTCGGCTGGCGCCCCCATGACGGTGACGCCCGCCTCGGTCGAACGAACGGTGACCGTCCCTCCGGGGGCGACGCGGGACGGCTCGAGCCAGACGCGGGGCGCCTGCAGGCGGTGCCGGCGGTCCACCTCTAGCGCGCCCAGAGAGCGCGCCGGCCACCAGGGGAACTGCACGTCGGCGGTGGCCTCGCCGCACTCCCCGAGGCCGACATGGACGGCGCGTTCGTGAACCGCGCCGACCTGCCCCGACGACCACTCGCGCACCCACGTCTTGCCACAGCCTCGGACCGTGATCCGTGTGCCCGGGACATCGTCGACGTCGAACGCGACCCAGTGGCCCGCCGCGCGGCTGGTGTTTCGGAACAGCGTCCACGCCTCGAGACCGCCGACGAGCGCGTCGACGCGCCCATCGCGATCCCACTCGGCCAGCGCGATCGTCCGGCTCGCCGTGGGCAGGTCGACCCCCGCGCTCAGCGCCTCGTCGGCGCCATCGACGAGCAGAACGTCGCGTGAGTTGGAGTCGGGCACCGCGAACGGCGCAGGCAGAAACCCGGCGGTCAGCCAGAGCTCCTCGTCCCCGTCGTTGTCGGCGTCGAGGGCCGCGCCACCCCACTTGAACCGGGGCCCGTCCTCGCCCCACTCGGCGTCGCCAGCGAGGGGCTCGACCGCACCGCTGCGCCAGAGGAGATCCGTGCGCAGCGACGTGATCGCGTAGTCGAGGACGCCGTCGCCGTCGCGCTCCGTGGGGATGAAGCCCATCGTGTAGGCCGCCGGGATTGGCGTGGAGCGGTCCGAGCCCGCGTCCAGCGCCACAGCCGGGCGATCGAGGGACGCGAAGTCGTTGCCCACGAAGAGCGCGGGGATCCCGTCGCCCTCGGGGTCCGTGACGAACGCGAGGGGCCAGCAGCCGAGGATCGAGCCGGCGCGGCTCAGAAGATCCCCGCCACCGCCATCGAAGTCCGGCCCCCCGAGCGCGTAGCCCTCAGTGCGACGGACCAGCCGCTGGAGGGTGGCCAGCGGCGCGGCGCCGAGCCCGCAGACGTCGTGCGTCACGTAGAGCTCGGGCTCGCCGTCGGCGTCGAGGTCGCCGTGGCTCACCACGGACAGGGTCTGGCAGGGGCGAGCCACCGGTACGACTTGCCAGTCGCCGTCCCGCACCAACACGACGAGATCTTCGCGCCGCAGGTTGGCCGTGACCGCCACCAGCGCCTCCCGTCCGCGATCGCGGAGGTGGTCGAAGGCTACGACGGATTGGAGCGCCTCGAGCGCCGGGTGAGCGGCCTCGTCGAAGCCAGTGCCGTCGCCGCGGTTCAAGAAGAGCCGGGCGGGTCCCGGGGCGTCACCGAGGAGCAGGTCGGGGAAGCCGTCGCGGTCCCAGTCCAGCCAAGCCGCGGCTGCATGATAGTTGGTGGTGAGGGGCGGCGAGCGCACCGTAGGGAGCCCCGAGTCGCCCGCGACCTCCTCGAAGCGCACGTCCGCCGCGTGGGCCACGGAGGCTGCGAGGCCGATGGTGAGCGTCAGTCGCAATAGCCGCAGACGCCGCAGTTGTCCTCGCAGCAGTTGCCCAGCTGGGCGCAGAGGTCGTCACACCAACAACCGCCGGGCGCGAGCCGCCCGCAGAAACCCGCGCACTCCGCCTTTGCCACGAACGGCGACCCGGTGAGCTCGCCGAGCGCGGCGGACACCTGGGGGAAGAGCGCCTTATCGCCGCCATCCCCCGCGTAGACGAGGCGAAGCGCGCTATCGAGGAGAACGAACTCCGGGAGCGAGCCGATGCCGGCGGAGTGGCGCACCAGCTCCTTGATTTTGGTCCACTTCGGATCGCCAACCACCTGCAGAGAGGCGTCGAGCGTGTGGTCCGTGCGGTACCTCTGGAGGTCGGCCCGCGTGGGCAGCTTGCCGTCCCGGTTCTCTCCGACCAGGAAGACGACCTCGACGCCGAGAGGCTGGTACTGCGCGAACCACTGGTGCATCAGCGGGAGCCTCTCGGTACAGAGGGTGCACCACGAGGCCGTCTCGATCAGCAGGACGCCCTTTCGAACACCGCAGTAGGTGTGGAGCCGGAGGGAGCCGCCGGCGTCCGTGTCGAAGGAGCCGTCTGCGATGACGTCGCCGACGCCCGTCCCCGTCCCGACAGGGTCGCAGGTGGCGCACGGCGCCGCGGGTGTGCAGTCGGTGCGGGTGGGCAGCTCCGAAGCGAAGGTGTCCGCGATGCTCGACTCGCTGGCGGCGCAGCCGAGCGACAAAACGAGCAGGACTGCTGACACGGACTTGGACGGCATCCCGGACCTCGACGGAGACTCGCGCCTCACGAGCTTCGTCCAGGGGGGTGCGTTCGTCCCCACCTCCGGCGCTCGAGAGGCGTCGGCAAGCAGGATACGCAGCGCGTACCCAGCGGAGCAAGACGCGCCGCGCCGCGGGCGTCCACGGAGGTGCTCTGCGTCAGCGGTCGCGCAGACGGTAGACGCACCGAAGCCCCGACCACACCTCGTCGATCGCGCACACCTTGTTGTCCACGAGGCCCGCCGCGAGCGCCACGTCGCGCACCCGGTCCTCCGTCACGTCGGTGGGCACCCGTGAGGCCCGCTTCGGCCATGCGACCCAAAGCCCACCCGCCTTGTGGAGCTGGGCCGCTGTGGTCGGGAAGGCCGTCCTCAGCGCATCGAGGGAGCTGGTGAACCAGACGATGACGTTCTGCGGCACCAGGACACCTGCCGCGTCGTCCGCCGCCCGAGAGGTCGCGATGATCCCGAGGGGTCCGAGGCCCTCGACGAAGCCCGCGGGCGCCGAGAGGAACAGGACGCGGTGCCCTAGCTGGATGCCGAGCTTCTTCGGAAGGGGCGTGGAGGAGTAGCCGGCCAAGTTGGCTCCGTGAGGGGGCAGTCGGGCGGGTGACTCGGCAGCATGTCAGTGGCCGTGTCCGGAGTTCTGACATTCGCCGACCTGGGCCACGCACTGGTGGAAGAGGGTGCATCGGTCGGAGCTCTTGCAGTCGTCATCCGTGACGGCCCCACACATCCCGAGGTCGAAGACGGAGCAGTGACCGAGCGCTCTGCACTCGGTGCTTGCGAGACAGTCGGCGGCGGCGGTGGCGACGCAGCGACCGTCGACGAGGGAGCAGCGGCCCTCCGCGCTACAGGCCGTGGCCGCGGAGCGACAGTGCGCCTCCAGCGTGGGGCCGCAGGTGCCGTCTTCCGTGAGCCCGCATTCGCCGAAGACCGAGCAGCCCGCGGAGCGCGCGCAGGACTCGGTCGTGGCCGGCGCGTCGTCCGGATCGCAGGCGAGCCACAGGAGGGTGAGGGGGAGCCAACGCACGACTCTACGTTAGCCCCCGCGATCCCCGTTGCGCAATTGGGACCCGTTGCGAGCCCGGAGACGCTCGGGGGTCATTGACACACGTCCATGGACATCGTCACGCCCGGCGGGACGACACCTTTCGTCTGAGGGCACCCGATCTGACCCTCGGGGAAGCAGAGGCGATGCCAGGTGACCTTGCCGAGGATATCGGCGCGCGTGGTGCTGCACGCGAAGCCAGCGGGGCACGGCGTCTCGTGGCAGTAGAACACACACGCGGGCTCGCCCCGGCTCTCGAAGTCGTTCGGGTCCGTGATCAGCGGGATACAGCCGGCGTTCAACGGGCAGTCCCGGCCAGACTCGCACGTGCCACACGGAGGCTGAGCTCCGGCCGGGCCGCACTCTCCACCGACGCACTTCTGGCCGGCAGGGCACAGGACGCCCCAGCAGGCGTTCAGCTGGGACTGGTCGGTGCTGGGATACCCGTCGATCTGGTTGCAGCCCGGCCCGTCGAAGCCCGGCACGAGGTGCTGGAAGGCGTTGCAGTCCGCGTCCGGCACCGCGCCCCCGTAGGTGCAGTCAGCGTCGCTCTCGCACGGGACGGTGCCACAGTGCGGATCGGTGAAGCCGTCGTCGTCGTTGTCTACGCCGTCGCAGGGCTCCTTCGTCTGCTGTGTGGGGAGCGTGAGCGGCCGCCCATCGGCGCGGAGCCCCTGCACCACATGCTGGGGCTGCGCCGTCGGGCAACGCGGGAGACTGGCGATGTCTCCGGCGGCCGCGTCGGATGTGGCGCTCTCCGCGCTCCCACACGCGCTCGAGACCACGAAGAAGGCCACGAGCCGCACCGGCAAGAGCAGCAGCCGCGCTCCCGGCCCGGCCGCCCCCACCCCAGGCATTGCTCGCCCGTCTCTTCCGCGCACGACGACCTCCCCACGGGCCCGCGCCCGGCGAGGTCCCAGGGTACCGACGGGGTAGGCCGTCCACAACCGGCTGCCCGAGTTCGTTCGCCGACCACGTCGCCGTGGCTCGACTCGAACGCGCGCCTTGACACTGCGCGCAACACACGGCTACTTCTACGCCCCCTTCATGGAGGACCTCGTGGACAACAGCTCGCTCTATCTCGACATTCGCCTCCAGGAACGCGCCATCCGGATGAAGCGCCTCACGCGCCCTGAGCTCGAGGCCTCTTCGAGCGCGCTCCCGGACCGGGCCGAGAACGTCGTCGAGTTCGACGCCGACGGAAACGCCACCAACCTGCCGCGCCGCAAGCTCAAGGTCCTCCCGGTCAAGCCCGGAGAGCCCGAGTCCGCGCTGGCCGACGGCTCCCTCCCCGGCGACATGCTCGACGCCTGGGAAGAGGGTCCGGACCTGTAGGCCATGAGCGACGACGGCACCACCCCCGGCGAGTTCGAGGCCCTGGTCATGAGCATCGCCACCTCCGGCATGCTCAACCTCGGCCAGATCCCCGATCCAGACACCCACAAGACCGCCGTCAACCTGCCCATGGCGCAGCACTCGATCCAGATGCTGTCCATGCTGCGTGAGAAGACGCGCAACAACCTGAACGGCCGAGAAGAGGCGCTGCTCGGGCGCTTCCTCGCCGACCTCCAGACCCGGTACGTCGCCCTCTCGAAGTCCTGAGGCGCCCGGGCACGCTGCCCGATCACGTGCCGGTCAGGGCCTCCCTCACGGCGTCGTGAAACCGAGGCCTCAACAAGCGAATCGCGGGGTTCGCGACCACCTCCGGGTGGACGCGGTTGCTGAGCAGCGCCACGGATAGGCGGGCGTCGGGATCCAGCCACAAGCTGGTCCCTGTGAAGCCGAGG
This sequence comes from Pseudomonadota bacterium, assembly GCA_005776725.1. Lineage (GTDB taxonomy): Bacteria > Myxococcota_A > UBA9042 > SXOO01. The sequence continues at coordinate 23,980 of SXOO01000031.1, read as the reverse complement.
TGCCCCACCGCCCGCGGGCCGAACCTCGTGCCCGCCGAAGACCCGACCAGCGACGGCGTATCGAAGCCCAGACGCCAGGTGGTGGGCTCGGACGCGGCCGGTGTGCCCCAGAAGCACGCGAGCTCCTTGCCCAACGCCGTCTCCCGTTCCACCGCGTGGAGGAGCCGTGCCCCGAAGGCCGCCACATCCGCGGCCGTGCCAAAGAGACCCGCGTGCCCCGCCACCCCGCCCAGCGCCCACGCGTTGGGGTCGTGGACCGCCCCCACGAGGAGACCGCGACGTGCGCAACGTTCGGTAGGCGCGGCCTCTTCGGAGGGGCCGAAGGCGAGCTCCCCGAGACGCAGCTCGTCGCGAACGGCGTCTACGAGCTCGTCCAGGCGACGCCCGGTCAGGTCCTCGAGGCTCCAGCCCAGCGCCATGTAGCCGAGGTCGCTGTAAACAGCGCGAAGGCCGCCCGGTCGCTCGAGGGGCTCGGTCCAGACGGCCGTGGGGATCTGGTCTGCCGGCAGCGCGGAGTAGTCGCGGTGGGCCGGCCAACCGCTGGCGTGCCCGAGGAGGTGCTTCCACGTGGGCCCACGCGGCGCCGCGTCCAGGTCGAGCCCGTGCCGCGCGCGGTGCCTCGCTACCAGCGTCGCCACCACGGGCTTCGTGAGCGACGCCAGGTCGTACCGCGTGCGGAGTGTGTTCGCGGCCGCAGTGGGCACCACGGATCTCAGCCCCACGGCCTCGTGGAAGACCAGCTCTCCGTCCACGGCCACAGCCGCGACGGCGCCCGGGTAGATGCCCTCGGTCACGCCGTCCTCGAGCACACGGACCACCGCGGCCCAGCCGCTCAAGGCAGGTACTCCGCGGCGGCTACGTGAGCCCCCGCGACGACCGTAACCTCAGCTCCCACCCAGACCGCGTGGTTGTCGGGGGTGTGCCCCACGCGCAGCCCGGTGAGCACGGGCCCCGGAAACCACTCGCCCACCTCGCGGAGCAGATGCTCCAGGGCGCCGAGCTCCCCCGCGGCCACACCGGAGAACGACCCCAAGAGGAGCGCTCGAGCGCCGGCGAGCGAGCCGGACTGGCGGAGCTGGCACAACATCCGATCGAGGCGGTAGACAGGCTCGCCCACGTCCTCGAGGAACACCACGGAGTCGTGAAGCGGCGGCATCGCGGAGGTGCCCACCAAGGACGCGAGCGTGGCGAGGTTGCCGCCGCGCAAGACCCCGCGGGCCTCGCCAGATCGCAGCACGGTGCTGTCTCGAAACGGCAGCGGACCCTGCGGGCCACGGGTCAGCGCGTCGAGAACCGCGGCGCGCGCCTCCTCGGTGAGATCAGCGAACTGAGTGACCACGGGGCCGTGGACCATCGGGGCGCCGAAAGCCGCGAGCGCGTTCACGAGCACGGTGATGTCCGAGAAGCCGACCAGGGGTCGCGGGTTTCGCCGCATCGCACGCGCGACCCGAGCGGGATCGAGGCGCTCCCAGGTGCGGACTGCGCCGAACCCTCCGCGAAGCGCCCACACCAGGTCCACGTCGTCCCGCTCGATGGCCGAGAGCAGCTCCTGCGCGCGGTGGTCGTCCGGGCCCGCCAGATAGTGTCGGGGTCCGCTCGGCGGGGTGGGGAGCTCGACCTCGAAGCCCGCGCGGAGGAGCGCCTGCCGGCCCAACTCCACACGGTCGGCGGGGGCCACCCCGGACGGCGCGACGACCAGGACACGCTTCACGCGGTGAGCCCGACGCGACGTCGCGCCATGAGGCAGTTCGGCCCGCCGCGCTCGAACTCGCGGCAGGTGATCGGCCTCTCGCCGTAGACATGGCACGTGTAGGGCACGCCCTGCCCGCCTGCCAGCTGGGAGCACCGGCTGCCCTGACGGATCACGAAGACGCCCTTCTTGTCGCGCGTGATGAGCTCTGGCCGCGCCTGGATGAAGGGGTCGTTCCGCGGGATCTGGACCGCGTGGTAGGCCTCTCGGCAGCACGCCCCGCAGGTCAGGCAGTCGAGGGCCCGCTCGAAGCGCATGCAGCCCGGCAGGTCGTCGCGCACACGGGGGCCCGCCCCGCTCCACTTCGCGTGCACGATGCAGCGCTTCCGGCCGTACCGATCCGCGCGAGCCCACCCGCAAGCGCCGCAGGTGGGCATCGTTGCCGCCCGCTGGGTTTCAGCTCGCAGATCCTGCTGTCGCCAGTCGATGAGCGGACCGTCGATCGGGTGTCGGCCGAGGTGGGGTGTGTAGAGGCGCTCCCGCTCGGCCACGGCGAGGGTGGCCGCCATGGCGCGCTCGATGGCGCCGTGGACGCCGACCGTCCTCGCGAACGCGGCCCCCGCGCGCGCCAACGCCACGATCGCCTGCTCGGGCACTGGGGCGGTGAGCGGCGAGATCTCCATGGCGTCGCCGGAGGGCAGCTGCTCGTAGTAGGACCGCCACTCAGTCGTCGGGAAGAAGAAGGCCCGCAGCGCGACGCGGTCCGCGAAGTGGGCCTGCAAACGCAGCGCGGCGTACTCGCGGTCCTGGTCGCCGTCGGTGGTGTTGTCGAGGCCGAAGTCGTCGAGGCCCCAGCGCTCCGGACCCTCGACCAGCCCGTGGCAGAGCTCGTGGAGGACGAGCACGGCGACGCAGTCGTCGGCGTCGAGCGTCTCGGGGGTGCCGAGCGTGATGACGCGGCCTGACGTGGACGCGTACACGGAGTCCCCCCGCCGCACCGCGAAGCCGCAGCGGGACGCGCACGCGAGCCAGATCGCGTCGATGTCGGGCCGGTCGAACGGGTGGCGCGTTGGCAGCACGCCCGGACCGTCCAATGCCCGAGCATCGGTGTCAATCACCGCCGGTCTCCCTGCCGGGCCTCCGGTCGCCCGCCGCGCCGGAGCTGGGGGCGCTGCAGACCTTGCCTCCTCCCGGGCTGTGGTGTACTTCGCCGGCCCATGACTTCACGCGTCGCCGAGATCCTGTCGTGGTACGCCGGCAACCCGCCCGGCGTGTTGGCCAACCTCATGCGCATGATGAACACCGGGCGCCTCGCGGGCACCGGCCGGATGGTCATCCTGCCTGTCGACCAGGGCTTCGAGCATGGTCCAGCCCGGAGCTTCGCGAAGAACCCGGCCGGCTACGACCCGCGTTACCACGCGCAGCTCGCGGTCGACGCAGGCTGCAACGCGTACGCGGCGCCGCTCGGCTTCATCGAGGCGGTCGCGGCCGAGTACGCTGGCCAGATCCCGCTGATCCTCAAGGTCAACAACAACGACACGCTGTCGAGCTCGAAAGACCCCTGCTCGGCCGTCACGTCCACCGTGCGTGACGCGCTGCGGCTCGGCTGCGCAGCCATCGGCTACACGATCTACCCGGGGAGCAACCTCAAGAACCCCATGCTCGAGACGCTCCGGGCGCTCACCGCCGAGGCGCGAGACGTGGGGCTGCCCACCGTCCTCTGGAGCTACCCGCGGGGGTCGTCGCTCTCCAAGGACGGCGAGACGGCGATCGACGTGGTGGCCTATGCCGCGCAGATGGCCTGCCAGATGGGCGCGCACATCGTGAAGGTGAAGCCGCCCACTGCCCACATCGAGCAAGACGCGGCCCGCAAGGTCTACGAGGCGCAGAAGATCCCGGTGGCGACGCTGGCGGATCGCACGCGGCACGTGCTGGACGCGTCCTTCGGTGGTCGGCGCATCGTGATCTTCTCGGGCGGCGAGGCCAAGGACAACGCGTCCGTGCTTGCAGAGGTCCGCGAACTGGCACAAGGCGGCGCTTTCGGCTCGATCATGGGTCGTAACGCCTTCCAGCGGCCCAAGGCGGAAGCCATCGAGCTGCTCCACGCCGTCATGGACGCCTACGTCACCACGTGACGTCCGTCTACCGCCCGCACCCGAACGCCGCTTGGCGTTCCCTGGGCGACCGGGTGGTAGCCATCACCCCGGACAACCGCCAGCACGAGCTCGAGGGTGAGGTGGAGGTCCTGGTCTGGCGCGAGCTTGCGGCCGGCGCTCGCGACCTCGACCAGCTGACGGCGGCAGTCGTACGGGCGTTCGACATCGGCGAGGCCGAGGCGCGGGCCGACCTGCGAGACTTCCTCGAGGAGTTGGTCGGTGCCGGGCTCGTGAACCGGACCTGACCCAAGCGCGCGACCAGCTTTCCATAAAAGCCATTCAACCGCGCACAATTAGACCGGTGCGGGTGTTGACTGACCCACCCTTCCGCGGCTATTGATGCGTTGGGGTTGTGGACCAGCATCGAGGGTGATCGACTCGGATCTCCGAGGCGGAGTGGGGGACTGACCCCACGAGGTTCTTCCGACAATCACCCGAATAAGAAGCAACTAAATATCGGCAGTGTCGGGCCGATTCGTCCGGCGCAGTTCTCGTGTCCCCCTCACGGCGGGGACTGCAATGCACGGTCGCCTGAAGTTCTGTTGGAGGACGTAATGACTCGTTTCGGCAAGCTCGGACTCATCGTTGGCGCCTGGGCGCTCGTTCTGCCCGGCTGTCACGAAGACGATCCGGCGCCCACGGATATCGGCGCCCCGTCCGACGCGGACGACACCGCGGGCGGCGACGATGCGGGCGCGGACGCCACCGGCGGCGATACTGACGCGCCAGGCCCCGCGAGCCTGCGCTGTGAGGTCCGGATCTCCGAGGACGCGGGCGAGGCGTCGAAGCCGTTCGGGCCTCCGTCCGCCCTCGCGTTCTTTGACGAGAACGAGCCCACGGAGTACCGCGCCTCGCCGGGCTTCCAGGTCGACTTCTCGGCCCTCACCGAGAACGTCCCCAACGGGACCGCGGTTCGTCTCGTGGTCGACGGCACGCGTCGCGACACCATCACGCTGAGCGCGCCCACGGGCGAAGACGGCGTGGCGGCCTTCGCCAACGTCACGCTCCTGGCGGCCCAGTCGGTCACGATCGAGCTGACGGTGGGCCAAGACACGCTGGCCTGTGAGCCCACCAGCATCGCGGTCGAAAGCGCCCGGTGCGACGTGTCGCTCACGCCGGCCGCGGGTTGCGTCGCCGGCGACGTGTCTCCCGACCCGGGCACGCAGCTCGAGTTCACCGTGGAGAACCCCGACAAGCGGTGCGATCGCGCGCAGCTCTTCTTCCGCGCAGGTGGGGTAGAGACAGTGCTCGAGAGCGTCGCCCTCGACGCCGACGGCAAGGCCACCTTCACCATCACGGTCGACCCGGCCGCGGCGGACGGGGTGCCCTTCGAAGTACGCGGGGCCGTCGCGTCGTCCGGTGTGGCCTCGCGCGTCGCGGAGACCGGATGGCAGCCCTACACGGCTGACTCGGTCGGGCCCACGGTGAGCGTCGACTCCCCGGCAACCGACTCCCTCATCACCGCGTCGCTCGACGAGGACGGGGACCTCGGCAACGGGCTGCAGTTGCCCGTCACCGGAACGATCGACGGAGCAGGCGCGCTGGGCGGTGAGATCACTGTCAGCGACTCGGTCACCGGCCAGTCGGTGCTCGCCACCGTTTCGGGCGCGGCGCCTCCGTTCGCGTGGAAGGCGGTCCTAACGTTCTCTACGCCAGTGCTCGACACCGTGATCTCCGCCAGCGCCGGAGACGCGTGCGGAAACGTCGGCGCCGCGGAGATCGCCGGCGTGGATGTCATCCTCGGGGACGCCCAGCCCGGCCTCACCATCGCCACCCCAACGGACGGCGCGGTGCTGCTGGCCGTCGGCGACGCGGATCCCGGGACCGCCCTCACCTACGAGACCACTTTCGTCGTCGAGGTCATTGGCGGGACGCCCGGCGCGACCGTGCTGGTCGAGTGTCGCGACGCCACGGACGCAGGCGCCATCTGGTTCCCCGCCGGCAGCGCTACTGTAATCGCCGAGAACGGCGCGCTTCCAGTGGACGTCTCGCTGCCCGCCGACACCACAACCTCGCTCGAGTGCCGGGCTCTGGACAACTCGCCTGCCCCGGTGATCTCGGTCCCGGTGGTCGTAACCGTCGCGCTCCCTGCGCCGCGCCTCATCGTCGTACTCCCGGTGGACGGCACGCGAACCGCAGACCCGCAGGTCGCCGTGAGCGCCGCAGCGGAGAACCTCGACGGCCTCGCGTGCACGGTGTCCGTGGCCGGCGACGCGTTCGCGGCCACCTACCCCACGCCCGCGGTCTCGGCGGGCCAGCTGGACGTGGCCGTGCTCCTCACCACCACCGGGGACGCGCTCGGCCAGGCGCTCCCTGACGGCAGCTACGCGATCTCGCTGGCCTGCGTTGACACCTTTGGCAACGACGCCTGCGCCACGGCCGGAGCCGACTGCACGGTAGCGCTCGTCCTCGACCGAACGGCGCCGACGCTCACGATCACGGCCCCCGCCAACGCGGTCTTGGATCCGCTCGTCGACGCGGACGCCGATCCCGCCCAACCCGGTTACCAGGCTGACGTCACGGTCACCGTCGACGACCTCCCGGCGGGCGCGGCCGGCACCACGGTCTGCCTCACCATCGGCGTGGCGGACCTCGGGTGCCTGGTCGTGGCGGACGGCGCCACAACCGTGACCTGGGCCGCGGCAACGCTGCAGCCGGGCCTCAACACGCTCAGCGCCAACGCGACGGATGCCGCCGGAAACACGGCGCAGCCCACAACCCGCGACGTGACCCTCGATGTGGATGCCGTGGCGGTGGTCGTGACCCGGCCAGCGCAGGACACCAGCACCATCTCTGCCCTGCAGACCCTCGACGTGGCGCTCACCACGCCCGAGGGCGCCCCGATCACCAGCGGCGCAACGTTCGCTGTGGATCTCGACGGCGCCGGGCTCAACCCGGTCGGCTTCGCCCACAACGGCGGCGGCGTGTGGACCAGCGACCCGATCGATCTCGGAGCCCTGGGCGTCCACGTGGTTACGGTGCGCGCCACCGTGGCGGGCCTGACCGACGGCTTCGCGGTCCGCACGATCACGCTGAAGAACACGCCCACGGTCTCAATCACCGAGCCCTCGGTCGCCGTGGTCAACCTGGCCACTCCGGACTGTGCTGCGCTGCCGGGCGACTGCGTATACGACCAGGTCGTCGCTGCTGGGGCCGACGTGGACGACGGATCGGCAGCTGTCCTGTCGGTCGATTGCGGCACGGGCATCGGCACGTACTCCGCCGTCGCGGCGGGCGGCGTCGTCGCTTTCGAAGCGGTGACCCTCGTCAACAACACCACCTGCGCGTTGTCAGTCGAGGTCGCGGACGTCGGCACGGGCCTCGTGGCCAACGCCGGGCTCTCGGTCACGGTGGATCGGAGCGCCCCGGTGCTCGGCCCGTTCACGAACCCTTCGACGGACGTCGTGGACCAATACACCACGGGCTGGGCCCTCTCGGGCGCCGCGCTGACGGGCGCTCCTGCAGTGCTGGTGGGCGGCCTCGAGGCCGGGCAAACGGTGACTCTGAGCACGCCAGCCGGCGTCAACTCCGTCGTGCTCGCCACGTCTGTCGCGGACGGGGCCACGGACGAGGTCGTCTTCGCCGCCGAGGACTTCGTGGACGGCTTCGTTACGATCTCGGCTACCGCAACGGACGCGGCGGGTAATACGGCCACGGCCGAGCGGACCTTCCGCGTCGACGTCCTGCCCGGCCCGGCAACGCTCAGCTTCGACTCGCCGTCGGCCAGCAGCGTCCTGACAGGCGACTCGGACACCGACCCTTCGACCGGGACGGTGTGGGAGGGCACGTTCCGGATCGGAGTCTCGCGAGGGACCGTGGGTGCCACCGTCACCCTCGCCTGTCGGGACTCGGGGGATACCGGCGCGCCGTTCGTGCCAGCAGGGAACGTGGTCCTCACCGCTGCCGACGGGCAGTTCGACATCGCCGCGACCATCCAGGTCACCGCGCAGAAGACCAAGCAGTGCCAGCTGACGGACAACGCAGCCAAGCCGGCCGCCGCGACCACGTCCACCTTCACGTTCCTCATCCCGGCCCCCACGTTCAACTTCGTGGGACCGGCCGAGGGCAGCAGCACCAACGCCACGGCCGTCATCGTCACGGCGGTGGCGACTCAGCTCGACGGCCGGACGGGCACTTTCACGGTCACCGGGCCCACCGCGGCGGGCGTCCTCACCACCACGGGGATCGTCGGCGGCGCGCTCGCGGACACGGTCCACCTCACAGACACCTTCTCGGCCAGCGGCGCCGCCCTCCCCGATGGCGTCTACACGATCGTCTTCGCGGGCACGGACGCGCTGGGCAACGACGCCTGCGCTGGCGCCACCAGCGACTGCACGGTCACGGTCATCCTCGATCGCACGGCGCCCACGGGGACGATCACCGAGCCGTCGGTGACCACACTCACCCCACCCGGAGACGCGGACGCGAGCACGGTGATCCCGGGTTACCAGCGCGACGTGGTGGTCACGGTCGCCGACGGTGGCCTCGAAGCGGGCGCCGAGGTGTGCCTCAGCCTCGGTGCATCTGCGCTCGGTTGCGCCACGGTCGCTGTGGGGGCCACCACGGTCACCTTCCCGGCCGTCACGTTGCAGCCGGGCGCCAACGCGCTCAGCGCCACGATCACCGACGCCGCGGGCAACGCCGGCGCCGACGCCACGCTCGTGGTCACCGTGGTCAGCGACGCCCCACAGGTCGCGATCCTCGTGCCCGCCTCGGACACGTCCACGGCGTCGGCCACGCTCAACGTCACCGTGGAGGTTCGCAACAACCTGGGTGTCTTGCAGGATGCGGGCGTCGCCGCCGCGGTCTTCGTTGACGGCCTCGACTCCGGCGCCACGGCCGCGCCGCTTGGCAACGGGCAGTACCAGTTCACGGTCACGTTCACTACGTTCGGCGTCCACACGCTGCAGGCCACCGCCACCGTCAACGCCGGCATCGAGGGCACGTCGTCGCCGCGTTCGGTGAACTACAAGCAGAACGCCCCCGGGCTCGCCGTGTCCACGCCGCCAGACGGCTCGGCGGTGAACATCGCCTCCGCGATCTGCGGACCGACCCCGGGCAACTGCGACGCAATCGTGACCTGTGCTGGGTCGGACTTGGACGACGGCAGCGCGGCTTCGGCCACGGCCACCTGCGGCGCGGCCGTCAGCACGGCCAACACCACGGTCAGCGGCGGAAACGCGGTCTTCACCGGCCTCACCCTGCTGGACGGCTCGAATTGCACGATCGCGTGCACCGCCACGGACCTCGGGACCGGTCAGGTGGCAACGGCCTCACCGGCCGTGGTCACCGTCGATCGCACGGCGCCGGTCATTGCCAACTACATCGCGCCGGCCTCCAACTCGCTGATCTTCGTGGACGACACGTCCTCGAACCCGGGCTTCCAGTATGTGGTCCGCGGCCGCGTGGGCGGCGTCGAGGCCGGGCAGGTGGTCACGCTCACCGCCGAGAGCTCGGCCGGTACGGTGACGCGCGAGGTCACGCTCGCCGTCGGAGTGCCCGATGACCAGCTCCAGATCGTGGCCTTCGACGAGATGGACCTCGCGCAGGGCCTCGTGACCTTCACCATGACCGTGAGCGACGCCGCCGGAAACCCAGCCACGCCGATGGTCAAGGCGGTGCAGGTGGTCAGCGAGAACCCGCTGATCCGTATCTCCACGCCCACCTATGTGGCGCCCACGCCGTGCGCGGTGGAGGCCGACTGCCCGGGCGCCGGCCAGTGCCTCGACACGCCGTCCGGGAAGCGGTGCGCGATCGCCTGGAACTCCACCAGCAGCACCACGCTGCTCCTTCGAAGCCTCAACATCGCAACACTCACGCCCAACCAGTTCCGGGTCTGCTCGGACAACGCGGCGTATGGCGCCAACGCGGCCTGCACCGCCTCGGGGGCTGGCTTCCACGAGGTCCAGGTCTTCGACGTCACGCTGCCGGACGCCACGCTCAACATCGCCGCCAACCTGATCGACGGCGTCCATACCCTCGTGGGCGAGGCCAAGCTCGACGACGCCGGGGCCAACTGGGTCTCCACGACCACCGCCAGCGTCGTGGCGGATCAGACGCGACTCGTCGTGGTCGATCGGACCCTCCCAACCACCGCGCCCGTGACGATCCCCACGAACGGCAACCCGCTGGCCTGCCTCAGCGCCTCCGAGGCCGCGGCTGGAGAGTTCACGCTCACGACGACTTGCAGCGAAGACGGGACGGCGCGGATCCTGGCGGGCGGCGTTCAAGTGGGGGCACAGGCGGCGGTCGCGGGCGTGCAGGCGTCGTTCGCCGTGTCGCTCGGCGACGGCTCGGTCGACCTCCAGGCCGTGTGCGTGGACAAGGCGGGCAACAGCGCGGCTTCGAGCGAGCTGCCGATCAGCGTCGACACCGCCATCCCCACGCTGGCGTTCACCACGCCGGCGACTTCACCGGTGCTGTCCGGCGCCTCGCGGGACGTGACGCTCACGTCCGACGAGATCAACGGCGTCGTGACGCTCTCGGACAACAGCGTCGAGGTCGCTCAGAAGGCCGTGGGCGCAGGCGGGACCGTGCTGTTCGACCACGCCACCTTCGGGGTGCTCACCGACGGGACCCACTCCCTCGGCGCCGCGATCGCGGACGCTTGCGGCAACAGCCGGGCCGCGACCCACGGGCCGATCGTGGTCGACACGGCCGTGCCGACCGTGGCAATCACCTCCCCCGCGGTGGGCGCTACCCTCGCGGACAGCGACGACGCCGCAGCCGCGGCCGGCTTCCAGGTCTCTCTGGGCTTCGGCACCACCGGCGACGCGGCCACTGCCACCGTCGCGCTCGAGACCGACTGCGCGTCGGACTTCACGGGCTGCAACGCCGCCGTGGTCCTGTCGAGCAGCGCAGTCACCAACCCCGGTGGGGCTGAGCCCGCGTTCGTCTTCACGCTCCCGGTGTTCAAGTCGCCCGACTTCGTGCGGGTCACGGTGACCGTCGAGGACGCGGCCGGCAACTCGGTCTCGGCGACCCGGACGTTCTCAGTGGCGCTCGCCAACTGCTCGGTGTCGTTGTCCGGGATCCCGGCCAACGGCAAGGTGGGCAACGCGCTCTGCGCCGTGGCCGGCACCAACTGCGCCTCCGTCACCGCTTCGCTCGTGGGCACCCTGGTCGGCGCGTGCGGCGGGGTCGGCTCGATGACCTTGTCGGTGAACGGGTCGGTGGTCGACACGCAGCCGGTCGTCGGCAGCGCCGCCACGTTCAGCCAGGTCCTCACCCACGGCAGCACGCCCACGCTGACGGTGAATGGCGTCGGCGGATCGGCGCCGTCTTCGGGCGACCTCGCGGTCACTGTGGACCTCTCGGACCCCGTCCCGGTCTTCACAGCCACCACGCTCGGGGGCTTCGCGACTCCTGGCTCTGGCGACTCGCTGACGTGGAACGTGGCGGCCGACTTGGGCGCGGCAGCCGGCATGCAGGCCAACGTGCGGATCGACGTGACGGACGACGGCGTCGGTGGCGGCGCGTTCAGCTCGCTCACGGCCAATGGCGCTCCGGTGACGGGCTCCCCGACCTCGTTCCCGATCGCGGTCACCGGAACCAGCTTCGGCGTGGACGTGCTCGGCGCCACCTTCGCCGACGGCGCCGCGGTCAGCGTGGTCCTCACCGCGGAGGACGGCGTGGGCAACACCGCCACCACCTCGTTCACGTACACGGCGGACACCGTCCGACCGGCGCCGATCGCCCTCACGCTGTCCAGCCACAATCGCCGACGCCCGGCTGTCGGGCTCTCGTGGACCGCGGTGGGCGACGACGGCGGCTCGGGCACCGCCACCGCGTACGAGGTGCGTTACGCCCTCGCCTCGATCAGTGACGGCACCTTCGACGCGGCGTGCGACGCCGCCGATCTGCTCAAGACGGCTGCAGTGCCCACCCCGGGTGCCGCTGGGAGCGCCGAGACCTTCACGGTCACGGGCCCCGACGCGCGGAACCCCACCGACGCTTGCAAGTTCATGACACGCAGCGACGCGGGCACGTGGCACTTCGCGGTGCGCGCCGTGGACGACCTCGGCAATGTGGGCCTCATTAGCAGCACGGTGAGCACGGCGGACTTGTCGCTCCGCTACGCCAAGGGCGGCGTAGCCAAGGTCACCTCGACGCTCTGCACCGCCTCGACGGCCGCCTGCGACGCGGACTTCGACGCGCGTATCTCGGCCATCGGCGACGTCAACAACGACGGGCTGGACGACTTCGCCGTGGGTGGGAATACGAGCTTCGGCTTCTGCATCCACTACGGCCAGGCAGCGGTCACCAGCGACTTCCGCGTCCCGGGGGATCTGGCCGTTAGCCAGAGCACGGCCACAAACACCGCGGGCGGGCCGCTATGGCAGTGCGTCCTGGACAAGGTGGCCGGCGCGCTGAACGAGCAGAAGATGGGCCACTATGCGCAGAACGCTGGCGACGTGAACGGCGACGGCTTGCAAGACATCGCCGTGCCAGCGTACCCCGGCTCGCCGTCCAAGCCCGAGGTCCGGATCTTCTACGGCACGAACGGCGGCTTCATCGCCAACACCGCGAACGTGGTCATCAAGGGCTTCCACGACGCTGAGACCTCGTCCACCACGCGCTGGGCCGCGGGCGGCGACTTCAACGGCGACGGCCTCGGGGACTTCGTGCTCGGCGCGAGCAAGGGCAACGCCGCCGGAACGACAGACGACAACAGGGCGTTCGTCGTTCCCGGCGCGGCCTGGACCTCTGGGACCGTCATCAACCTCACGGTGGCGGGCGACATCACGACGCACAAGGTGCAGACCTTCTCGATGCCGTTCAGCGGCACCAACTCGCCCAACTTCGGCTTCCAGGTAGGCTTCGCCGGCAACGTGCTGAACGAGACGGTGGGCCCGCAGATGGATGAGATCATCGTCTTCGCCGCCAGCGCCTCCCCCGCGCCGGCGGCGAACACGAAGGCTGTGGTGATCCGCGGTCGCGCCACGGGGGCGGCGGCAGCGTTCGTGGTTCCTTACGACACGCCGGCCGTCGCGGACACGACGCTCGTCTACGTGAAGCCCGACCAGCCGTCGCAGGCCAACTTCGGCCTGAACCCCAATATCCTCGGACGGGACCTCACGGGCGACGGGATCCCGGATCTCGCGATCAGCCACACGCAGGCGACGAACCCGACGAGCAAGATGCTCTACGTGTTCAACGGCGCAGCGGTCCGGGCCGCTGCGGGGGGACAGATCCTCATGGGCGTTCCCGTGAACCCCGACAACAGCATCAACCAGTCCCCGATCGGCGACCGCATCTACGTCTCTCCGAACGGCTCGGGGTGGATCTGGGTGGGCAAGTACGAGTTCTTCTTCGCCGCCGGCAACGTCGCCGATGACCCAGCTACCTTCCGTCCCAGCGCGATCGCCTACCGCAACACGGACGCCGCCGGTCAGGTACACGTGCGCTTCAACCACAACGACACGACCCTGGGCTTCCCGTATGGCACCTACCCGTGGGCAGACCTCGTCTTCTCCAATCCGTACGCCGACAGTCCGATTGCCAGCCGCGATCAGCAGGGCGTTGGCGACGTGAACGGGGATGGGTACGACGACTTCGTGGCGAGTACGGACAATGGTGGCTACGTCGTCCTCGTCTACTAACGCGACCCCGGGGGGGCGGAATCTAGCCGCCACGTGATCAGCCCCAGCGCCGGTAGCAACCAAAGTGCAGCGAGGTTCCCCACCCATGATGCGAAATTTCCCATCCCCCACGGAGCCCGGTGCGCTCGACGCCGCTCCTCGTCAGTCCGACGGGTTAGCGCCAGCACGCAGACCCTACCGGCGGCCCCGGGTCCGTTCGACCGAGGCCTTCGAGCGGATGGCGCTGCTCTCCTGCGGCGACGATGCGAGCCAGCCGGAAGAGTGTGCCGAGCTCTGAACCGCGTGATGGTGGGGCCCCTCGCCCTCTCCCTGAACAGCGCCGACCCCGAGCTTCGGGAGTGGGGCGCCGAGTTGTGCTCCGGCTCGTCCGGCGTACCCCTGCGCTCAACCGAGGTCACTATCCAGCTCACACACGAAGCGTTGCATGGTCCGCCAGCCCCCGAGCTGACGTCGACTGAGCTCGCGTACCACGGCTGGCGGGCTCGTCGAACCGCTGGCGGGTACTTCGCCACTCTCTCGGTCGCTGGCGATCCGGAGCGGCGCGGCCCGAGGCGTCTCGCCACGCTCCTGCGCGTAGTCGCCGAGGCCGAGCTGGGTGACATCGCCCTCGCCTTCCACGGCGCCGCGCTGGTGCGCGATGGAGGGGCCTGGCTGTTCCCGGGTCCGCGCGGGGCCGGCAAGACCACGCTCGCCCGCGAGCTCCCAGCCGCGACGCGCCTTGGAGACGACCACGCACTGGTCGTCCGACACGCAGGCGGCTGGACGGTCCACCCCACGCCGTTTCCCGGCCGAGAGGGCCTCCGCTCCGAAGCGGCGGCGGCCCCGCTGCGCGCCGTGGCCCTGCTGGGGCAGGCGACGGTCTCGGAGGCCACACGGGTCACGCCCGCCGAGGCCGTGAGTCGCCTCATCCCGCTGGTGGTCCGGGCGGGGCGCGATCACCAGCGAGCCCTGGATCTGGTGGCGCAGCTCTGCGACGAGGTCCCCGTACTCTCGCTATCGCGGCGGCTCGGCGACGATCCGATCGACGCCCTCGCCCCTGCGCTGCTCGAGCACGCCCGATGACCCCCAACCCCGGCCTCGGCGACGGCACGCTCAAGGCCCTCTACCAGCGCGGTGGGCGGCTCATGAACGTCCACCTCGACCTCCTCTACGCTTGCGACCTCGACTGCCACCACTGCTACCTCGACGACAAGCGGCGCCCTCAGGTCCCGCTCGCGAAGCTGGTCGACGTTCTCGAACAAGCGGCGGCGATGGGCGTGCTTCAGCTGCTCCTCTCGGGCGGTGAGATCTTCCTCCGCAAAGACCTCTACGAGGTGCTCGAGGCCACGCGCCGCCTCAACTTCCACCTGCGCCTCAAGACCCACGGCGGCAACGTCACGGAGGACGACGCAGCCCGCCTCGCGGCGCTGGGCGTGGCGCAGGTCGACTTCTCCGTGTACGCGCTGGACGACGCGGTCCACGACACCTTCACACGCAAGACCGGTTCGCTGCGGCGCACGCTGGCGGGCATCGACTACCTGATCGCCGCGGGCGTCCCCGTCGAGGTGAAGGTCTCCGTCACCTCGTTCAACCTGCACCACTACCGCCCTCTGGTAGACCACTTTGCGTCGCGCGGGATCCCGTGCAGCTTCAACGCGAAGATCCGCGGGACCAACTCGCTCGAGACCAGCACCTACCCGCTCAACGTCTCGGGGGAGGACAAGGTCGAGCTGGAGCTCTGG
Source organism: Pseudomonadota bacterium (assembly GCA_005776725.1). GTDB lineage: Bacteria > Myxococcota_A > UBA9042 > SXOO01. The sequence goes on along the minus strand of SXOO01000031.1, from coordinate 8,811 downwards.
CGCCTGGAGCGGGCCGGTGGCCCCCGGGCGCACGCACCCGTGCCGCCGCCGGAGCGCTCCCACTTCTGCTCCGCGGGCCGGTCGATGCTCTACGTGGCGCCGGATCTCGAGGTCTATCCGTGCGTGTCGTACCCGATGTCGCTGGGCAGCCTGCGCGATCACAGCCTTTCAGAGCTGTGGGCGGCCGCGCCAGGCCTCGAGGCCGTCCGCGCGGCCACCCGGCGTGACACCGGGCCCGCGGGTGAGGCAACGGGGGTCTGCGCCACCTGCCCAGCTCGACCGCACTGCAGTTATTGCCCCGGCGCCGCCTACATCGAGTCCGGTCACGCACTCACCCCCCCCGAGGTGGTCTGTGCCTCGGCGTTCGCGAAGCTCGAGGCGGTCGTGCGCTGGGGGCGCGGCGAGCGCCCGAAGGGGCACGCGGCCGGGCGGACGCGGTTCCCGATCGCGGTGAACCTCCACGCCGCAGAGACGAAGGTCTACGGCTCCGAGCACGCGGGCGGTTGTTCGTGTGGGTGAGTCCCCTGCGATCCCCGTCCCGCTGCTGAGAGAGGCGCTGGCGCGGCATGGCAGCGTCCGCGTGTGCGCACGGGGCGGCTCCATGGGGAGCGCGGTGCCCGATGGGTCCGTCTGTACGGTGGTGGCTGGACGGCCACGGCGCGGCGATCTGGTGGCGCTGACCTACGGTGAGACGCTGGTCCTCCATCGCGTGTGGAGCTGCTCGCCGCTCCGCACCCGGGGCGACCGCGCCCACCGCTGGGACCCGCCGGGAAGCCTGCTGGGCGTAGTGTCGCTGGTCGCACCGCCGCAGGGCCCCAAGAGGGTCCCAGGGGGTGCCGTTACGCGGCTCGGCGGGCTCGCCGGCGCGATGATTTGGGCCCTCGTGGCTCGGTTTCGCCGCGGGGGCCGGACCTGGGTCAGCTGAGGCCACACCTGGATCGCGGGCAGGCTCTGCCAAGGGGGTTGGCGGTGGCCCGCCTCAGCGAGGACAGGTGAACTCGAGGCGGTTCCCGAACGGATCGTCCACGTGGAAGCGGGCGGTGTCGGGAGACTCGGTGGCCCAGCGCACGGTGCACCCGGCGGCCTCGAGGTGTCGCGCCAGCTCGGTGACCGCCTCTGCGCTGCGGGCGCGAAAGGCCGGGTGGGCTTTCTTCGCGGCCACGAAGGCGTCTTCGGCTCCCACGTGGAGCTGCCCGCCGGGAAAGCCGAACCAGGCGCCTGCTCGGCCGGCCATGTCTGCGGGTCGCTCCAGCTCCACGAAGCCGAGCACCCCAGTCCAGAAAGCGCGGGCCTGCTCCTCGCCCCCTCGAGGCATCGCCAGCTGTACGTGGTCGTAGCCGAGCAGCGCGGTGGAGCGCAGCGTCATACGAGCCCCGCCAGCGAGGATTCGTAGGGAGTGCGAGCCACGCCGCGCTCCGTGATGATCGCGGTGACCAGGGCCGCCGGCGTGACGTCGAACGAGGGGTTGCGGACGGGCACCCCGGTTGGGACGAGCTGCCGGTCGCCGACATGAGTGACCTCTCGTGGCGGGCGCTCTTCGATCGGGATCTCGGCGCCGGTGCGCATCGTGAGATCGAGCGTGGAGACCGGCACGGCGGCATAGAACGGGAGGCCGTGGTGCTTGCAGAGGACCGCCACGGTGTAGGTTCCGATCTTGTTGCAGACGTCGCCGTTGCGCACGGTGCGGTCCGAACCGACGATCGCGCAGGTGATCTCGCCCTTCTGCATGAACCAGCCGGCCATGTTGTCGGTGATCACCGTGACGTCCACGCCGTCCTTCTGAAGCTCCCAGGCGGTGAGGCGCGATCCCTGGAGATACGGCCGTGTCTCATCCGCGAAGACACGGATCCGCTTCGTGCGAGCCGCTTCTCGGATCACCGCCAGTGCAGTGCCGTAAGCGCCCGTGGCCAGCGCGCCCGCGTTGCAGTGCGTGAGCACCGTGGCCCCGTCCGGGATCAAAGCGGCCCCATGTTCGCCGATGGCGCGGCAGATCGCCTTGTCCTCCTCGAGCACGCGGTGCGCCTCGTCCATGAGGGACTCTCGGGGCGTCCGGCGCATACGCTCGAGCGCCCAGAAGAGGTTGACCGCCGTGGGGCGGGTGGCCGCGAGGCGCTGGATCGCGGCGTCGACGTCCACGCCCAGCTGGGCCGCCAACGCGACACCATAGGCCGCCGTGATGCCGATCGCCGGCGCACCGCGCACCACCATGTCTGTGATCCCCAGCGCCACCTCCTCGACGGTGCGGCAAGTGACATACACCTCCTCGGTGGGGAGGCGACGTTGATCGAGGAGCCGGACCGCGTCGCCGGTCCACTGCACGGGGTGCCAAGAGGGTGTGGTCATAAGGAGCCGGACTCTGCCACGCGGCCGGTCCAGAGCGCTAGCGCTCCGCCAGCTCGCGGCGCTTCCCAGAGCCAGTCGGCGCGGCGCGTCGGGTAGGGCGCCGACGTCACGAGCTGAGCGCGGTCGGGCAGCTCGCCGCTCGGGACCGGGAGGACTATGCGAAAGGGCCCAAGACCCGGCCCGGCGAGCCCAGCGGCGCGCTCGGGCACCCCGAAGCCATGATCGACGTGTCCGGCGCCCGCGAACACGAGCACGGTGCCCCCGGGGCGGGCCTCGGCGATGACGGCCAGCGCCATGGTCTCGTCGCGGACCAGCTGGGCCTTGTAGTAGCGCTCCAGCGTCTCTGGACGGAACGGGTGGCCGTGGCCGTGCGCATGAGCGTGAGCCAAGAAACGCTCGGCGAACGCCTCGCGGTGCGCGTGGTAGCCGGACGTGAGGGGCGGCAGCACCGCCGTCTGCTCCGCGGAGAGGGGGCGGCCACGACCGACGGCCTCTGCGAGACCTGGCGGCGGGTTGAGGCCCACCATGCGGACGCTGTGACGACGCGCCCACTCGAAGATCGGGCGATACAGAGCTGCCGAGTGGCCCCACACCCGCTCCCAGTCGACGGTGCGCAAGAAGGCCGCTTCGTCGAGGCGCCCCTCGACCCAGTCCGCGAGCGCCGGGTTGGCAGCTGCAGGCAGCCACTCCACCCCGACCACCAGCGGCCTCCCAGACGACCGCATCGCCTCCGCGACCTCGACCTGGACGGCGTGATCGGAGGCGCTGTCGTGGTGCTCGCCCACGTAGACGTGGGCCACGTCGGAGAGGTCGCGCACGACCGTGGCGGCGTCTACGGCCACCTCTCCCGTGACCGCGGAGACGATACGACGATCCCCGGTGGGCGCGATCGGCGCCAAAGTCGCGCAGCTCAGCGTGATGAGGGCGAGGCCCCACGTGGCGGCGAACAGCTTCACGTCGGCTCCTTCGCGGACTGGAAGCCGAGTCCGGCGCCGAGGGCGCCGCCGAGCAGGTGGGCGAGCTGCGAGATCTGGTCGTCGCGGAACGCTGCGAGCACCTCGCGGGAGAGGAAGAGCAGGACCACCAGGACGAAGGTGAGGGGGATGGTGCCCGCCTGGGCGTTCGCGAAGCTCGACAGCACGATCGCCATGAAGACGATGCCGCTCGCCCCGAGGAGGCCGGTGTCGAAGACGGCCATGTTCACGAAGCCCGAGACGATCGCCGTGAACAGCATCATCCGCAGGAGCCGAGGGCCGTGGATCCGCTCGAGGCTGGGGCCCAGAAGCAGGAACAGGCTCATATTGCCGAGCAGGTGGCCCCAGTCCGCGTGACCGAGCGGGTACGTCGCCAGGCGCCACCAGCCCCAGATGTCAGTGAGGTCGGGGCCTAGGGCGAAGAACGCGCCTGTGGTGCGTCCGGCGGTGAGCGTCCCGAGGGCGGTGACCACCGTACACGCGAAGGCAAAGCTGAGGACGATGGGCGAGTCGTATCGGATGCGGGCGAGCACGCGGCGAGTGTACCGCCCGCGGCCGCCCCGTCGACTACTGGGGCTTGACCAGCGCCGCGGTCGCGGCGGCCCGAACGGCGTCCGCCGCCTTGAACGGGCCCAGGCCCTGCGCCCGAGCCCGGCGCTCGCCCTCGGCGAACGTGACCCACTGGCCGCTCTCCTCATCCACGAGGGAGAGGCCGACGCCGCCCCACACCTGGCGCCAGGTGATCGGCTTCACGGCCTTCAGGAACGGCAGCGCCTCGTGGGCCTCTTCGAGCCGGTAGTTCGGGACCTTCGGCGCGAGGTGGTGGACGTGGTGGAAGCCGATGTTGCCCGAGAAGTACTGGAGCGGCTGCGGGAGGTCGAGGAACGAGCTGCCCTCGAGTGCGGCGCGGGTGTAGTCCCACTTCTCCCCCTTGCCCCAGTAGCTGCTCTCGTAGTGGTGCTGCACGTAGAAGGCCCAGAGGCCGCAAACGGACGCGACGAGGGCGATCGGCAGGACGATGGCGACGGCGGCGCCGCCGCCCAGGGTCATGGTGAGGGCGGTGATCGCCGCGCCCCAGAGCAGGTTGGTGCCGATGACGTCGCGCCACATGCGCTTGTCGGCCCCCTTCTGAGGGAAGCGGTAGTCGAGCAGGAAGAGCCAGGGGCCGCCGGCGACCAGAAGGGTGAGCGGGTGGCGGTAGAAGCGGTAGAACGCGCGCGCACCAGGCGATGACTCGTAATGCTGCTTCAGCGTCTTGCTCCAGAAGTAGCCGATGCCGTCCCAGTCGCTGTCACCGGAGTGGGCGTGGTGCAGCATGTGGCCATGGCGCCACTGCCAGTAGGGCGTGAACGCCAGCGCGCTGGACCACCAGCCGACCACGTCGTTGGCCCACTGCTCCTTGAAGAAGGAGCCATGGCCGCAGTCGTGGCCCAAGATGAAGAGGCGAACCGTGATGGCGCCGGCCAGCAGCGCGAACGCGACAGCAGCGGCTACGCTGTACGGGTACACTGCGACGGCCGCCGCGACCGAGGCGACGTAGGGGCCGTACGTGTTGATGATCTGCGCGACGCTGCGGCGCTTGTCGGCCTCGCGGTACGGCGCAATGGCTGTGCGCCATTCGGCGGGCGTGGGGAGCTGAGACATGGGGCACTCCTTCTTGGGCGCGGCTGCGCCTCGCCGCTAGGAGTAGCACCTGTGTACGAAGACCGCGTGTCAGGCTTCGGTCCGCTTTGTCACGGTTGTGTAATCGGTGACGGCCGAAGGTGCCCTTGCCAGTTGCGCGCTGCACCGGCATGGAGTGGTCTCATGAGCACACCGACAGACCCTCACTCGGGGACCCTATCAACCGGGGCCTCCAACCCGCGCCGACGTTTCCTCTTCCGCGCGCTAGCTGCCTCGATGCTGCCGGCTCTCGGCACTCGGTGTGCGCTGGCGGCACCGCCCACGGGGGAAGCGCGCGTCGTGGTGATCGGAGCCGGGATCGCGGGGCTCGCGGCGGCCGCACAGCTCGAGGCGGCGGGCGTCACGGTCACCGTGCTCGAGGCCCGGCAACGCATCGGTGGGCGGGTTTGGACCTGGCGCGGGGTCGAGGGGCTCTCGCTCGACCTCGGAGCGTCGTGGATTCACGGGACCGAGGGGAACCCGATCGCGGCGCTAGCGAAGGCGAAGGGCATCTCCACCGTCCCGTACGACTACGAAGACTTCGCCGTCTTCGCAGCCGACGGCCGCCCGCTCTCCGAGAGCGAGGTGGAGGCCTACGAGAAGCGGTTCGAGGCGCTCGCGGCCCGCATCGAGTCCACCGCGCGAGCGCAGCGGCGAGAAGGGAGCGACAGGTCGCTCGGCGCCGCGATCGACGCCGCCATACGCAACATGGCCCTCGATGAGCGCGCCGAGCGCGCGCTCAGGAACGCGGTGAGCCATGAGATCGAGCACGAGTTCGCCAGCCCGGTGGCGGCGTTGTCGGTGCGCCACTTCGACAGCGCGGAGAGCTTCGAGGGGGAGGATCAGCTCTTCCCAGGAGGCTACGATGCAGTGATCAAGGCGATCGCGGGCGGCGCGTCAGACATCCGCCTCGGCCAGCCCGTCACGCGGGTGGTGGTGGACGACGAGGGGGGCTGCGAGGTCCACACCGCCAAAGAGGTCCTGCGCTGTGAGCGGGTGATCTGCACCGCGCCGCTCGGGGTGCTGAAGGCCCGGGCGATCGAGTTCGAGCCGCCGCTCGACGCCGAACGCCTGGAGGCAATCGACGCGCTCTCGATGGGCGCGCTCGACAAGCTCTATATGGTCTACGAGGAGCAGTTCTGGGGAGACTCGGCGCGCTTCACCTACGTCGGATCCCCGCCGGGGCAGTGGACGGAACACCTGAACGGGCTCCTGCTCACCGGTCGACCCGTCCTGCTCTCGTTCAACGCAGGTCCCTACGCCGTAGAGCTGGCGGCCCTGGAGGACGCGGAGGTCGTAGCGCGCGCCACCGCCGTCTACCGGCACATGTTCGGCGACAAGGTCCCCGCTGCGCCCAAGGCCTTCGTTCGCACCAACTGGGCTCGTGACCCCTGGGCACGGGGCTCGTACTCGAGCTTTGGCGTGGGGACCTCACCAGAGACCCTCGAGACGTTCCACGAGCCGCACGCCGAGAGCGTCTACTTCGCGGGCGAGCACACCCACACGGAGCACCCGAGCACGGTCCACGGCGCGTACATGTCGGGGCAGGACACGGCCAAGCGACTCCTGACGGGGCTCCCTCGCACCGGAGACCGGAGAGGTCGCTAGGTCCAACCGGCCCACCGCGTCACACCGCGCGTCAGGGCGTGCGCTCCGGGCAACCGTAGGAGCTGCGCGACTTGGAGCCCCAGCCGTCGTGGGCGTCGCGCAGCCCGCGCGCCTTCTTCGCGCCAACAACGTCGGCGAGCTCGGCCTCGAGGGAGTCACCTGCGCCGAGGAGCAGCCGGTAGAGCTGGTCGAAGGGCGTGTTGGCAGGGATGTCGCCCGGCGGCGGCGTGCGGCCGGCCCGCTCCGCGGCCAACCGCTCGAAGACCTGGCGGACCTCCCGCTTGTCGGTCTTGTCGTTGATCTCGGCCATCATGGCCTCCGGGGCGAGGTTCTCGGTGTTCTCGTCGCCGGTGACCTCGGTGTAGAGGCGCCGCACCTCCGCGAGCGCCCGGGCGTTGAACGCCTCGAGCACCTTCTGGGCGGCCTCGCGCTCGCCTGCGTCGAGCCCCACGTCCTCGAGCGACTGGTCATCGAAGGTGGACGGCTTGTCGGAGCGTATCGCCGGGTGGTCCCAGCGCAGCTCACACCGGTCGGCCATCCGCCCGAGGGTCTCGGGCGAGAGGTCGTAGGTCCGGTGCGCTTCGCCCGCCCGCCGCTCGCGCTCGAGCCGGCGCTCCAAATCTTTGACGCGCTCAGCCAGGGCCTCGGCGGCCGGCAGCGGGGAGGCTGCGGCAACGCCGGCGGCGACGCCGGCTGCTGAGGCCGACCCTGCGGGCGGACACGGCGGCGGACACGACGGCGCCGGGGGACACGTAGGCGCGGGACACACCGGTGCCGGCGGGCACGCTGCGGTCGGCGCGGCAGCTGCCGGGGGCGCCGGAGACGCGGGTGGGGGCTCCGTTGAGGGCGCGGGCGTCACAGGGACTGCGCTGACCCCGGGAGAGGCGCCCGACTCTGGGGCGGGGCGCGCCTCGGCCAGGAGAAGCGCGGCGGCGGTGATGGCAGCGCCCGCCAAGGCGGCGAGTCCCAGCTTCGCGGCGCCCATCTTAGTGGGGCGTGAGCCGCTCGAGCAGGGCCTCGACGTCCGCGGCGCTCTCCAGGGGGATGGAGATCATCACGCCGTCGCCATGCGCCTTCACTCGCACCTTGCGCCCGAGCGCGCTCTCGAAGGCGCGGCCCCACCGGGCGGTGTTCGGGTCGCGTGGCCGGGGCTCGGGCGCCTTGGGCGAAGGCTTGGCGTCGCGGCGCGCCTGAACCGCCGCTTCGACGGCGCGCACGGACAGCCCCTCGGCCTCGACACGTTGCGCGAGGGCCAGCTGAAAGTCCGGCTCGTCGCAGCCGAGCAATGCCCGAGCGTGGCCGGCGCTGAGCACGCCGTCGACGAGCTTGTGGCGGAGCACTTCCGGAAGCTTCAGCAACCGAAGGGAGTTGGCGATCGTGGACCGGTCCTTCCCCACCCGCTTGGCCAGGGCCTCGTGGGAGTAACCAAGCTCGCGGATGAGCCGCTCGTACGCCTCGGCCTCCTCGATGGCGTCCAGATCCTGGCGCTGAATGTTCTCGATCAGGGCCACCTCGAAGGACTCGGCGGGCCCGATCTGGCGAACCACTACCGGGACCTCGGTGAGCCCCGCGAGCTGCGCGGCGCGCCCGCGACGCTCGCCGGCGATCAGCGCGTAGTTGCCGTTTTCGTCTGGGGAGACGAGGAGCGGCTGAAGGATGCCCTGCTCGCGGATGGACAACGCCAGCTGGCGCAGCGCCGCGTCGTCGAAGTGCCGCCGTGGCTGCCCGACCATGGGCGTGACCCGGTCAACCGCCACGAACAGAGGCGTGCCGTCTTTCTGGGCGGCTGACGTGACCGACTTGGAACCCGGAATGAGGCTACCGAGGCCCCGTCCGAGCACGGACGAGTGAATAGAGCCCATCAGTGCACCTCCTCCTGGGTCCCGAGCGGCGCCATCCAGCCGCTCTCGCGCTCCATGAGCTCCTTGCCGAGCTCGCGGTAGGCCAAGCTGCCGTTGCAGTCGCCGTCGTAGAGGAGCACGGGTTTACCGAAGCTGGGGCTCTCGGACACGCGCACGTTTCGCGGGATTACCGTGCGGAATACCAGGTCCTGGGCGTGCTCCCGCACGTCGTTCTCCACCTGGAAGCTGAGGCGGTTCCGCTTGTCGAACATGGTGAGCAGGATGCCGGCGATGCGAAGCCGCGGGTTCAGCGACTGCCGCACCAGATCGACCGTGTTGATGAGGCTGGAGAGGCCCTCGAGCGCGTAGTACTCGCACTGAAT
>SXOO01000030.1 GCA_005776725.1 Pseudomonadota bacterium | reverse complement strand
GGTTGGCGTCGTCGGGGCAGTTGTCGACGCTGTCCTCCACCCCGTCCTCGTCGCGGTCGTCGACCGGGGTGGGCGAATCACACGCGTCGCCAATGCCGTCCAAGTCGCTGTCGGCCTGGGTCGGGTTGGCGTCGTCGGGGCAGTTGTCGACGCTGTCCTCCACGCCGTCTTCGTCGCTGTCGCCCTTCGGGTCGGGCGAATCACACGCGTCGCCGAGGCCATCCAAGTCGCCGTCGGCTTGCGACGGGTTGGCGACGAGGGGGCAGTTGTCCTCGCCATCGGCGACCCCGTCGTCGTCGTCATCGTCGTCGCAAAGATCGCCGTCGCCGTCGCCGTCGGTGTCCAGCTGGTCCGGGTTCTGCACATCGGGGCAGTTGTCTGAGCAGCCGAACGTGGCACCGGTGGTGCAAGGCGCGTCCTCGGTGGTGGGGACGCCGTCTCCGTCATCGTCGTCCTCACACGCATCGCCGATCGCGTCCGCGTCGGCGTCCGCCTGATCCCCGTTCGGGACCAGCGGGCAGTTGTCGTCGCAGCCCGCCAGCTCACCGCCGACGCACGGCTCGTCTCCGGTCCCTTCTTCGACGCCGTCTCCATCGAGATCGGGGTCACAGACGTTGCCGAGGCCGTCTTCGTCGGCGTCCACCTGGTTCGCGTTCGGCGTGGCCACGCAGTTGTCGTCGCAGGCGTCGACCGCGCCGGTGGCGCACGCGCTGTCGCCGATCTCCCCGCTGCCGTCGCCGTCGTCGAAGATGCCGTCGTCGTCGCGGTCGGGGTCACACACGTCGCCAAGGCCGTCCTCATCGAGGTCCTCTTGCTGCCCATTGGCGATCGCCGGGCAGTTGTCGTCGTCGTCGAGCACGCCGTCCTGGTCCTTGTCGAGGTCCGGGCTAGCGAGCTCGAGGGTCCACGTGTGCGACGCCGGCGTCGGGTCCACGTTCCCCGCCGGGTCGTTGGCACGCACCGAGAGCGTGTGGGTCCCCTCAGGGAGGGACTCGGTGGAGTACACCTCGTCGCACGGGGCGAACGGGCCATCGTCCACGCGACACTCGTAGGTCACGCCAGTCTCTGTGGACCCAAAGTCGAAGTCAGCGGTCGGATCGATGGTCGGGTCCGCCTCGGCGGCGTCGAAGGACGTGTCCGGGGGCGTGGTGTCCACCGTCCACGTGTGCGAGGCCGGCGTCGGGTCCACGTTGCCCACGGCGTCGATCGCCCGGACCGTGAGCGTGTAGGTGCCGTCCGGCAGCGCCGCCGTGCTGTAGCTCTCTGGACAAACAGCGAACTCCGCGTCGCCAATGCGGCACTCCCAGGTCACGTCGTTCTCGGTCGCGCCGAAGTCGAAGTCGCCGGTGTCGTCCGTGGTGAAGAGGGGCTCCGCAGCGTCGAGGAGCGTGTCCGGGGGCACCGTGTCCACGGTCCAGGTGTGGCTGGCCGGCGTCGGGTCCACGTTCCCGGCGGCGTCGCGGGCGCGCACCACGAGCGTATGGGTGCCATCGAGGAGGGCGACCGTGCTGAAGACCTCCGGACAAGCGGCGAACTCCACGCTCCCGATGGAGCACTCGTAGCTCACGCCCGCCTCGGTGGAGCCGAAGTCGAAGTCGCCGTTGGCGTCGGCCGTGGGGCTGGGCTCGGCTTCATCGAAGGACGTGTCCGGAGCGCTCGTGTCCACGGTCCAGGTCACCGACGCGGGGGTCGCGTCCACGTTCCCGGCCAGGTCGCGGGAGCGGACCTCGAGGGTGTAGGTCCCATCTGCGAGCTCGGGCGTGGCGAAGAGCTCTGGGCAAAGGACGAACGGGTCTTGGCCGATCCGGCACTCGAACGTGGCCGCGGGGTCGTCCGAGGCGAAGTCGAAGTCGCCGGTCGGATCGTTCGTGGGGTTGGGCTCCACTGCGTCAAAGGCGGTCGACGGCGGCTTGGTGTCGACCGTCCACGTGAAGAGAGCGGGCGTGGGATCCCCGTTGCCGGCCGCGTCGATGGCACGGACCTCCACAGTGTAGGTCCCGTCGAGCAGCTCCGGGGTGGCCCACAGCTCGGAACAGGCGGCGAAGGCGTCGCCATCGAGCCGGCACTCATAGGTCACGTCGAGCTCGTCGGCGCCGAAGTCGAACTCACCCGTCGTGTCGGAGGTGACTTCCTCGGGGGTGAGATCGAACAAGGTGCCCGGCGGAATCGTATCGAGGGTCCATGTGTGCGTGGCCGGTGTGGCGTCCACGTTGCCGGCGGCGTCGCGGGCCCGCACTGCGATGACGTGGGTGCCGTCGAGGAGCGTGGTGGTGGAGAAGACCTCGAGACACGGCGCGAAGGCCGCCGTCCCCAGCCGGCACTCATAGGTCACCCCAGCTTCGGTGGCGCCGAAGTCGAAGTCGCCGGTGTCGTCGCTGGTCAGCGCCGGCTCGGCGGCGTCGAAGCTGGTGTCCGGCGCGGTGGTGTCGACGGTCCACGTGTGGGACGCGGGCGTGGCGTCCACGTTCCCGGCGAGGTCACGGGCGCGCACCTCGAGGGTGTAGGTCCCATCCGCCAATTCAGGCGTCGAATACACCTCGGGGCAAAGCGCGAAGCTCGCGCCGCCGATGCGGCACTCGAAGGTGACGCCCGCCTTGTTTGACGAGAAGTCGAAGTCGCCGGTCGAGTCCGAGGTCGGGTTCGGCTCGGTGAGGTCGAACGCCGTGGCGGGAGGCGTGCCATCGACCACGACGGGCGCCACCCCAAAGGCGCGCGCCTCGCCCACGAAGTCCGAGTTGTCGAAAGACACGATGACGTCGCTTCGGTAGGTCCCGGCCGCGATGCTGCCACCCACGGTGGCGCCGGTCGTAATGGTGAAGGACTGTCCCGGTGCAAGGACCTGCGCGCCGAAGTCCCAGGTGAGCTGGGTGCGGTTTTGTCCCAGGGCGAGCGGGTCGGTAGGCGGCGTGGTGGCCGTGGGCGCTACCGATGTGAGGCCGGTGACGACGCTGCTCCCGGCGGTGAACTCGAAGCGACTGGCCGCGCTGGACCCGCCGGCGGTGGGGAGGAGATCCGTGACCCGAATGCCGGTGGCGTTGGACGCGCCTTGGTTCTTGATGGAGAGGGTGTAGGTGAGCGATCCGCCCGGCGAACGAGAGCTCGGAGTGGCCGTCTTGGTGATCATGAGGTCGGCGCGGTCGGAGATGAGCGTCACGCATCGAAAGGTGACCCCGTCCGGCAGCTGCGTGCTGGAGAGGGTGGCCGTATCGGTGACGATTTCGCCCGTCGCGCCATCGACCCGGACGTCGAACTCGAGGCTGCCTCCGGCGCCCGGCGCCAGCGTCGCGAGGGTCTGGAAGAAGAATGTGGCACCGGCGGCCGGCGCTGCAGGCGAGATCGGCCGGATATCCGGGCCACTCAAAAGCCGGACCGCCGTGACCGTGCCCGACACCTGGCCCGGGAGCTGGTTCTTCAACACCACGTTCTGGTGGGTGTCGTTGCCGGTGTTCAAGTAGGTGACGCGATAGGTGACCAGGGAGTCGAGCGGCAGGGAGGAGCCCGTGAAGGCGATCCCGTCAATGGCCACGGGTTGTACGGATACGAAGAGCTTGGAGTTGTTGTCCGCCACGGAGGGCACGGCGTACCGCCACGCGTTGTCTTGCCCGGCCTTGCCGGCGGCCTGAGCCGAGTCCCCACCGAAGACCTCGCTGTTCATGATGAGGCCGGCAGGGGGAGGCGCCGCCGTCAGGCGGACGGTGAAGCGGACGTGCTTCAGCTGCCCCACATCGAGGCGTCCCACGGCAAAACGGAGCGCGTTCGTTCCCGCAGGCAACGGGGTCGTGGGCGAGAGCGCGAACCCAGAGGTCGTCAATGCGCCCCCGATGTGGGTGGCGCTGGAGGGTCCGGTGCCCGTGCCGGTCTCCGTGGTGGCCGGCCCTTCCGAGGTGAGCCCGATGCGCGAGCCGGGGTACGCGATCCGCTTCCAGGGGCCCGTGGCGCCCAGGTTGTCTCTGGAGTAGCCGGTCTCCGGCCCCGCGACGGGGGAGCCGGCGCCGAACGGCGTGGCCCCCTGGCCGTTCCCGATCGAGGGGGCCGGCGACGCGGGCGATGCCAGACTGCTCACCCCACCGTTGTTGGAGCCGAAGGCGTTGGTCTGAGCCGCGTCCCAGAGGTTGTGGGCCGTAGCGCGCGCCTGGGCGAGGATATCGTTGAGGGCGTTCTCTCCGGTCGGGTTGACGTCGTAGCCGTTCGTCCCTTGTCGTACTCGGCCGTCGGTGCTGGGTAACACGAACACGCCCGTGCGGGAGTCGGTAGAGTAGAAGATGCCCGTATCGGCGTAGAGCTGGGCAAGGCTCCCGTTGCACTGGCCGAGGGGCTGCCCGGAGCACTCGGGGGTGTAGAGGCTTGCCCACGCCGCGTCCCCCGCGGTGAAGGTGCGGCGGCCCCGGGCCCCCCAGCCGTTCGGGATGGGCCCAGGAGTCGCGGGGGGGACCGCCACGAAGCTGCCATCGGCCTGCTTCGAGACGATCGCCGCGTCCACCACCTCGACGCCAGCCGGCAGATACACCGTGACGTAGCCGTTCGGCCCTACGAAGGCGCCGTTCTCGACCGGCGTGAACTGCACCACGTAGCTGACGATGTCGCCTTGGACGAGACCCGGCACACTGGTGGTGGCGGCGCGTTCGGTGAGCATCGCCACCGTGTCCGGGGCGAGGTGTATCGCCGTCTGGACCTGAGCGACGCTATGCGCCATCGCCGCCTGGCTGAGCAGGCTGGCGGAGAGCGCGAATAGGGAGCCTCTGCGGAGCTGTGTAGACATCGAACGGTTCCTCGCCTTTGGGGCGTCCATCGGACGCCCAGGATCGCCACGTTAGCGGAGGCGCGCCCACACTCACGAAAATGGCCTCCGCGGCTCCCCACGGGCGGGGCGGGCCGAACCGTGGCGTAAAAGAAGTGGACGGCCCGTCCGTGGAGCGCAGTCCCGTCACACCCCTCGCGCCCCCGATCGGGCTCCTGCGCCCCGACGCGGCTTGGCACGCCGGATGCTGAGGCGGTCCCCCGGCTCAACCGCGCGAGCGGGACGTATGGGAGGAATAGCGATGCGTAGGTCATGGTCGAAGTGGTTTCACGGGGCGGCGGCCGCAGGGCTGCTGAGCGCGCAGGCAGTTGGGTGCTCCAGCACCTCGAGTGACGTGGAGGCCGAGGTCCCGACCAGCCGGGACGAGATCCCCGACCGCACCACAGACCGCGCCGTCTTCCAGGAGAAGAACATGGCGCTCACCCTCCCGGGCGACGGTACCGCCCGCCTGGAGGTCTCGATCGGAAACCCTGGGAACGGCTCCGTGGACGGCGACGTGTCCATCGGGCTCCGCGACCTCGACGGCAAGGTGGTCGCCGAGGGTCGCAAGGCCTTCACGGCGGCCCCAGGCGGCTCCGTGGTCTCCCTCACGCTCGACGGGCTACCCGTCGACACCACGCGCGCCGACCTCATCAAGTACGTCTTGGACTACCGCCTCACGTGGGGCGGCGGCGGGGCAGACGGGGCGCGCAGCGCGTACGACGCCCTCCGAAAGCTCCAGGTCATCCTGATGGCTCAGGACGAGGTGGAGGCGGGACGCCCGGCGCACCTGTCGCTCTTCGCGCTGGACCCGGCATCGCAGAAGCCCGTGGCCGGGACCGCCGTGCACGTGGTGGCCACGGCTCCCGACGGCAGCGTCGTGGAGGTCGACCTCGCCACGGACGAAGCCGGCGCAGCCAGCGGCGAGATCGCGCTCCCTCCGGGCGTGGACGTGGGTCAGGTGACGGTGGTGGTCACGGTCGTCGGCACCGGCGCCACGGTCACCGAGGAGGTGCCGGTGGCCGTGGTGCGCAACCAGAAGGTGCTGGTCACAACCGACAAGCCCCTCTACCAGCCGGGACAAACCGTCCACATCCGCGCCCTCGCGCTCAAAGCGAGTGACAAGACGCCCGAAGCGGGCAAACCCTTTACGTTCGAGATCGAAGACGCCAAGGGCAACAAGATCGCCCGGGAACTCGCCACCACCGACGCGTACGGCGTGGTGTCCACGGACCTGAAGCTGGCGCGCGAGCTCAACCTCGGCACCTGGACGATCCGGGCCGTGCTGGGCGAGACCGTGAGCGAGAAGACCATCACCGTCGACCGCTACGTGCTCCCGAAGTTCAAGGTGGACGCCGGGCTCGACGCCCCCTGGTACCGACCGGGGGCAGAGGTCACCGTGACCGGCGACGTCCGATACTTCTTCGGGAAGGCCGTGAACGGCGGCACCGTCAAGGTAGTGGGCTCCACCTTCGACGTGAACTTCACGCCGTTCGCGGAGGTGCAGGCCACCACGTCGCCCGACGGGACGTTCCAGGCCAAGCTCACCCTGCCCTCCTACGTGGTGGGCACCGCCCTCGACGCGGGCAAGGGGCTCCTCAAGGTCGACATCGTGGCCACCGACACCGCCGGGCAAGAGGTGTCAGTCGCGAGGACGGCCGCGATCGCGCAGGGCGCGCTGGACGTGGCCCTCGTGCCCGAGAGCGGCAAGCTCGTCCCGGGCCTCGCCAACACGGTCTACGTGGTCACCACCGACCCGATGGGCGGCCCGGTCGCTGCGACCGTGGTCATTCAGCGGGACGGCGACACCGTGGCCACCGTCACCACCGACAACAAGGGCCTCGGGAAGCTCGTGCTCACGCCGGACTCGAACGGCGCGGTCGTGTTCGACGTAGACGTCTCGGGCGGCGGCGAGGCGCTGTCGCTTCAGCGGACCCTGAACGTCGGGGCCCCCACCGAGACCGTGCTGCTCCGCACCGACAAGGCGCTCTACCGCATCGGCGACACGCTCGACGTGGAGGTCCGCGTGGGCGAGGCGCGCGAGCGGGTGTGGCTGGACGTGGTGGCCGACGGCCGGACGCTGGGCCTCACCACGCTCGACGTGGTGGATGGCGTAGCGCGTATGGCCATCGACCTCGACACCTCCCACGAGGGCGACCTGCGCCTCGCGGCCTACTACGTGGGCGAGACCGGCACGCTGGTGCGCGACACGCGCGTCGTGTTCGTGCAGCCCTCCAAGGAGCTGGCGGTGACGCTGACTCCGGAGCGCGAGAGCTACCTCCCGGGCGAAGCCGCCACCATCGACGTGGTGGTCAAGGACGAAGCCGGCAAGGGCGTGGCGGCGGCCGTAGGCCTCCAGATCGTCGACGAGGCCGTGTTCGCGCTGCAAGAGGTGCAGCCCGGGCTCCTGAAGGTGTTCTTCGATCTGGCGGCCGAGCTGGCGTCCGCGTCGGTGTCACCGGCGTGCGGCGGCTGCGACCCCGTGAGCGTGGTGAACAGCGCCGAGGAGCCGACAGTGGCCGAGGAGAAGGCGCTGATCGCCTTCGCCAGCATCGACCTCCCCGCCGCGGGCCTGGAGAAAGACACCTACAAGGCCGACGTGGCCAGCGCCAACGCCGTGCTGAAGCCCTGGGTGGACGCCGAGAAGACCCGCGTGGTCGACGCGTTGTCCGACCTGGCCACCGCCGGCGCGATCACGGCGGAGAACTTCGCCACCTTCGTGGGCACCGCCGAGCTGGTGGGCGCGGACTTCTGGGGCCGGGCGTACACCACCGCCTACGATCCTACGGCGCAGAAGCTCTCGGTCACCTCGAACGGCCCCGACGAGCGCGGCCTCAGCGGCGACGAATACAGCTTCGACATCACCTACTGGGAGGCGCTCTACGGCCGCAATGCCTGGGGGCCCGGCGGAGGCTGGGCCGACGGTGGCGACATGGCTGACGGCGACTTCGGCGGCGGCATGCCTGTCCCGGGAGCCCCGGCGGCCGAGCAAGGCCCGAACGTCAAGAACAATGACGACGGGGGCGGCAGCGGACCGCGGGTGCGCGAGTACTTCCCCGAGACGCTGTACACCAACCCGGCGCTCATCACCGACGGCGCCGGCAAGGGCTCGTTCACCGTGGAGGTCGCCGACTCGATCACCACGTGGCGCATGACCGGGCTGGCGTCGAGCCAGGCGGGCGGGCTGGGCTCGGGCACAGGGTCGCTCCTGGTCTTCCAGGACTTCTTCGCGGACATCGACTTCCCCGTGGCGATCACACGGAGCGACGCGTTCTCGGCCCCGGTGGCGGTCTACAACTACCTCCCCGAGCAGCAGACGGTGACCCTCGCCCTCGAGGACGCCGACTGGTTCCAGGCGGAGGGCCCCACCACCCGGACGCTCACGCTGGAACCCAATCAGGTCGCGGCCGTGAGCTTCGACATCCGCGCGCTCAACGTGGGCGTCCACGCCCTCACCATCGTGGCCACCGGCAAGTCGGCCAGCGACGCAGTGAAGCGCACAGTCGAGGTGCGCCCCGACGGCAAGGAGTTCCCGATCACGGTGTCGGCGCGCTTCCCCGCCAGCGCGGAGGGCGAGTCCAAGTCCGACCTGGTGCAGAAGACCGTGACGATCCCCGAGAACAACATCGACGGCGCCCAGCGCCTCACGGTGAAGGTGTACCCCGGCTTCATGTCGCAGGTGGTGGAGGGGATGGACTCCATCCTCCAGCTCCCCGGCGGCTGCTTCGAGCAGACCACGTCGTCGGCCTGGCCCAACGTGCTGGTCACCGACTACCTCAACCGCACGGGCACCCTCACCCCCGAGCTGGGGATCCGCGCCAAGGAGTACATCAGCCTCGGCTACCAGTCCCTCGTTGGCTTCGAGTGCGCCTCGGGCGGCTTCAACTGGTGGGTGGGCGACGATCCGGGCAACGCCATCCTCACGGCGGTGAGCCTCATCATGTTCACCGACACGCGCAACGTGGCGTTCGTGGACGACGCGCTGCTCGTGCGGTCGGCGCAGTGGCTGGTGGACCGGCAGCAGTCGGACGGCTCGTGGACCGAGGAGCGACACCTCCACTCGGGCAACGAGAACCTGGGCGCCGGCTCGGTCCGCGCCACCGCGTACATCACCTGGGCCCTGGCTTATGCCAGCGGGCAGGACGGCGCGGTCGCCAAGGCCGTGTCCTACCTCCGCGCGGCCTCGAAGACGGAGACCGACGTCTACACGCTGGCGCTCACGGCGCTGGCGCTCGGCACGGCGGATCCGGCAGACCCGGCGCTGGGCCCGCTGACGCAGAAGCTCCACGCCGCTGCGAAGGAGGACGGCAACAAGACCTACTGGGCGCCTGACGCGGCCACGATGGTGGGTGGTTACGGCGAGAGCGGCAACGTGGAGACCACGGCGCTGGTCGCGCTGGCGCTGATGCAGGCCGCCGCTTTCCCGAGCGACGTGCAGGGCGCGCTCGAGTTCCTGATCGCCAGCAAGGACCCGCAGGGCAACTGGGGCTACTCCACGCAGGCCACGGTGCTCACGCTGAAGGCGCTGATCGCGTCGCTGTCTTCCGGCTCGCCGAACACGGCCGCGACCGTGAAGGTGAAGCTCGGGGGCGAGCTCGTGGCGGAGCGCACGTTCGACGCGCTGAACGCCGACGTGCTTTGGCAAGTGGAGCTGGCCGACCGCCTCGGCGAGGGCGACGCCGACGTCACGCTCGAGTACTCGGGCGTGGGCAACCTCATGTGGCAGCTGACCGGCGCGTACTACCTGCCCTGGACGGACGTGGAGCCCGAGGTCACCGGCCCGCTCGCCATCGACGTGCAGTACGACAAGACCACGCTGGCCACCAACGACACGGTCACCGTGTCGGTGTCGGTGACCAACAGCGATCCCGAGCAGACGGGCATGATGATGGCGGAGATGGGCCTCCCGCCCGGCTTCGACCTCGACCCCGCGCTGCTCGACGCCGTGGTGGGACAGGGCGTGGTGGCCAAGTACGAGCTGCGCCCGCTGCGCCTCGTGGTCTACCTCGAGCCCGTGAAGCCCGGCGCCCCGGCGGTGTTCCAGTACGGGCTTCGCGCCCGGTACCCGCTGGAGGCCACAGCGCCCAAATCCGAGGCCTACCTCTACTACAACAAGGCGATCACGGCCGAAGCCGGCCCCGTGGCGCTCGAGGTCAAGTAGTAGAACCGCGCTCCGAGCCGCCCACCGCGGCGCTTGGAGCGCCCGCTCACGAAGGTCTCTCCCATGCGTACCGTGCCCGTCGCCCTCGCCCTACTGCTCGTGTTCGCTTGCGAACCCTCGGACACGAGCACCCCTCCCAACCACGACGCCACCCCCTCCGGTGACGTCGCGGGCGACGGCGACGGGCCGGACGCCGCCTCGGGCGACGCCGAGGGAGGGGAGGACGTGGCGCCTCCTGAGCCTCCCGCCCCCTCGGCCAGCCTGGAGACGGCGCTCACCCCAGTCGGCTTGGACGCGCTCCTGCCCGTCCTCGGGGGCGACCACCTCGCCTGGTACACGGTGGCGCCCGTCGCCCCCGCCAAGGCCGAGGCCGACACGGCCAATCCGGCCGATCCTGCGCCACCTGAGATCGACTGCCTCGCCTGCGTGGGCTGCGGGGGCTGCGAGTGGCGGCTCATGCTGCGACACCTCGGGACGGGCGAAGAGACGGTCGTGGCCACGGAGACCTACCTCCAGTCGGCGCCGCGGATCGGAGACGGGAACCTGGTGCGGGTGCGGAACGACGGTTGGGTCGAGGTCCTCGACCTGGCCACGGGCGCCTCCACCCAGCGGGCCCCGCCGGACAATCACTGGTTCTCGGTGACCCCTGTCCCCTTCGAAGGCGCGCTGTGGTGGTACGGCTACTCGTATCAGCATGGGCGCAACGGCGTGCTCCGCCTGGAGGTAGACAGCGGCAAGCTCGACCTCGTGCTCGACGGCTACCTGTACGAGAGCTGGACTCAGCCCGGAGGCCTCGGCGGGCTGGGGCGCGGCCAGCCGTTCTCCATCGGAGGCGCCGGGATCGTGTGGGTGGACTACAGCGGCGCCACGTCCCTCGTGAAGGGCTGGGACCCCGTGAACGAGGAGGCCCTTCCGACGCTCTCGGATCCCGACCGGGACTTCCTGGCCGCCGTGAGCACGGACCATGGCGTGGTCACGAAGTCGTACATGCGCCAACTCGGCTGCAGCGAGGCCCTGTGTGCCCCCGAGCTCCGCCTGCACGTAGACGGCGCCACCCGAACCCTCACGGACGGGGGCAAGCCCTCGCTCTACGGTCGGCCGGTCGCGGCAGGGAATCGCCTCTTCTGGTTCGACTACCGCAGCGGGCCTTATGCCATCTGGAGCCGCCGGCTCGACGTCGCCGACGCCGCCCCAGAGAGGGTCACCTCGGACGAGGCCCTGGTGGGGGTCTCGGTACCCATCGCTGCGTCCTCGGATCAGCTCGTGTGGGCCGACCGCCGCGATGGGCGCTGGCGGCTCTACACGAAAGCCCTGTAGGACCCCCGCTCGGCGTCGCAGCCCCACACAGCGCTCCAAGCCGAGCCGGCGGTTCAGAATTTCGCCCCAGTACGGCGGGTCCGCGTGCTTCGCCCCACTCAACACCCACTTCGCGGTGTAGAACGGGCCGCTCGGCGCGCCACCCCGCCCCGAGCCCAACCCACGCTGGGACGAACCCGGCGGAAGACCGGAGGATCCGTGAAGCTCTATTACAACCCGCTCTCCACCTACTCCCAGAAGGTTCTGACCGCGCTCTACGAGAAGGAGATCCCGTTCGAGGGAGAGGTGGTCAACCTGATGACCCCCGAGGGCCGCGCAGCGTTCGAGGGCGTGAGCAAGCTCGGCAAGCTGCCCTTCCTCGTCCCGAAGGAGGGGTGGCAGGTGCCGGAGTCCACCTCGATCATCGAGTACCTCGAGGACGAGTTCCCGCAGAGCCGCCCGCTCATCCCCGCTGCACGGTTCGCCGCGCGCCAGACGCGCTTCATGGACCGCATGTCGGACCTCTACCTCAACGATCCCGCCGTTGAGCTGCTGTTCCAGAAGTTCGGCTTCCGCCCCGTCAACGAAGAGAAGGCCTCGCGCGCCCAGAAGTATCTGGCGCTCTCGTACTCGCACATCGACAAGGCCACCGCGACGCAGCCTTGGCTCACGGGCCAGGACTTCACGATGGCTGACTGTGCTGCGATCCCACCCCTGTTCTACGCCCAGTTCGTGATGCCCTTCGAGGGCCACACGAACCTCGCCGCCTACTACCAGCGGGCGTGCGAGCGTCCCTCGTACGCCCGCGTGAAGGCAGAGTTCGAGCCCATCTGGAACGGGCTCCTCAGCGCCCCACGCGGCTAGCCGCCGGGCCGCTGGGCGGCACGTGCGCCCAGAGGACCGAACGGACGCGGCTGGGCGCTACGTGCGGCCACGAGTGCCGCTGGGCAGGCGATCTTTGCCCCAGAGCGACAGCGCCCGCTCGACCTGTCATGTCACGCCTCCCCCGCGCTCCCAGAGCGCCCCAAGTGGCGGTACACCGTTGACCGGTCGACGCCGGCCAGCTTGGCGGCCTGGGCGCGATTCCCTCCCGTCTGACGCAGCGCTTCGTCGATGGTGGGCCTCCCAACGCCGCCCTCGGCCGACGTCGTTCTGTCCGGGGGTAACGCAAGGTGCTCCGGCAGCACCCTGGGCCCCCCGCGTGAGTGGATCTCGGCACGCAGAGCGGCGCCCTGAAGCTCTCGGACGTTGCCGGACCAAGCCCGACCACAGAGAACCTCGGCTGTGGCTGGGTCCAGAGGTGGCAGATCGTGCGCGAAATGTGCAAACAGCGCAAGGATGTCCACCCGACGGGCCGACAGTGGTGGCACGTTGATCTGCAGCGTGGCGAGGCGGTACCAGAGGTCCTCCCTGAACCCCACGCCGGGGCTGTCCCCACCCAGCGCTGCGTGAGTCGCTCCGAGCACCCGCACGTCGACCTGCTCGTCTCGCTGTCCGCCCACCGAACGCACTTTGCGCTCCTGGAGTGCGCGCAGAAGCAGCGCCTGCGCATCCAGAGGTAGTTCCCCGAGCTCGTCGAGGAAGAGCGTGCCGCGGTCGGCCTCCCGCACGAAGCCCTGCCGCCGTTCGCTCGCGCCCGTGAAGGCTCCCCGCTCGTGCCCGAAGAGCATGGAAGATGCGAGGTCTCGCGGTGCGATCGTTGCACAGTTGACGGGAACCCACGGGCCGCTCCTCCCACTCAAGTTGTGGAGAGCGCTAGCTACGAGCTCCTTGCCTGTACCCGTGGGACCGAGGATCACCACGGGGTTTCGATCTCTGGCGTACTGCCGAACTGCAGCCCGTAGCTCTGCCATCGCGCTGGACTGGCCCACGAGCTTCAGGTCGTCGCCAAGGCCGTTGGCTGCCGAGGGAATGGGAGGGTCCGCGACCAACAGAGTGTCACCGACACGCACCACATCGTTCGCCGACAGTGCGGTTGGGCCTGCGATCCGGCGACCGTTGACGACTGTGCCGTTCTTGCTGTTCAGGTCCGTAACGAACAGCTGCCGACCATCGACCGAAAACCGAACGTGACGGCGGCTCATTCGCGCGTCCGGCAGAGTCTGCTCGGCCTCACGTCCGAGCTCCCCCGGGGACACCTCGCGGCCCACGTCTCCACTGGAGGGTGCAAACACTACGACGAGGCGAGGTGGTCCCCCCTCGGTCGGAGCCTCCGGGCTTTCGTCGCGGGTCAGGGTGCGGGCGGAGCCGGGCGGCGGGGGTGTGAGCACGGCGTCTTTACTCCTGGTCTAACGGTGTGACAAGGTCGACCCATGAGCCAGCCTACATTGGACGCGCCCGTGCGCCACTGTTGCTTCTGCGGTCGTGCAGCATCAGCCGGCGATGCCATGTGCCCGGACGACGGCGCTCCATTCGGTGAGCTGGACGGGGCCGAGCCCCTGAGGGGTCGACGCCTTGGGGGTAGCTACAGCGTGCGAGCCTATGTGGCGTCAGGTGGGACGGCCGCCGTGTATCGCGGTCAAGACCTCCTCGGCCGACCCGCAGCGCTCAAGATTCTGCATGACCGCCGGGCGCGGACGGAGGAGGGCCGCAGTCGTTTGCTGGCCGAAGGCCGGGCGTTGATAGCAGTGAAGCACCCGAATGTCGTGGCGCTCGAGCAGGTGGCCGTGGAGGAGGACGGCCTGACTTGGCTAGCCACGGAGTGGGTCGACGGCGAAGACCTTCGCCGGCTCCTCGACCGCGAAGGTGGTCTGACGCCTGCCCGCGCCGTCGGGCTGGTTACTCAGCTAGCCCGCGGTGTCGAGGCGCTCCACCACGCGGGCATCGTGCACCGCGACGTAAAGCCGGAGAACACGCTCGTGGTGGCCTCCAGCGGGGAGGAGCACGTCAAGCTCATCGACACGGGCGCGGTTGCGCGGATCGGGCAGCCCGGTCCTCATCCGGGAACGCCCAGATACCGCGCGCCAGAACTGGCGACTGGCGGCTCAGCCACCGCTGCGTCCGACGTGTACTCCCTGGGGGTGGTCCTTTGCGAGTTGCTCGTCGGACGCGCGCCCGGCTCCGCGATAGAGGCTCGCCAGCTTCTGCGAGGACGCCCCGGCGTCTCCTCCCGGCTCGTGGACATCGTCCTGCGAGCGCTCTTGGACATGCGCAACCGCACGCCTACGGCCACGGACTTCCTGACCCAGCTCGCCGGTGCCGACCGCCCGCCGGCGCGGCGACCACTGCGATGGGTGGTGGCGGCCGTCACGACCAGCTGTCTCGCGGTCGGAGTGGCGTGGTCGTGGCAGAGGAGCAGCGACGCGGAGCCGTCTGGGAGCCCGGCGCACGCCGGCACGTTGCGCCCCATCGAGATCCGCGAGGGCCCACCCTCATTTGCACCTGTGGCGGCGGCGCTGACCAACCGAGCCGGGCCGCCGGCGCCCATGGCCGCCGCGGAGCCGCTCCGTGTGCTCGAGCATTTGCGCCTCGGCCCGCAGGTCCTGGCGGAGCTCGCCCGGCGGGGCGTCTTCCGAGCCGCGGACCTCTGGACGCTCACGTCCGAGCGGGTGGAACAGACCACTGCGGGGTGGCAGCGGTCGGCCTTCGACCTACCGCGTGGCTACACCGAGCTGTCACGGGCTCTAGACCCTGGGGGTGCGGTTCGGTATCGCCTCGGCTTCCACGGTGGTCGGCTCGTGCGGCTGTGGCTCAGGTTCAAGGCAGAGGAGCCTGGCTCAGGGCAGGCAGTGGCGACCGTGCTGGGTGCGGCCGACCGGCCTGCGTTCAAGGACGCTGATGGCTGTCCCGCGGCTCGATGGGACCGCGGGAGCACAACGGTGCTGCACCGGGTGTTCTCGAGCCGGACTTCCACCTGGACAGGGGTGGTCCTTGCTCAGTCCGAGAGCTACGAGCGCTTGTATCCGGAGTTTGCCGTGGCGGACTGGGTCGACGACCATGCAGCGGACTTCATCAAGCCACAGAACGACACGCCTGCGCGGCTCGAGCAAGCGTTGGCGTTTGCCATCGAAACGGCCCAGCGCACCAGCGCCCCCATCACGCGGCGCTGGGCGTGTCAGGCACGCTTCGACATGGGCGACTTGGACGGCGCGGTCGCCGACTGCACAGCGGCGCTGGCGAGCACTGTGGAGCCCAAGGTCGCAGCACGAGCGGCCTACTACCTCGCCCTTGTCGAGGCGGTACGCGGACAGAAGTCGGCCGCGCTGGAGTTGCTGAAACGGGCACAAGAGGAAGATCAGCGGTCAGAGTCGTCCGACGAAGCCATGATGCGGAAGCTGGGCCTTCGCGTCCGGGCGCTCAACGGGACTCGAACTCACGACGTCATCGATCACGCGCGGTGCGAGGTACTTACGTATCAGCGCCGCGGAGTGCCGGAGCGCGCACGCAATATTCCGCGTGAACTCGGGTTCACGGACGAGGCAGATCTCGCCAACGCCGTGAGGCGTGCCGGGATCGACCTGCTGCCCTGTGAGTAGCACCGAGCTGTAGCGCGCGACGTCGCGCGACGTCGCACGCAGCGAGGCGCAAAGTCCGGAATGGTGACTAACCCACTGTTCCTACTAGACATCCAACACCGGTACCGCCGGCACACCGCGTGCTCTCCGTCCTCACCACCACTGGGAGGTGAGACTTGGGAGAGTTCGAAAAACAGACTAGCGGGCGTCGCGTCGTCGTGTATGGCGGAGTCTCCGCCCCCTTAGTCGATGGACACTGCGAGTCCAGTATCGACTGGTTCGCCGGCTGCAAGGTCGGCGGCAATGGCGACCTCAAGCGACTCTT
This sequence comes from Pseudomonadota bacterium, assembly GCA_005776725.1. Classification (GTDB taxonomy): domain Bacteria; phylum Myxococcota_A; class UBA9042; genus SXOO01. The sequence continues at coordinate 65,580 of SXOO01000030.1, read as the reverse complement.
GGCTGCGCTCCGTAGCGGCAGAGTGACGGCCGTAGTCTGTGTGCCCTCTGGCCTCGGCCACTCCGGCTGGTCCTCGGCACGAAAACTAGCACGGGACCTACGGATCCCGTGGATCCAGGTCACTGGAGGGGCCAGTGCCGTCGTCAGAGCCCTCAGGGCCCTCGGCGCGGCGACAGGCCCGCAGACAACGCGCCGCGGTCAGTGAGTTGGCCACATCCCCGGAGGCCCTGATGCCTCTCCCCGGCCAGCCATAGTGCACAAACTGGAGGTCCACATGTTTCCTCGAGCGATCAACTTCCATCTGCTCCGGGCATGCAACGCTCGTTGCCATTACTGCTTCGCCAGGTTCCGCGAGACGCCGAACCGCCTCCCCACGGTGCTCGCCATCGAGGTCATGCGCCGGGTGCGAGAGGCCGGAGGAGAGAAGATGAACTTCGTAGGCGGCGAGCCCACCCTGCATCCAGACATCGAACGGCTGGTCGTCGCTGCCCGGGAGTTGGGGTTCACCACCAGCATCGTTAGCAACGGGGCGCGGCTGGAAAAACTCCTAGCTTCGCCGGGCGGGAAACTACTCGACTGGGTGGGCCTCTCCGTCGACTCCGCTACGGATGCAGGCAACACGCTCGTGGGCCGCGGCGGCCCTGGCTACACAGCGCAGGTAGTCGCCCATGCGCAGAGGGCACGCGCCAACGGCGCCGCGGTGAAGCTCAACACGGTGGTGACCCAACACAACGTCAACGAGGACATGCACAGCCTCGTGCTGGCGATTCGTCCCCAGAGGTGGAAGGTGTTCCAGGTCCTCCGCGTCGAGGGCCAGAACGAAGACACGGTGGCCGACCTACTCGTCGACGCTGCGGCCTTCGCTGCGTTCGTGGCTCGCCACGATTCGCTCTTCGACGCCGGGGTGGCGGTGGTCGCCGAAGATAACGGCGCAATGACCGACTCGTACGCCATGGTGGACCCGATGGGCCGCTTCTTCGGGAACAGCGGGGGCGTGCACTGCGTCGGCCAGTACATCCTGGAAGTCGGCGCCGAAGCAGCGCTGGCCTCCGTCGGCTTCAGCAACCAGCGGCTCCTGGCGCGTGGCGGGGAGTACGCCTGGGCTCGCGGCGAGCGCCAGTCAGCCCAGGGGGAAGCGTGATGAGGGGTCCCATCATCGCGGTGGAAGGACTTGACGGCACTGGAAAGTCCACCACGGTCGCCCTGTTGTCCGTGGCCCTCGGAGCGACGGTCGTACGAAACCCGCCCGCCTCAGTGGCTGGGGCGCGGGCCGTGGCTGACGGCCTTCCGCAACAAGAACGCAGAGCGTGGTATCTGGACGCCAACCGCGCTGCGATGGTGGAGGCGCGCGCCGCCGCGGAGCTCGGAGCGCGTGTCGTCCTCGACCGCTCGGTCGCGAGCACGCTGGCCTTCGGGTCGGCAGAACGGGGAATGACCGCCACGCTGGACAACCTCCCCGACAAGGACCTGCTCCCCGATGCCATCGTCCTCCTGACACTTCCGGAGACCCATCGTCGTCTCCGGCTACGGGCCGGGCGCAACGCGACGACGGGCGAGGAAGATCGACTGAGCACGGATCCGGCCTTCCGCGGTCGGGTCGTCGACGGATACCGGCAGATCTGCAGCCACGTCGTGTCCGCAGCCCCGCCGCCTGAGGACGTCGTGGCTGCGATCCTCCTTCAGCTGCGCGCGCTCCTCGAGAGCCGGGCCTGAGCCGCGGGGCCGTGAGCCGTAGCGCGACTCTGCGGTGGATCTGTGTTGTGCGAGGCCGAAGCAGGCCTTCTCTTCGTCCACGAGTCCATATGGCTCGGGCCCCGTACCAAGGCGGGTCGGTGGCTGGGACGTGGGGAGGAAGTACCGGCGTCTGCCGGAACTGCCACTCGTCGCGGCGCCGGGGGCGAGGCGACGCCGCGCGTCCGGGGCGGCCAAGTCGGGAGGCCGCTTTCGCCCCGCCGTACGCTTCGGGTAGAGTAGGCTCCCCGCGTTTTTGGCCGAGCCGCAACTCGGTCCGAGGAGTGTTTCGATGTCGTTAAGGTCCTTGCGCCTGATCCGTATGGCGGTCGCGCTCTGCTCCATTTTCATGGTCGTGGGGTGCACCGAAACCGAGGCTGGGAGCACCGTGCTCCTGGCCGACGTGCCGAAGGTCGAGGAAGACAACAAGGACGAGGACGTCTCGGTCTGCACACCCGAGTGTCCGTTCCAGACCTGCGGGGATGACGGCTGCGGCGGCACCTGCGCCTGCACCGCCGACCAGGCGTGCGACACGGCGACCAAGCTGTGCAAGGCCTCCTGCACCCCGCAGTGCGAGGGACGCGAGTGTGGCGATGACGGCTGTGGCGGCGATTGCGGCACCTGCCCCGGGGCGGCGCCCCACTGTTCCGCCGAAGGCAAGTGCCTGACCTGTCTGGCGAGCTGCGAAGGGAGGCAGTGTGGGGACGACGGCTGCGGAGGCTCTTGCGGCACTTGCACGGACGGAGCCTGCTCCGATGCGGGGCAATGCGTGGCCTGCGAGCCGGAGTGCACCGGGAAGGCCTGCGGCGGCGACGGCTGCGGCGGGTCGTGCGGCGATTGTAAGAACGGCGCCGCGTGCGCTGACGGCCAGTGCGTCGCTTGTGTCGGCAGCTGTGAGAACAAGGAGTGCGGCGACGACGGCTGTGGAGAGTCGTGCGGCGAATGCACCTTCGGCACCTGCGGCAACGACAACCTGTGTGTGTGCACCCCGTCCTGCACTGACAAAGACTGCGGCGACAACGGCTGCGGCGGGACGTGCGGCGAGTGCGAGTTCGGGGTCTGCGGCGATACTGGAAACTGCCAATGTACCCCGGCCTGCGACGGCAAGACCTGCGGTGACGATGGCTGTGGGGGGAGCTGCGGCACCTGTCAGTTCGGGAGCTGCGGCGCGGCGGGACAGTGCGAGTGCGCTCCCTCCTGCGTGGGCGGGCAGTGTGGAACGTCAGACGGGTGCGGGGGCACGTGTACTTGTAGCGTCGGAACGTGTGGCGGCGACGGCACCGCCGGCTTCTGCGGTGTCTGTCCGGTTGGAGAGGACTGCGCCATCCCCGGAAACACGAACGCGTGCGTGACCGGGGTGGTCGACTGCACGACCGGGGTCCCGGAGTGTGTTGCAGCCAACGGCCCCGACGGGACCAGCTGCGACGGCGGCGTGTGCACGTCAGGCGTCTGCGTCCCCTGTATCCAGGGAGCGACGTGTTCGCTGTCTGCGTGCGAGACCGGGACGCTCGAGTGCGGCTCCGGCGTTCCGCAGTGTATCTTCGCCGGGTACAAGGACAATGGCACGGTCTGCTCGGCCGGATCCTACTGCTACGAGGGCTCCTGCGACCCGTGCACGGCTGGGACAGAGTGCGACATCGGCGACGAGTGCAAGATCGGCACGACCAAGTGCACCGGGGGCGAAGCGCTCTGCACCGGCGCGGTGAAGAATCAGCCCACCGGCACCGCGTGTACCGGCGGTGTCTGCAAGGGCGGCCTTTGCAAGGCCTGCGACTCCGGCGCTGAGTGTACGTCTCCCACCAACGGCTGCCTGGTGGGCGTGATCGACTGCAGCAGCGGCGCCCCGGTGTGTGGCAGCTTCAGCCAGGCCGTGAACGGCACGAGCTGCGGAGGCGGCAACGTCTGCTTGGACGGCGCCTGCAGCCCCTGTGTGGCAGGCACCGACTGCAGCACGGGCGACCCCTGCAACCCGGGCCAGATCTCGTGCGGCGGGGGCAGCCCAACGTGCGTCCCCACAGGCAACTACGCCGCCGACGGCACGGCTTGCGGGACGGACTCCGTCTGCAGCGGGGGGGTCTGCTCGGGCTGCCAGGCGGACAAAACATGCACCCCCAGCGACCCGTGCACCGTGGGCAAGACCAGCTGCGACAGCGGCACGGAGCAGTGCGTCCCCACGGCCACACCCGCGCCGGACGGAACCGCTTGCCCGGGCGGCGCATGTCAGAGCGGGACCTGCAACCCGTGCAGCGCGGGCGCGGCGTGCGTGCTACCCGATCTCCCGTGCATGAACGCGGAGATCTCATGCGAAACCGGCGCGCCGGTCTGCAAGTCCACGGGACAGGCGGTCGGCAACGGGACCGCATGCGGCGGGGACCAGTACTGCAGCGGTGGGACGTGTAAGACCTGCGTCGAGGGCAAGGTGTGCTCGGTGCCCGGAAAGCCGTGTCGCGTCGGCCTAACGAGCTGCGCCAGCGGGACTGAGACCTGCGCGGACTCCGGAGCTTACCAGGTCGACGGATCTGCCTGTGGTGCCAATCAGGTCTGCAAGGCGGGCGACTGCAAGGGGTGTATCGCGGGCACCACGTGTGTCCCGGACGATGAGTGCGGAGTCGGCAAGACCGAGTGCTCCACCGGCAGCTCGAAGTGTGTCGTCTCGGGCCCAAAGGTCGGCAGCGAGGGGACCGCCTGTGGGTTCGACACCGGCGTCTGTCACGGAGGCCACTGTACTTGCGCGCAGGGTGAGCTCTACATCCTCGGAGTGTGCGCGACCTGCCCGGACTTCAACAACAACACGATATCCGTCAACGCCAACGAGACAGTTGGAGTCGACAACGTCTGCTGCGGCCGGTCGCCGGCCGGGGGCCAGCTCGGGGGACCTTGCTTGACCATGAGCCAGGCAATGAAGAACCTGCCCGGTATCGGCTTCACCATGAACGTGGTCGGTGACGCCCTGGGCAACTTGAGCTCGGCGGAGCGCTATCCGATCCCGCTCGCGAAGGCCGTCACGGTCCACATGCCAAGCACGTGCGCTCCCGGTTCACCCGGCGTCAATGTGTTCGAGGCGGTCGAAGACGACACCACCATCGCGATCAACTATGCGACCATTGGCACCACCTGCCAGGGCGGAGGAGCGGGAGCGAAGTCCGGCCTCAAGGTGGCTCCGTCCACGCAAGGGGGCAGCCCCACCGTCAGCCTGTACGCCGGGGCAATCAAGCGCTGTAGCACGGGTCTCGAGATTCGGGGCGGTGCCGCCTCTCTGAACTCGATGACGCTCCAGGACAACAAGACAGGCGTCCAAATCGACAACGCAACGTTCAATGCGTACAGCTCGACCTTCTCAGGACAGCAGGACATCGGGATCGACTGCCGCTCAGTCACCGACACCGAGACCATCTCCACGGCGACGCTCGTCAGCAGCTATGTCTACCCCACCAAACAACGCGCCATCTGGGCAGGTCAGGGCTGCAATCTGGACATCAGCAACAGCTACATCGGGACTCCGAACGGCATCGCGTGCGAGCCGATCAAGAAGGGGTACGGCGTCTATGTGGATGGCTCCGCCACGGTCCAGTTGACGTTCAACTGGATCCGCTGCTTCGCCAACGACGGGGTCAGCCTCCGGCAGGACCCGACCAACCTGCTGGGCGATCCTCGCGTCGTCCTTACGAGCAACGTCATCCGCGACAATGGCTGTGCCGGGATCTACGCGGACTGGGGCGAGGTCACCGCCGCTTGGGGCAACCAAATCCTCAGCAACCACTACGGCGTGCACCAGAAGGGCACCTCCCCGACCGCCGGCGGGTCCATCAACCTCAACGGCCAAGACCCGAACGGCAACACGTCGCGGAACGTCATCGCGTGCAACAGCAAGGAGACCCCAGGAGCTTGCTGCACGAAGGCCAACTGCCCGAATGGCTACGACATCTTGAACAACAGCGGCACCACGCTGATCGCGACCTACAACATGTGGCAGGAGTCGCCCGTGGGCTTCGCCAACTGCAACGCACTGTTCCAGAGCTGCGTCTGCGCCGGGATCGCGGGCTGCAGCAGCCCACCAGCCGACGGGATCCCCATCGTCAACCAGGGCGGCGCCAGCGGGACCCCGAAGGTCACCACCACGAACAACGCTCTGGTCGACATGAACTACTGCAACTAGCCGTCTCCGCGCCGAGCACGGTCGACCGATTCGGGGGCGGCGTGCGGCCGGTCCGTTGACTAGCCGCCGCAGCCGCTCAGCGCAGCTCGAGATCGACCATCAGGTCGGACGCGATCCGCTCCAGGTCGGCGTGCAGCGTAGCCTCGTCCAGCCCCGCCGGGAGGCCGAGGCGCGCCCTGGCGCGGAACAGCCGGTCGCCGCTCATTGGGGCCGAGACACACTCGGTCTCGAGCTCCTCGATGTTGACGTGGTGTAGCGCGAGCACTCGCGTGACCCCTGCGAGGATGCCGGGGTGGTCGGCGCCCGTGAGCTCGAGCGCGACCAGCCGCGCGGGCTCGCTGCTGGTGACGCCGCCATCCGCCGTCTGAAGGCGAACGCCGCGGCCGGTGACCGACTCGAGCGCCTGCTCCAGCGCCGCCCGCGACGCCTCCGGAAGCTCCACGCGAACCAGCCCCGCGAACTGCCCGGCGAGACGCGCCATGCGGCTCTCGATCCAGTTGCCACCGCAACGCGCAACCGCGGCGGCGAGCGCCTCGACCAGCCCGGGGCGGTCGTCAGCGATGAGGGTGAGGACCATCGAGCGCATGTGGACTCCTGCAGAGGCAAGGGGTGGCGGACCGGGCGCCGGCGTATGCGATCCGGCGGCGGCAATCTCGCGCATGCGGGCCCGGAGGTCGAGGGGCCTCTGCAGCCTGAGCGACCCCTACAAGTGTATGGAGCCGGGTGACGTTCGGCCGAAGGGGGAGAGCCAGCTCGGGTTCCGCGTGGCCGGAAGCAGGCGTTGACGGCGGGTCAGGTCACCTAGGGTATTTGCAGACCGTCTTGTACCGCTCGCACGCCTTGACGACCGCCTCGGCGTCGGCGCAATCGGGACACTGCGGACCCACTAAACAGGCCGCGAAGTTGGGGATCGCGTCCAAGATGCACTGACAGTCCGCGAGGCACGCGGGCATGTTGATCGGGTCGAGCGTGCCGTTCTTCTCAGCGCACTGTTGGGCTGCCATCTCAGCCCCCTGCTGGCAGAGCGCGGCGCAGTTCAGGGGCGGAAAGCCGTCGCAGACGCCGGTCGGGGACTCACACTTCAACGTGGTGGGGTTGCAGGTCTGCCCCGCGGCGCAGCAGCTGGTGCCGCACGGGGCCGCGCAGCATTGGAGCGTCGATGGGATGCACTGCGAGCCTGCCGGACAACAAAGGCTCCCACACGGGTTGTCGCACGGCACACAGCTGCCGCCGAACGCCGGATCGCAGAGCTCGTTGGCGGTGCAGCAGCGCGTGCCGCAAGGGGTCGCGCACGTGGTGCACGTCCCCCCGTCGCATCGCTGCCCGAGCGCGCAGCACGTCTCCCCGCAGAGGTCCTTGCACACCGCGCACGTCATGCAGCCGAGGCCGGTCGGGCAGCACGTCGCCGCCGCGCCGTTCGTGGCGTAGCAGAGGCGCTCACCCGAGGGACAGGTCTTCTCGGTGCACTTCTGTTTCTGGAAGTTGCGGCAGTCGTTGGCCCAGAGCGCCGCGGACTTGCCGATGGAGCCGGCGGTCCAGAGCGCGATCGCCAGCTTCGCGACGGCGTAGCCGAGCTTGATCTCCGCGTAGCCGGAAAGATCGATGATGAGGCCGCCAGCGAACACCGCGCAGTCCCCCAGCTTGAACGCGAGGTCCGTTGCGGTGCACTTCTCGTCCACCTCGCACTTCGCGAGCTCGCCGCCGCTCTTGGCGCAGTCGACGCCGCTCGCGAGAATGGAGATGAAGAACTTCTCGACGTGGTCCAGCGCGAGGTCGACGTACCCGTAACTGAGCGCCTGAGCGTCGCAGGAGATCCCACACTTGGGCTGCAGCTGACCGAGCACCAGCGCCGACGAGCGAGTCGCGAGCCGAAGTCCACCACGCTCGACACCGTCGATGCGCTTGGCGTCGACCCGAGACGGGAGCTCGGAGAGCACGGGCAGGTCACTCAGGCGCTCGAGCGTGGCGTAGAACTCCGCGTCGGGCTGCCACGCCGTGTTGCTGCTGATCCCCTCCAGCATCCCGCGGTAGTTGCGTACGAGGACGCCTACGTCCGCCGGCGTGAGCCGCTCCTCGAGCGCGCGGGACAACGCCACGAGCGTCTGGTCGCCGGCAAGCGCTTTCGCCTCCAGCGAGCCCGCCAGCTGGTTCAGCGCCTCGAGCTCCTGGACCGCGGGGTCACCGTCCCCGTGGCGGCGGTCAACACCGCACCCCGTCACGAGCAGGATGGTCAGGAAGAGCACCACCGGGGACTCACGCCGCATCTCGGGCCTCCGCGTCGTTGGGAACGGACGCCCCACGGGCGCCTCGATCCGGTCTTCGGGGGCGGGCAGAGCAGGAGACGTGCCGCAAACCCCGAGCGCAGTCAGGGCGCTTCGGGCACCCAGCACATCGGGGCGCGGCCCTGAAGTTGCGCGTCCGAACGGGCGACCTCGGCCCGGAGCGCGCAGATGCGCGAAGGACGAGTCGCGTCCGTTGGCAAGGGGTTTGCGTGGGCTCTCTGGCGTGAGCCGTGTTGGCCTCGTAGACGCCATTGGCAGGAAGAAACGCCCTGATTGACGGGGCTTTCTGGCCCGACCCGACTACGACCCACCGCTCGGGAGCGAACGATGATGAAGACGTACGAGATCCAAAACCTGAAGTGCGGTGGCTGCGCCACGACCATCGAGAAGTCGTTGAGCGAGCGGTTCGGCGGAGTGGCGACCGTGGACGTCGACGCCGGCACCGTGTCAGCCGAAGTACCCGACGAGCGCGATCTGGAGGCCCAGGACCTGCTGCACGCCCTCGGCTATCCCGTCGTCGGAGCGGAGCTGACCCGGCTCGACAGCGCGGTCACGGCCGCGAAGAGCTACGTCTCCTGCGTGGTGGGCCGCGTCCGCAGCGCAGCCTGAGGACCGCGGCTCGGTCCCGGCGGCGCCGGTGGGCCTGAGCCGTCCGTCCGGGGCGGACGCCGCGGCCGAGACCCTCAACCCCAAGTGGGACGCCAACATCGCCGGAAACTGGTACTTCCTCTCCGCTATGCTCGTCGTGTTCCTGCCGGTGATCTGGTACGTGACCGACCGTGTCGTAGAGCCGCGCCTCGGCCCGTGGAGCGAGTCCAACGAGAACGACTCGACCCACGCCGTGTCCCAGGACGAACGCCGAGGCCTCAAGCGCGCCGGCTGGGTAGCCCTGCTGGTCATCCTCGCGTGGACCCTCCTCACGGCCCTCCCGGCGCGCCCTTCATCGACGAAAAAGCCACCCCTGAGGCGCGCCTCAGCCCCTTCTACAAGTCACTCGTGGCCGGGTTCCTGGTGCTCTTCCTCGCGACCGGGTGGGTCTACGGCGCGGCGGCCGGCTCGGTGAAGGGCCACCGCGACATCGCCAAGATGATGGCGGCCTCGATGGCGGAGCCCGGCTACTACCTCGTGCTCGCCTTCACGGCCGCACACTTCGTGGCGATGTTCAACTGGTCCAACCTGGGCCTCTTGATCGCGGTCTCGGGCGCGAAGGGCCTGTCCGCCATGTCGCTGCCCACGCCGGTGCTCCTGGCCGTGGTGGTGTTCATGACTGCGTTCATCAATCTGTTCATCGGGTCCGCCTCGGCCAAGTGGGCGCTCCTCGCCCCGGTGCTGGTGCCGATGCTGATGTTGCTCGGGCTCTCGCCGGAGATGACGGCCGCCGCCTACCGGTTGGGCGACTCCACCACGAACATCATCACGCCGCTGATGGTCTACTTCCCGCTGATCCTCACGTTCTGCCAGCGCGGGAACTCGGAGTACGGCCTGGGCAGCCTCATGGCGTCCATGCTCCCGTATTCGATGGGACTCTTGGCGGTGGGCGTGCGCCTGGTCGTGGTCTGGGCAATCCTCGGCGCCCCGCTCGGGCCGGACGCCGCGATGTACTACAAGGCGCCCTGAGCGCGCTCCCCGGCGGTCCGCGGGGCAAGGGCGTTCTTCCCCGGTCGCCATGAGCTGAGGACGGCGTACTTCTCCACCATCAGCCAGTGGTGTGCCCTTGCGGCAGCGCCGTCTCCCGTCCCGTGGATTATTGGCGTCCTCGACTAGTTCCGTTCATGGTTCGGTATTATGGTGAGACGTCATCAAGTCGTTACGACGACGCTCTCGGCACGCCGCCTGGGCGTCTGCCACCGAGCCGTCCTTCGGCGGCTCGAAACCAAACACGTTACGGGGTTCGGACGCTGGGTGGGCACCGGTGGGTTGATTCCTGGGTTGTGGATGCCATCATCGCCTCCCCGCATTCCGGCATGCCGCTCGGCCCGCAGCCGACCGGCCCTTGGCCAGGTCACCCGTTCGTTGGTCGCAGACGACCAAGGTGAGAGCTAGCTTGCCGTCCAACGTGAGCGGTTCGGGTGCTTCCAGCAGGGGCAGCGCAGCTCGCAGCCGCCGTGGGGGGAGCAGGGCTGAGGACATCTCAAGGCCGAGAGTGCTCATCGTCGACGATGAGCCGACCAGCCGTACTCTGCTGGCGGAACTCGCCGCCCGCGAAGGGTACGAGGTCCTTGCGGCAAGCGGGGGGGCCGAGGCGCTCGCCCTAATGGAGCGGGAGCTCGTCGACCTCCTCGTCCTAGACATGATGATGCCAGGAGTCGATGGGCTTGCCATCCTCGCCGAGCTGCAGAAGCGGGAGAAGCTGCCTGCGTTGCCCGTGGTGGTCGTGACAGCCAATGACGACCGTGAGTTGCGAATCGATGCCCTGAAGTCCGGGGCCGTCGACTTCATCACCAAGCCCATAAACGGGCTCGAGTTCGCCTGTCGCTTGAGGACACACGCCGCGCTCAGGAGGCAGCGCGAGCGCGCCGTATCGACCCTACTGGGCAAAGTGAAGGAGTCTGAGCACCTGCTGCGGCTACACCTCGGTCAGTCGCCGTTTGCGAGGATCGCGTTGGACACCAGCTTCCGTGTCGTGGACTGGAACCCGGCAGCGGCGGAGCTCTTCGGCTACACGAGCGGCGAAGCGCTCGGGCAGCGCGCAGACTTCATCGTGCCCGAGGCCGCGCGGACTCATGTCGACGCGGTGTGGCGCGAGCTGCTCGAGGGCAGAGCGAACGAGTCGACCAACGAGAACGTCACCAAAGACGGGCGCACCATCCACTGCGAGTGGCATAACGCGCCGCTCACCTCCGTCGACGGAACGCTCCTCGGCGTGTCCTCTGCCGTTATCGACGTCACGGAGCGCGTTCGGCTTCAGGCCGCCCTGGCGCAGTCTCAGAAGATGGACGCCATGGGCTCGCTCGCGGGCGGGATCGCCCACGACTTCAGCAACATCCTGGCGGTGATCCTGTCCTATGGGAGCTTCATCCGCGATGCGCTCCCAGTGGGCGACAGGCGCCGGGCCGACGTCATCGAGGTGCTGAAGGCTGGCGAGCGGGCCGCGGGGCTTACGCGACAGCTCCTGGCATTCTCGCGACAGCAGCCGATGGAGAGGAAGCCGGTCGACCTCAACCAGAGCCTCGCCCAAGTGCACCAACTGCTCGTCAGAACGCTTGGCGAGCACGTCGTGCTCATGGTCGTTCCCTCGGCGCAGCCCGCCGTGGTCCGCATCGACCCGGTGCAGTTCGACCAGATCACGCTCAACCTGGCGGTGAACGCCCGTGATGCGATGCCGGATGGTGGCCAGCTGCGCATTGCGCTCGAACATCCTCTCCAGTCGGGCGCGGAATCGGGCGCCGAGGCCTGGGTCCACCTCACGGTCACCGACACCGGCGTGGGGATGGATGAACAGACCCAACGCCGCATCTTCGAGCACTTCTTCACCACCAAGGCGAAGGGCGGCGGGACCGGCCTCGGCCTCGCCACCTGCTTCGGCATCGTCGCGGAGGCCGGCGGGTTCATCCGTGTGAGGAGCGCGCCGGGTCAGGGGACGACTTTCACTGTCGAGCTCCCGCTCTGCGCCGAGGAGCCTGAGTCGAACACCCGAGAGACGACGGGCCAAGCACCCAGGGGCCGAGGTGAGGTCGTGCTCGTGGCCGAGGACGACGTGGCCCTGCGGAGCGTGGCGACGCGGGTGCTCGGAAGCGCCGGCTTCACCGTGCACGCGGTAGCCGATGGAATTGAGGGCAAGAAGAAGCTCGACGAGCTCGGGTCGCGGCTCGATCTCTTGTTCAGCGACGTGGTGATGCCGGGCTGCAGTGGCTACGACCTGGCCGAGCACGCGGGCCGTGTCGCGCCGCAGGCTGCCGTCATCCTCACCTCGGGGTTTGTCGACCGGCTCGCCAAGCGGAAGCACCGGGAGGACCTGCCCACTCTTTGGAAGCCTGTCACACCGCGAGACCTGGTGCGCGCCGTGACGGAGGCGCTGGCGGCACGTCCAAGCGGCGGTCTGCGGGAGGGCGCCGAGGGGACAGCTGACGGGCTGGTGCTCGTGGTCGAGGACGACGAAGCCGCGCGCAAGGCCATGGTCCGTGTCCTCGACGCCGCGGGTTATTCAAGCACGGTCGCTGCCACGCTCACCGCCGCTCGGATGGCGTTCGAGACCGGGCCGCAGCCACAGCTGGTGCTCTGCGACCTCTCGCTCCCCGACGGCTCCGGCGCCGAGCTGCTCGAGTGGCTCTGGGAAACACACCCTGCGCTCTGCCAACGCGTGTTCGTGCTGACCGGCGGCGTGACCGATGAGGCGGGAAGGCGTGTTACTTCCAGTGGTCACTTCCGGGTGCTGCCCAAGCCAATCCAACCCCAGCAGCTCCTCGAGGTTCTCGCGGGAGCCCACAAGCCGGCGAAGCCCGTGCCAGAGTCGCTCGCGCCCACAAACGTGGCGGGGATGCCCTCCGCGCCACTGAGCTCCAGGCCGAGCAACCGCGCCATTCGGAGGGAGCGCGTGCTGCTGGTCGACGACGACGAACAGCTAGCCAGGTCAGGCAGGCGCACCCTCTCCGACAACTTCGACGTTGTGGCCGTTGATAGCTTGGGCGCGGCGAGGACCGCGCTGGCCGAAACGGAGTACGACGCCCTCGTCTTGGACCTGGGGCTCCCCGACGGCAACGGCCTCGAGCTCTTGCGAGAGCTGCGAGGCAAGAACTCCGAGCTGCCTGTCGTGATGGTAACCGGCGCGCTTTCCACCGAGGCCGCGTCGCAGGCGATGCGAAGTCGGGTCAGCGAGTATCTGTCCAAGCCTTTCGCGCCGTCCGAGCTGCTTCGGGCGGTGCGCGCGGCGGCGGATGCAGGACGGCTCTCCCGGCTGCGCACGAAGCTCCTTGCCGCTCGCTTCGGCGGCGACGACCTCGTTAGGGACCTGGAGGGAACTGAGAAGAGCTTTGCGCTGGCGCTGCCCGAGATTCGCATGGTGTATCAGCCCATCGTCCGCGCCGCCGACAGCTCGGTCTTCGCGTACGAGGCGCTCATGCGCAGCGAAGAGCCATCCATGACGTCGCCGCAGCGCCTGTTCGCAGCGGCGGAGTTGCTCGGACGGGTAGAGGATGTGGGGCGCGTCGTGCGCGCTCGGGTAGCGACCGCCATGTTGGCGGAGCCCACTCGGCTCGAGGCCATCTTCCTCAATATTCGCCCCTCCGACGTGCGCGCAGATCTCCTCGCTGAAGGGGCGGAGCCCCTGGTGGCCATGGCGCCTCGGGTCGTCTTGGAGATCAGTGAAGTCGCCTCGCTCGAAGGGGGCCCCCGGTTCGACGCCGAGCTGGCCCACATCCGAGGACTCGGCTACCGCCTCGCTTTGGACGATCTCGGCGCGGGCTACGCGGGGCTGTCGAGCCTCGTTCACCTACATCCGGACTTTGCGAAGATCGATATGTCGCTCGTGCGCGATATCCACCGCTTGCCACTGAAGCGGGACATCGTTGCGGCGCTCGTGGACGTCGCCCGGCGCGCCGGCATCGTCGTCGTCGCCAAGGGCATCGAAACGGTCGAGGAGCGAGACACGCTTGTGGACCTCGGCTGCGACCTGCTGCAGGGCTACCTGTTCGCAGCGCCCGGACCAGCGTTTCCCATCGCCCGCACCCGCTTCTCCCCCCCTGAACGAACAGCTTCGAGGCCACCGCGATGAGAGATACGAACAAGCTGCGGAGTCTGGTCGAGCGGACGCTGCCCGAGGCGCGGCCGGAGCTTGCCCGTGTTCTGGGCCAGCTCGCCCACGACCTCAGTACGCCCATCTCAACGCTCACGATGGAGGTCTACTCCACACGGATGTTGCTTGACCGGCTGCGGCGCTCCACACCCGCAGGATGGACCGTCGAGGGACCGAAGTCGCTCTTCGTGCTCGAGGAGATCTGCTCCAACCTGGAACTCGCGTCCGCCAGTCTGACCGAGTACATCTCAGCGCTCACGGAACTCGCGGCCAACTCCGCGGAGCCCCCACACGCGCCCCCCAGCGTGGACCCAAAGTAGGATGCGCCATGAAGTTGAGTTTCCCCAAGGTGCTGCTCATCGACGACGACAAGGCGTTCGGCGAGGCGCTCTCACGATGGCTATCGCAGCTCGGTTACCAGCCGTCCGTCGCGGCGTCGGCTTCCCAGGCTGTGACGCTCCTCAATCAGACCCAGTTCGAGGCCATCCTTCTCGACCTGCAACTACCCGACATCAGCGGCCACGCCATCATTCGACAGCTCAATCATCTGGGCGTCGCCACACCGGTAGTCGTCGTAAGCGGCACCACCGAGATCGACGATGTGGTCCGCGCCTGGCGCGAGAACGCGGTCGACTTCCTCCGGAAGCCCTTCCGTATCGAGGACTTGTCCGCCGCGCTCGAAAAGGCGTTGAAGCGCACCGCAGTGCACACGCTCGCCGCGCCGCCGGCGAACGGGGCGATCAGCCCAAGTGAGGCTGGCCACGCTGTAGCAAACCCAGCTGCAGCGAGCCCAGCTGCAGCAAGCCCAGCTGCGCCAAACCCGCCTGCGCGTCCCGCAGCGCTCACCGCCCCCTCCGGCGCGCCGGGCCAGCTTCGTCCCGCGGTGGCCAAGCTCGTCGAGACCCTGAAGGCCGGCGGCGTGCGGCTTCCCATTCTGGACCCCAGGGTCGTGCGCCTCCCCGAGTTCCTCACGAGCCAGAACTGGACGCTCGAAGAGCTCGCAGACACGGTGACACGAGACAGCAACTTCGCAGCCGCCATCCTGCGCAGCGCCAACTCCGCGGCGCAGTATACCCGGGGCAAAGAGATCACCTCCGTGCGCGATGCGTGCGCTCGGCTCGGGGCAAAGGCCGTGGTCGCGATCGCCTTCGAGATCACCGTCAGAGGTCAATTCACGGCGCCCAAGGAGCCGTACAAGACGGCCCTGAAGGAGTCGTGGCGAAACGCAGTCGTCGCCTCGCGGGTGGCTCCGGTGCTCGGAGAGATGTTGCGACTCCCGAATCGGGAGGATCTCCGACTCGTGACGCTGTTCCAGAACCTGGGAGAGCTGCTGGCATTGTGTTTGCTGGCTGACCTCGAGCGTCCCGCGGGCGCTGAGTACACCACCGAGCACCTGGCGAAGGAGGTCGATGCGATGCACGAGGATCTGGGAGCAGCGCTCGCCACCTCGTGGAAGCTGCCGGCGTCCGTCATTCGCATCGCGGGCCGCCATCATCGGCCCGCGACCGAGCAAGAGTCTAAGGACGACAAGGTGGTGCGGCACATCGTATTGGCCTCTTGGGCCATCGCGCTGCGTGCGGGCTTCACCTACTTTCCGAGGCAAGACACCATTCAGCCGGGACGGTTCCTGCAGGTTCTGGGGCTGACGGAGGAGCAGATCGCGCCCGTGTACGAGATGATCAAGACTTGGCCGGAAGACAGCTGAGGCCTGGCTCGCTGCGTCAGGGAATCGTCAGTGGCGCCGTAGCTCCACCCACGTTGCCCCCGAGATCGGTGGTGGTCGCGGTCACGGTCCACATGCCGCTCGGGACCGCCCCGGACCATCGGTAGCTCGTGGTCGGGCTGGAGGCGGGCAACACCACGTCACTCATGCCGTCGCCCGTCAGGACCACCGTGAGGGCGGCGAGCTCGCTCGTCTCGACGACGACCGTAGCCACCTTGTTCGCACCCAAATTCGCGGTCACGTCCACGCTGGGAGCTCCCGGCGTGTCGGACACGGCCGCGCCGAGGTTTTCACCCGGGACCAGGGCGCGGGCGGTTTTGGGCCCTTCCCACTCGAAGGTGGCGCCACCGCCGCCGCCCTGCTCGTACATCTCGAGACGGATCGGGTGCCAGCCGGCCGGCAGGTTCATCGTGGCGGAGACGGGCTCCATGCCGTGGTCGTTCCAGTTCTCGGCCATGAGCTCGTCGTCCAGGTAGAGCCGGTTTCCATCGTCGGCGGTGAAGATCAGGGTCCAGAGGCCCGCTTCGGGGAGGAGGATCCCGCCCGTCCAGCGAATGCCGAACTTGTCGGCCTCCATGTCGATACGGAAGCTGCCAGACGTATTGCCGTCCTGGCCGTTCGGCATGTCCACCGGCCCGTCGAGGCGTGACGCCACGCGGGTCTCGAAGGTCTTGTAGCTCCCGCCCTGGAAGTACTCGCCGAGGAGTCCGCCGGGGCGGTAGCTCGGGATCGCCGGCGTGACGACGGTGACTGGCTCGGTGCTCGCGACGCGGCCCCAGAGATCGGTGAAGGCCCCGGTAACCTCGTAGCTCCCGTCAGCCTCCAGGCCGATGACGGCGGTGTGTTCGCGTGCCAGGTCCGGGTGGTCCTGACCGCCGCTCGTGCTGCCGGTCCACGCGAGTTCGAGAGCGGCCGGTAACGTGGACGAGCCGGCCAGGCGGGCCCAGCGGGAGCCGTTCCGCTCGAGGACAAGCGTTGCTTCGAGTGAAGGCGCCCACTCGGGTGGCGCCTCGGAGTAGCCGAGCTGAGCCCCAGCCAGCGGCACGAGCACCGACCCCTCCCGCCCGAAGAAGACCTGCAGGTGGGGGTGCAGGGCGTCCCGCTGCACACGGACTGACAGCGGGTACCAGCCCGGGCTGAGCTCCACGCTGCGATCGAAGGCGACCACGCCGCCGACATCGGCGACATCGACGACGGCGTGTCCCGAGAGGGTGAGCCTGGCCGCGCCGCTGACCATGAAGACGATCCGATAGACCCCCGCGGTCTCCACCTTGATGCCGCCGTCGATGGCGATGAGCAGCTCGCCCTTCGGATACCGCGATCGGAAGCCCGTGTCCGGCGTCAGGTCCACGGCAGTGAGGAAGTCGAACGCACCACCCGCGGGGAGAGGCCCCGCGAGATCGTCGAGCGACTGGCCGGGGAAGTAGGTGAGGAGCAGGCCGCCCGGCTTGTAGGTCTCGGGGCCCGGCTGGATCGCGGGCAGCCCGGGATGAACGCCGGCGTCGCCCCCGCCGACGTCGCTCCCCGCGGTGCCCTCGGCGACCTCGCCGGTACCGCTGCCGTCGGCGCCCGGGGCGACCTCACGGCCCGACGTCTCCGGGAGGTCGCCGCTCACGAGCGCGTCGCCCGATTCGCCCGAGGCGTCGAGCCCGGAGGCGACGTCGGTGGGCCTGTCCGCGCCGCAGCCGAGGGAGAGCGCCACCACCAGGAAGCGGCGCCAAGCGTGGGGGCGACTCATGCGAAGAGCGGGAGCAACGGGACGTTGAGGGGGAAGCGCTGCGCCGTGGGGTTGAGCGCGATCCCGGCGAGTTGGCGCAGCGCCTTGTGCACGTGCTCCGGCGTGATGCGGATCCCGCTCTCGGTGTTGGTCTCGAGGGTGTCCGGGTCGACCGTGATCGGCTTGTGGTAGCTGTCGGTGGTGCCAATCACGCGGTCCCCGGGGATGCCGGGGCCCATGAAGGCCATGGACGTGATGGACCAGTGGTCCTTGCCGTTGCCCTCGTTGTACCAGGGGGTCCGACCGAAATCGGAGCCGATGATCACGACGACCCTGTCGGCCACCCCCTGGCGAGCCGCCTCCTCCATGAGGAAGTCGACCCCGTCGGTCAGCGCCTGCAGCCGCGGGAAGTGGTTCTGATCGTGGTTTCCGTGCGTGTCGAAGCCGCCGATGGTGAGGTTGGCGCTGACCGCGAGCCCCGCCTTGTAGGCGGCGACGGCGAGCTGAGCTTGGCGCTTCAGGCCATTGTTTGAGTTGTCGAGCGTAGGCGGTAGCACGTCGCTCAGGAGGCGGAGATCCGAGTTGCCGAGACGAGCGCTGTAGAGCAGCGACAAGGCCTGCGCCTCGCGCGGCAGCTTCGCGTTGGTTTGGAGCCGAGAGAGCCGGGCGGCCCTGGCCGCCTGAACGCGGTCCCAGGTGTCCGGGCTGTGGTAGGTGCCGTCCGGCTTGCTGGGGTCGATCCGGTTCGGCCAGGCCAGCTTCGTGAGGACGCTCGAGCTCCCGACGCGGGTCGGCGCGACGAGCGAGCCGGTGACGTCGTAGCCGCCGTTCGAGAGGAAGGCCAGCGGAGCGTCAGCGCCGAGCGAGCCGGCGACCACTGCCGAGAACGCCGGGTAGCCCTCGGGCAGCTTGCCGCTCCAGACGTTGCGGGTCCCGCTGTCGTGGCCATTGGTCGCAGTGTCGATGCCGTTCACAACGAGCAACTTCTTGCCGTACTTCTCGAAGAACGCCTGATTGCCGGCCACGGGCGCGTACCGGTGGTTGCCAGAGACGCCGATGGTCTCCGCGAGGTACTTGTTGACCGGCGCGGGGTCGTCCGGACCCTGGCTGCCCTTGGGATCGCAGAAGCTCGTCGGGTCCCACCCACCGCTGGCGTGCACGGTGACCCAGAGGGGGCCCTCGTACGGGGCGGGGCTCGCCGCTTCCGCGCGGCTCGGGCCGAAGAGCGCCCCCGCACCGACGACGCCCAGCGACGCCGCCGAGCACATCTTCAAGAAGTCGCGTCTGTGGAGCTGCTGGGTCATGACATTGACCTCACTGGCGAACCGGAGCCGACGGGAGTGGTGAAACCATGGGGTACACGGGCTCGGCCTCTCATTCGTACAAGAACCGCGGGTCGGTGAGCAGGTACGCGACAACCGCCGTCCAAGCGCGGACCGTGTAGGCGTCGTCCTTGCTGACGGCCCACTCCGGAGCGAGGGTGGCGCTGGTCCACCAGTCCTTCGTGGCAGCGCAGGTGGAGGACAAGGAGGCGCTCTCAGTGCCCGCGGCTACTGCGGCGCGACCTGCCTCCCACGTGGCCAGCCAGAGCTGCCAGCTGGCCTCGAGCTCTTCGTGCCCCGGGGGCAGCGTCTCGCCGAGGAGCCGCTGGTGGAGCGTCCGGATGTTCTCGCGGATGGCCTGTATCGCCTTCGGCACCTCGAAGCCGTTCGCGTCGAGCGGCTGATAGCCGCGCTCCACCTGAGGGAACAGGCGCCGCTCCCAACCCGGGCGCGCGAAGTCCTGCGGCACCGCACGACAAGCGACCTCGTTGGCCATGCGCTCCTGCACCGCCGCCATCATGCCACTGGGCTCAGTGATGCGCTGGGTGACCTGGTCCGAGTCGATGCCGCCGTAGAAGAGCCGGTATTGACCCGCGTCGAGGAGCGTGTCGGCCGAGGTGGGGGTGCTGCGCCACGGATAGCCCGTGGTGGCGGCGATCTTCCTAGAGAGCAGCTCCGGTGTGAGCAGTCGGCCACGACCGAGCGACGAGAGCGCCACCGACCGAAGCGCGTCGGGCTGGTTGTCTAGATCCACCGCGCGGTACCACTTGCTGGCGACGATGGCCTTGAAGGCCACCTTGATGTTCAGGTCCGCCGCCACGAGCTTGACGGCCACGTCCTGAAGGAAGGCCTCCTGCTCGTCCCAGGCGGCCTTGCGGGCGGCGAACTCATCGTCGGAGGTGATGGAGTCGTCTAGCTCGCTCGGGGGCTTGAGCGGCTCCACCCCGGTCAACATGCGCCACACCATCTTCACCACCGCGGTGGGGAACCGCGGATCGGCGGCGATATGGGACGCCAGCCACTGGAGCCCGGCCTCGCTCTGGTTCGCCGGGACCACCTCGCCCTCGAAGCCCGGCGGCCTCATGTCGCCGAACCATCCCCCCTCGGGCGGCTGGAAGCGCCCCATGGCGGTCCAGCCCGAGAAGGCTCCCGCGACGGGGTCTACGATCTCGTGGCAGATGCTGCAGGACGGGTTGAACAGCGTGGGGTTGTGATCCTCGATCGTCGTGGGATCGATGGGCTGTTCGGCCAGCGCGAGGACGTCGGTTCCGAGGAAGAGCCGCCACACCACCTTCGACCGCTGCCGATTTCGGTTGGTGTCGGTGGTGGGGAACCGGTTCAGGAACATCGGGTCCGTGAGCAGGCCCGCGTGCGGGATGCCTGGCACCTTGGCTGCGGCGCGCTCGGACGGGTCGAGCGGGTTCTCCCAGGCGATCTGGTCGAAGACTCCGAACACGCGCGCCGAGAACGGATTCACCACCACGTAGTCCGCGGTGAGGACCTCGGAGAAGGGCCGCTCCTGGCCCACGACCCACGAGATGAGCTCGAGCGGCGCCTGAGCAACGGCGCGATTCGTGTGCTGCTTACCAAGGTTTTTCGACGTGGCGTCCGCCGGGTAGTCCGCAAGCTCGAACCACTTGCGGCCCGGGTAGTCGGCCTCGTTCAGCAGGTTCAGGGCATCGTGGTTCTTGTCGTAGCGGTTGGTGAGGAGGAGGTCGTTCCAGGCCTCCATCAGCCGCTCGAGGAACGCAGGCTCCGAGAGGAGCGCGTCGAGCGCCGCTTCGAGACCCGCGTCCCCGTTCACCTCGAGCGAGGTGCGCTCGGAGACGGTTGGGAGCCTCCCGGCGAGGTTCAGAGACGCCTTCCGGAAGGTGTCGGCGGCGGTGCTGATGACGACGCCGCTGAAGTAGCCGACGTCATCGACGGGCGGAGGCTCGCAGGTGACGGGGTCTTTGAGGCGCGCGACGAGCTCGGCCAGGTCGGCGTACAGCGGGGTCCCCACGGGCACGACCTCTCCGCCCCCGTGGGGAGCCTGTCCGCTGGGCTTGGCGAGGAGGAGCGGTACGCCGCTGTAGTCGTAGTTGGACACCTCACGAAGGACGCCGAGGTTGTAGCCCAGCCAGCCGGGCCAGCTCTCACTGCGGAGCACCAGACGGGTGTTCTTGGCCGCGCCCGAGCTCGAGTGGCAGGCGATGCAGGTGGTTGACATGACCGGCGCCCACAGGTTCTGCACGAAGAACGACTCGGTCGGGACGCAGGGTTCGGCCGGCTCCTCGATGTCGGAGGCATCACCTCTGGGCCGCCGTCCGTCGGGGTCAGCTGTGGCCGCGTCATCGGCTTCGGTGGCGTCGGCCACCGGCGCGGTCTCGCCGCCGGTATCGCCCGCGTCCGCGACTACAGCGGAGGCCGGGTCGGCGACAGAGCAGCCTCCGATGAGCAGCGCCAGGGCGGCCGGGCCAGCTAGGGCAAAGATTCCATGTTTGTTAGCCATTGGGCCTCCCGCGGCGCGCAGCCTACCCGTCCGGGAGAAAGGCTGTCACGCTCGAAGGCCCACAATCGAACGACTGCGCCGGTTCGCCCGGGCCGTGGGCTCACTCCGGGAGGCGGTAGGCGACGCGGTCGAGCGCTGGCGGCTTCACCGGGCTGTGCTTCAGGAAGTACTGCTCCAGGGCCGCCACGTCGGGGATGCTGGTGACCACGTCTTTGCCGGCCGCGAAGGCAGTGAAGCCGCCGGTGCCGCCTGCGAGGAAGTCGTTCGCGACGATCCGTATCTCCTGCTCTGCAGTACTGGCTCGCCGTTCAGCAGGATGTCGCTGAGGGCGATGCGGTCTCCCTGGGGCTTCGTGGGTTCCCACGTGTACTTCAGGCCCTCTGAGATGGACACGAGGCCCGGCGAAGCCATCGTCCTTCCCGTCGACGGGGTCCGCCTCATCGTTCGGCACCTCGACGCCGTCAGCGCCGCCCGAGTCGCCTTCGAGCAGCGTGTCCTCGCTGGAGGAGTCGACGCTCGCTGCTGCGCCCTCCACTGAGTCGGCGCAGGCGATGAGCGCGGCAGGTAGTACCCAGCGGATCCAGCGGGAGCGGGCTCTAGAAGAGTTCACGGCCGCATCGGCTTCGGGCCGAAGTGTGGAGGCGGGTCACTTACAGCACACGGCACACTTCACATGGCGGTAGCCAGCGACGTTGCCGATCATGTAGCTCGGATCACCCGTGCTGGCAGCGAAGACCTGATTGAGGTTCGCGTGCTGCGTCTGAGGCGCGCCGTTGTTGAGCTCGTAGCAGAACGAGTCCAAGTTGCCGCCGTAGTTGTAGTAACCCCCGACCAGCTCACCGGCGTAGAGAGTGCTCCAGCCCGCGGCGCAGGTGGCGCTGCCATCCACCTGGTAGCAGGTCTTCTGCGTTGCACACTTGGCGCATGGGATCGATCTGCGGTCGGTGACGCCTGCCGGTTGGTGGACCGCGTCGTTGCCGTAGTAGTAGGTGCCCAGGGCGACGAGGTAGCTCCCGTGGTTGGCGCCGTTGTATGCAGCGCCTGGGTCACCCTCTTTCATGCAGACCGGCTTCGGAGAGCCGCCGCCGTGGCTGTACCAAGTCCCGAAGGCGTAGCCCGCATAGAGCAGCTCGTCGCCCGCGCCGCAGGTGGCCACGCCCCACTTGGTGTAGGTGTCGTTGGCCGCGGGCGTCCCCGGCGGACCCTGGACGCCTTGCGCACCCGTATCTCCCTTGTCGCCCTTGTCGCCCTTGTCGCCCTTGTCGCCCTTGGCGCCCTGCCCTCCTTGCGGCCCGGGATCCCCCGTCACTCCGGGCTCGCCCTGCGGCCCCGCGGGTCCGGTGTCGCCCTTGAGCAGCGTCGGTTTGTCACCCAGGTCGAGGTAGCTCCCGGAGATCGCCACGGGATGCAGCGTGAGCGCTGCCTGAAACGCCGCCGCCACCGACGGGCTGAGCTGATCCGTGGTGACACATCCGGAGCACTCGAGGCCCGCCGCCACGCGAGCTCTGGCGGCGTACGGGACCTCCCCGATGGCCACTCGCGGCAGCTCTGGCTCGTCCGCCAGCTTGATACCGACCCATCGAGGTGTGCCCTGTAGGAACGGCGTCGGCGAAGGCGGAGCGATGTTGAGACTGAACAGCCCATCGGTGATCGAGAGCGCCATTCCGGCGATCTGTGACTGTGGTAGGGCGTCCGTGGGCAGCGCATAGAAGCTCACGGTGGCCGCGTAAACGCCGTCAGTCGCGGGCACTCCGGCCTGCGTCAGCGCGCGGCCCTGAATCTGAAACGCGAGCGGCGGGTCGGCAGCGAGCGCCGGACGCGTGGTCAAGAGTGTGACAGGCAGCGCGAGCAGGAGGAGAGTACGTTCGAATCGGCTGCGCATAAGGACCTCGAGCCCGCCTCCGCGGCGGAGAACAGCGTGCCCAGGCTCACTCAGCGGGCCCCCGCAAGGTACATGCGCTACCCGGGCGCACGCAACCCGCCTGTAAGGTCAAGCAAGGTCAGGCAAGGTCAGGGACCGGCCCAACGACGGCGCGGCTAGCGGCCGGCGCGAGCCCCCCTGACGCGACCAGCGGCCACTTGGCGAAGCAGCCGCTCTGTTCGTGCAGAGAGCGTCACCATGCCCATAAGCGACGCCCACCGTCGCGATCAGCAGGGCGCGGGAAGCGCTGACCCTCCGGGCACCGAGCACACGACGACCCGAGTGCCGGCGACGGAGTGCTCCAAGCGTCGAGCACACAGTCTCCTTCATAGCCAGAGCCACATGGTGTGAGTGAGGGTAAGTAGAACCGGTACCCCAGGTCGAGTGTGTGAAATGTAATCGTCTCGTTCACGGTGCCAGACGCCTCCTTGGGCACCGAGTCACCGCCGAGCTGAGCGATCACCTGACTGAGCTGCTGGTGGAGCTGCTCGGGGAGGCGCTCCTCGAAGTAGTCGATGTTTGTGACGTTGTCCGCGTACCGGAACGAGAACCCGCCGAAGAGCAGCGCTGCGTTGAACTGCCCGTGGAGAGAGTTGTCCGCGAACATGTTACGGGGGGCGCCCCGCCGGCGGCCGGCTGGGAGGTGCGGCCGTTGCCTGGCCAGGGCGCGGCGACCCAGCCCCCAGACCTCAGCTGTTGGCGTATCCGGTGATGTAGGACATCAGGAGCTCGAGATCAGCGTCTTCGACCTTCAGGAACTGGATCCCCATACCGTAGGGGGCGCCGGTCACGGGATCCGGCTTGGTCCACGCGACGCGTCCCGCGGCGCGCACGGACCGAGCGGACGGGTCGCCCGGGAGCGAGAAGCGCACCATCACGATCGAGCCGAGCGGCTCCGGCGACTCGCTCCTCACGAAGCAGCCGCCGAGCGAGAGGTTCTCCATCGTCTGGACGTGAAGGCTCGCGTCCACGCCGATCTCGGTCTCGATGTCTACGAGGACGCGGGGATGAATGCGGCGGTCAATGCTCATGGGGCCTCCGCCGCGGGGGGCGATCCAAGTTGCGGCGGTGCCGGCGCCAACCCGCTCACGAGCCATTCGAGCCCGCGGCGCGTGAGGGTGACCGTCCATCGGCGCGCACCCTCACGCGCCGTGGGCGGGGAGGTCCACTCGACGACCCAGCGGCGCTGACTATCGCTCAGAACCTGGAAAGACGACACCCCTCGCGTCTTGTCGACCGGATCCAGTGGCGTGCCGGCGCGCGCAAGCCACCCGTCGCACCACTTGTCGATCTCGGTACTCCGGGCCGGGAGCTGCCCCGACGCCCACTGCTCTGCCCAGCGCGCTCCCAGCAGGATGCCGTCCGCCTCGAGAAGCGACGTCTCGAGGTGGGTGCGGAGGGCGACGCGATCGCCTGCCAGCGTGGCGCGAAAGAACGCCTCCAGCGCCTCACGCGGCGCGTCGCACGCTTGCCCACAGCCGCCGACGGCGACCTCGCGGCGAGGACGTTGGAGCTCGGCCGGCGTCTGCCTGTCCGGTGCGGCCGCCGGCGGGCCCCACGGCGGCGACGGGTTGACTACTGGCGCCGCCGGCGGGGGGGCGGGCTGAGGGGACGGGCACCCTGCCATCCAAAGGAGACATACCGACGCCACGAGCCAGCGCATCATGCGGCCACCCTCGGCAGGCGGTGGAGCCGCCCGAGGACCTCACCGCTCGCGGCGGCGGGGACGAAGACCAGATCACGCCACGACCAGTGCGGCTCCCCGGGGAGCCCGAGTTCTTCCGCGCTGGCGAGCGAGGGGACGCCGGGGTTCCGGAAGGCCAGCCCCGCCGAGGTGGCGCCGACCACCGGCAGCGCGCGCTCGCGGAGCGCCGCCTCGAGGGCGAGCTGCCCGGGGGTGACCGCCGGGAGGGAGCGCTTCGACGTCGCGCCGCGGGGGGGCGGTCGACCACGCCGGCGAAGGGGGGCCAGGGCGAGGTCTTCGCCCGCCACCGCGATCCCGCCGTCGTATGGGGTGACTCGGAGCACCTCTGGCCCGTAGCTCCGACGGCTGTGGCCCTCGACGACCACGGGCACGCCCGCGGCGCGACGTGACCAGCCGGCGGGGAACGGCGTGCAGGTGGGCAGCTCGGGGTCGAGCACCCAGAGCACTGCGACCTCGCGGCAGCCAAGCGCCCAGCGCCAACCGCCGCGCGACAGCCGAAAGTCGTGCTCGCGACCGATGTCGACGTCACGCCTGCCAGCCTCGCGGACGGCGTCGAGGAGCTCACGGGTGGTGGGTTCGGCCAGGGCGACGAGGCGCTCAAGGGGCACGAGCTCGAGCAGCAGCTCGGCCCGTGAGGCGAACCACAGGGTGTCCACTGCGCTCAGCTCTGGTGCCGGACCTGCCCGTCGTAGGAGCAGAACTGCTCGTAGTCGATGAGCTCTGTGATCGTGGGGGCGTCGCCGCAGACGGGGCAGTCGACGTCGCGGCGGATCTTGAGCTCGCGGAACGACATCCGCAGCGCGTCGAAGGTGAGGAGGCGCCCAGCGAGGACCTCGCCGCAGCCGAGCAGGAGCTTCACCGCCTCGATCGCCTCGATCACGCCCACGACGCCGGGGAGCACGCCGAGCACGCCGGCCTCCTGACAGGAGGGGGCCATTCCGGGCGGCGGCGGCTCCGGGTAGAGGCAGCGGTAACACGGCCCGTGGCCGGGCCAGAACACCGTGGCCTGGCCGTCGAAGCGGAAGATCGACCCGTGGATATTGGGCTTGTTCAGGAAGACACACGCGTCGTTGATTAGGTAACGCGTGGGGAAGTTGTCGGAGCCGTCCAGGATCACGTCGTACTCGGAGAAGATGCGCATCACGTTCTCGCTGGTGAGGCGCTCCATGTGCTTCTTCACCGTCACGTCCGAGTTGAGGCCCTTCAGCGTCTTCTCCGCCGAGTCGACCTTGGCCATCCCGACCCGATCCTCCGAGTGGAGGATCTGCCGCTGGAGGTTTGACCGGTCGACCGTGTCGGCGTCGATGATGCCGATGGTCCCAACGCCGGCCGCGGCGAGGTAGAGGGCCGCAGGGCTGCCGAGGCCGCCAGCGCCGATGCACAGCACCCGGCCGGCGAGCAGCTTCAGCTGGCCCTCCTCACCGACCTCGGGCATCGAGAGGTGTCGCGCATACCGCGCCATCTGATCTGGGGTGAGCTGTCGGCGCACCTCGACCTTGTTGCCCGTCTGCGCCCAGCGCGAGAAGCCCCCGGCGAGCGAGACAACGTCTTGATAACCGAGATCGAGCAGGGTCTTGGCGGCCAGCACAGACCGCACGCCGCCCGCGCAGTAGATCGCCAGCGGGGTGCCCCGGTCGGGCACGGCGTTCTCGATTCGCAGCTCGAGCAGGCCCCGCGGGATGAGCTTCGCGCCAGGGATCACGCCGTTCTGGTGCTCGTCGGGCTCTCGGACGTCGATCACCGTGGGCGCGCCGGCGGCTGCGAGGGCACGCGCGAGCTCGTCGGCCGCGACCTCACGGACAGAGCGGCGGGTGTGGTCGAGAAGAGACTGGAAGGTGACGGTCATCGGTTTTGGCCTCAGAGGGTACAGCGCCCGGGACGCCCCATGGGGAACCACGCCCCAGGAGGTCGCAAAGGATGGGGCAGCGACCTGCGGTTGGCAACCTCCGGAGTCGCTTCGGGGGCAGGCTCAGGGCGCGAGCACCTGGGCGCGCAAGCGGCTGAGGTTGGCCTCGTTCTCAGCCCGCCTCGACACGGGCAGCGCCTCGTGAGCCACCTCGAGGAGCAGCAGCGCCCGCCCCGTGCGCCCGAGGTTGGCCTCTTGGAGGCCCAGCACCTCCAAGGCTCGAGCCGCCCGCGAGCGGCCGAGGCCCAAGCGCAGCGCCGACGCGAAAGCCTCTCGCGCGGCGCGTGTATCTCCGCAGAACGCGTCGACCACGCCACGGTTGAACCACGCCTTCACGCTGAGCGGATCGAGGCGCACGGCCTCCGTCAGCACGACTCGCGCGTCGTCGATCTGGCCGGCGGCGGTCAGGCGGGCCCCCTCGTTCACCCCGACCCTGGCCTGATGCGCCAGCGCCCACGCAGCCTCGATGGCGCGGTCCGCATCCGGACTGGGGCCCGAACGACCCGCGAAGGTGCCTGCCAGCGCGAGCCAGCGGGCCACCACCCGCCGGCCTTCGTCGTCGTGAACGCCCAAGCGACGGAGCGCGTGCTCGAACGACGCGAACAACGGCTCCGTCGCGCCGGGTCGGAGCAACGGGAGGGACGGCGCCCACCCGACGAGACGACCGTCGATCGCCCCGTCACTCAGCTCCACGCCCACCGTCCCCGACAGCAACGCCGAGAGCGGGGGCCAAGGGGCGAGGCGCCCAAGCCCATCCGCCCGCACCGCGGCGGCGCGCGCGGTGGGATCCTGCAAGTGTTGCTTCACTAGCGTGACCACGTCGGGCCGCGCCCCTTCGACACCCTGGACGAAGGTGGTGGATGCGGCGAGGTCGTCCGAGCCCACGAGCGCCACGGCGCCAATGGGGAGCTCGTCTAGGGCGAGGACCGCGAGCTCGGCCGCGCGTGTGTCGCTGACCACCGCCTCGGCCGGCGTGGTGATGGCGGCGAGCCCGCCGACCACTCCGATGAAGATCCCCGGACGACCGAAGGGAAGAAACAACGAGCCCGCGCCCGCCAGGGCCAGCGCACACAGCGCCGTGGCGGCCAGCGTGCCCGTTTGCAGATCTCGCATCCCCATGGGGTTCAGCAGCGCGGTGTACGCCAGATCCGCCGCGAGCGTCAGCGCGAGCACTGCGCCCACGCGCCGCGGCAGCGCGAACACCGCCAACGGAGCGAACACCACCAGCGCGCCGCACTGGTCGTAGAGCTGCCGCAGCGCCATGGGCACCGTGAGCGCCAGGCGGGACCACGCGCCCATGTCGCTGGCGTAGGCGGCGCGAATCCGCGCGCCGGTCAGGTGGTCGAGCAGCGCGCCGAACGAGGATGGGTCGCCCCAGTTGCGCCAGGGCTCGGCGGCCGCCCGAATCGGCAGATAAGCGATGACCAGCAGGCCCACCAGAGCCGCCACGCAAACGGCGCCCGCCACGAGCCTGATCGGGCCCCGTGCGGTGGCCGGCGGCCCCACCCCTTGAGGGCGAGCGCACCAGCACGCAGCGATCGCCGGCATCGCCGCGGAGGCGCCGTGGAAGCCCACGAGTAGCCCAGCGAGCGCGCCCGCCCAAAGGGGCCGGGCTGCGGCCACGGCAACCCAGGACCAGACGACCAGCGCTGCCGTGGGGGCATAGACCTCGGCGGTGCGCGCGTGCAGCGACAGCGTCGGGTTCGCCAGGACCACGGCGAGTGCGGCCAGCCCAAGCGCCGGCGAATAGCGTGGAGCCTGCCCGCCGTCGGGGGGCTCGCCGCCACCAGCCGCCGCGTCGCCTCGGCTGCGCGCCCCGGTGAGCGCCACCGTGCCGCCGGGGCCGCGGGCACCCCAACCGAACCCACCGCCGCGCCCGTTCGCGCGGCCGAGCTCGACCTGCCTGAACAGGGCGGCGAGGCCGGCGACTAGAAACCCGGCCGAGGCGGCTGACACAAGGTTGATGCGGAAGCCGATGTCTCCGAACGGCAGGTACGCCGCGAGGCGGCCGACGATGCACCAGGCGGGAAACCCCGTTGGATGCGCGACTCCGAGCGACCACGCCGACGCGGAGAGCTCCCCAGCGTCGCGCCAGGTGATACCCGGCGCCAGCCCGAGCAGATGCCAGAGGAACGCGACGACCCCGAGAGCGGCCGGCGTTAGCCGATCCCTCGCCCAGTCCAGGGTGCGCGGGAGGTTCAGGGGTGGAAGAGCTCGGCGCCAGCGGCCACGTCGAGGGTGCCATCCGCGCGGGTGGTGAGCCCGCCGGCGACCAACACGGCGCCCTCGAGGGGGCCGGCGGTGAGCAGCGTGGCGGTGTGGCCGAAGCGCGCCTTCGCCATGGTGTAGACGGCGGTGACCGCGCCATCCTTTACCCGGTAGGCCGTCGCGAGCGCGACGCCCCGGGCGTTGACTCCGCCCGTGACCAGCAGGCTCCCGTCGGCGAGCACGGTCGCGGCGGTCCCGACGCGGAACGGATCCGCGACGGTGTCGAGGCCCGTTATCTCGGTGCCCGTGAGCTTGCCGTCACCCACGCTGATCGCGAGGGGCGCGACGTTGGCGGGGCCGCCAACGGCGCTGCTGCCCCCGACGAGGTGCCCACCCGCGCAGGTGGGGAGCGCGACGCCCGTGCTGAGCGCGCCGGCGGCCTCCAGATCGGTGAAGCCCTGCCCATCGTAGATCTCGCCGACGGCCCCCGACTCTCCGCCGACGACCGCGCCGGTGGTGCAGTCCGCGTCCGCGCAGACCGTGCAGTGCCCGAATCGCGCGGCGCTGAGGGCGCCAGCACTCTCGCACTGGGGCGCGCCACCGCGGAGGATGCACGAGAGGGCCGTATCGGTGGCCGCGACGTCGTCACCCTGGGCGCTGACACCGCCGGTGACGAGCACCGCACCGCCGATGACCGCCGCGCTCGCGCCCGCGAGGGGGAGTGGCAGCGCGCCGACGTTGGCTGCGCCCGCCTCGACGTCGATTCGCGACGCCAGCTGGAGCAGGTTGTCCGTGCCAAGGCCGTTCCCGGGCGGGACCGTGACGGAGAGGCCGCGATTATTGCCGACGTCGGTGAGCCCGATCTGGAGCTGCACGGCGCCGCCGAACACGGCCAGTGAGCCATCAGCCCCGAGGACCGTGGCGTGCATCGCCATCCGCTGGCCCGAGAGATCGGGGATCTCGACGCGACGGAACGTGAAGGTGCCGGGGTCGAAGACCTCGACCAGATCTCCCGTGCCGATCCACCCGCCTTCGCCGTCGGAGGTGGCGACGCCGCCCACGAAGGCGACGCGCCCATCGGGCAGCGCAGTGGCCGTGTGGTAGGCGCGCGGCGACACCATGTCGAGTGGGTACAACGTGGGCGGGACGAAGCACCGCTTGGTCTTCTCGTCGCACTCGGCGATCGCGGAGAGCTGGTAGGTCGTGCCATCCGGGTTGGCGATCCGACAGTCGGCGTCGACAGTGCACTCCGCCTTCGGCGCCGCTTCAACGATCGACTGCGCCACGTGTGGGAACGCCGCGAAGCCACCGATCGGGAACACGGGGACGTGCCACAGCCCCGCCGAGCCGCCGTCGATGATCTCGATGCCGCCGCGGGCCCCAACGAGGACCGGCTCGGCGCAGAGCTCGTCCTTGTAGAAGGTGACCTCCACCACGAGGTTCTTCGCCGGCTCGAGCGGCCCGATCGACGGCGCGTCAGTCCCGTAGGGGGCACACACCGCCCCGAAGATCGGCGCCATGTCCGACGAGTAGGGCCCCTGAGAGACCTTGACGTCGAAGCGGGCGACCCCGAACGAGGAGAGGTACAGCGGCTCGAAGGCCAACCGCAGCCGGTGGGTGGACTCGGGGAGCTCCGTGGCACACCCGAGGGCGAGGAGGGGGACGAGGGCGCGCTTCATTGATTGGCGCTCCGTACGGCAGGATCCACGTCGGGAGCGCCGAAGCCAAAGTCGAGGATGCCTTGCGGTGCGGGCTCGTCGTCGCCCGAGAGCCCCACGGCGAGGCCAACTGTGGTTCCCACGACCGCTACGCCGATCGCCGTCCAGAACCACCACGTCTTGTAGAAGGGGCGAGCGGTGCCGGGATCCTCGATGGGCGGGGTCTCGACGGCGACGGCCGTGAGCGCGAAATCAGCGACGCTGGCCTCGGTGGCCTTCACCTCGACGTCATGTGCCTCGATGGGCGTATGACCGTCGAGCGTGACCGTCGCCTTGTACTTCCCGGGCTTCAGCCGCACGGTGACCGGCGTGGTGCCGAGCTTCACGCCATTGAGCACGACCGTGGCGCCCGCAGGCGTGCTGCGGAACTCGATCATCTGCTTCTCCACCTCCTTGGGCGGAGGCGGCTCCTTCGGTGGCTTCGGCTCGGGGAGCTTCCCGAAGCCAGCGACCACACCACCGCCCACCGCGGAGGCGAGATCGCCCTTCGCGGTGGCCTTTGCCGTGTACGGGGCGCCAGAGGTCTTCTTGGCCACGTTGTGCGTCCGCATCGTGACCGCGTACCCGGCGCCGTCCGGCGCGATGTCGGTGTAGACCACCGTCGCGGCAGCGAACTTCTTACCGATGCGGGTGAAGCAGTCGTCGTCCACGTCGGTGCACTCGAGCTCCATCATGACGTCGAGCAGGTCGAGCGTGGGCGTCTCGAGCAGCGTGACCCCCGGGTACTTCGCGAGCGCGTCGCGAACCACCGTGAGGGCCGCTTCCTTGTCGGCCTCCGGGAGGCTGTCTGATTGCGGGCGAAGCACCAGCACCTTCCTGGGGCCGTCTGCTAACGCCGAATATGGGAAGAGCCCGTTGACGAAGGCGAGCATTGCCGCGAAGGCGACGCCTCTCGAGACGGGAGAACGAGACGGGAGATGCAACTGGGACTCCACGCGTTACGCCACAGCGGGCCGAGGTTGCCCGTGAGCCTAGGCTTCGCCGAGCGCGCGCGAGCATAACGAGTCGTACGGTGGAGTAAATGGCGCATCGCCGACAGGCCGCGACTTGGCTGCGGTTCGCCTCAGGCGAGACGCTGCGCGAGTCGGTCGATCGCGAGGACGAGGTCCGGGACGTCGTCGAGGTGGGGGCGAAGCGGGTCCCCGTGAGCGAGCAGGCGAGGGATCACCGTCTTGATCGTAAAGACGTCGGGATCGAGCCCGTACTGCACCTCGTCCCACCGGAGAGGCGTGGACACCGGCGCCCCCGGGCGCGGCCGAACGCTGTACGGGCCTACGATCAGCCGACCGTGCCCGTTCTGGAACGTGTCGAGGTAGACCTTGCCTTCGCGCGCGTCCACCTTGCGCAGCGTGGTCCCGATGTCGGCGTGCTGGAGCAGCACAACCTTCGACAACAACATCGCGATCATCCGCGACTGCTCGTAGGTGACGAGGCGCCCCAGCGGGACGATGACGTGCATCCCGGTAGAGCCGCTGGTCTTCACGTAACAAGGCAGCCCCGCCGCCTCGCACACCTCGCGGAGGGCCAGCGCCAAGGTGATCACATCGCTGAACGGCGCCCCTTTGGGGTCGAGGTCCACCACGGTGAAGTCGGGGTTCTGAATCGTGGCGACGCGGCTTTGCCAGACGTGGATCGGGATAGCTCCCGAGTTCGCGATCCAGCCCAGGGCCTCGGCGGAGTCGGCCACCAGGAAGTCCGTGATGCGGTTGTTCTCCTCGCTCCACATCCGCTCGCGGCGGATCCAGTCGGGCACGTGGCTGGGAGCGTCTTTCTGAAAGAACGACTTCCCGTGGATCCCGTCCGGCAGGCGGGTCAACACCAGCGGGCGATCGTCCAGCAGCGGGAGGAGCCACGGCGCCACGGCCACGTAGTAGTCGACCAGGTCGCCCTTGGTGAGGCCATGCTCCGGGAAGTAGATCTTCGTGGCGTTCGTGACCACCAACTCGCGGGCCGCGCTCACCTCCGAGACCGGATCGGGCGGCTCCTCCTCGACCTCCCCGTCGATCTCTCGGCCCCGCGGCGGGCCGTCTTCCACCTCGTCGGGGGTCTTGTCGAGCCGCCGCCTCGAGAAGGTGGGGATGCGGAGGTTGCCGTCGGGCGACCACTCCTTGAAGCGGACCTCGACCACCATGCTCGGGCGCACGAAGGTGGGGCTACCCTCACGATCAAAGGGGCCCGCGACCGGGCACTCGGCCACCGCCTGGGCCATGAGCTCCGCATGGAAGCCCTCGAGCTCGGCGTTGTCGAACCCGGAGCCCACGCGCCCCACGGACACCCAGGAGCCATCCGCGCCCCGCCCGGCGAGGAGCAGCGATCGGAACCCGACCCTCGAGCCGCGCGCCTCGGAGAACCCGAAGACCACGAAGTCGCCCACGCGCTCCATCGGCAACTTCAGCCAGTCGTCGTGGCGCCCGGAGCGATAGAGGCCCTTCCGCCGCTTCGCCATGATGCCCTCGAGGCCCTGACGCGCGACCAGTGCGTGGAAGGCCTCGCCTGCGCCATCGACGTGGTCCGCGTACCGGAGCGGGCCGAAGCGGGGCATCAGCTCGGCCAACAGGGTCTTGCGCTGCTCCAGTGTCAGCGCGCGCAGGTCGTAACCAAGGAGCCCGAGGAGGTCGAAGGCGAAGTAGGTGACGGGCGTGGAGATAGCCGCGCGTTCGATGTCTTTCGCCTTCGAGAGCTGCCCGCGCTGCTGGATCCCGTTGAAGACCGGGCGGCCGTCGCCGTCGAGCACCACGATCTCGCCGTCTAGCACCACCCCGCGCCAGGGCAACGCCGCGACAGCGCGGCAGAGCTCCGGATAGAGCGCTGTGGCGTCGCGGCCGCTCCGATACGTGGCGCGCCCTGCCCCACCGTCATCGCGCCAGAGCAGGGCCCGGTAGCCGTCGTACTTGAGCTCGAAGAGCCAATCGGGGTCCGTGAACGGCCCTTCGGCCGTCTTGGCGAGCATCGGCTCGACCTCGCGCGGGTTCATGGGCCGCTTGGGCACACCAAGCGCCCTGAGCCGCTCCTCCATCGCCTCGCGGCGGGCGTCCGTCTCCGCCAGCGACTCCACCGGCATCCCGGACAAGACGCTGGTCTCGTCGTAGCTGGGTTCACCCTCTCGCGCCCAGGCGTCTGGCTTCTTGATGAGGAGCCAGTCCTTCTCGGCGCGTTTGGTCCGCACGAGGGTGAAGACGCCGTGCAGCTTGTAGCCGAGCAGCTCGAAGAGGAGCTTGCCCTTCTCGAGGCCGGGACCTAGCGGCTCCAGCGGCACGAAGTGCCCGCGGTCCCAGACGATCATGGGCCCGGCGCCGTAGTTGCCGTCGGGGATCACCCCCTCGAACGTGGCGTACTCGATGGGGTGCGGCTCGGTCTCTACGGCGAGGCGCTTGTCCGCGGGATCCCAGGGGATGTAACGCGGCACCGCCCAGGAGAGCAGAACCCCGTCCCACTCGAGCCGGAGGTCGTAGTGGAGGCGCGTGGCGTCGTGCTTGTGGACGACGAAGCGGTGCGTGCCAGTGGCGAGCACCTCGCCACCCATGGGCTCGGGGGTGGCGCCTGCGGTGCGTTTGGTCCAGTAGCGGTCGAGGTCGGGCACCGCCTAGTTCTGCCACGGGCGGCCGCGCGGTGGTAGGCTCGGGACCATGAGCGCTCGCGCCATCGGCACCGCCACTGTCTCGTTTGGACTCGTGTCCATCCCCATCAAGCTCTACACCCCCGCCTCGAGCGACTCGGACATCAGCTTCCGCCAGCTCGACGCCGAGACGCGCGGCAAGCTGAAGCAGCAGTACGTCCGGCAGTCGGACGGGAAGATCGTCGAGCGAAGCCAGATGGTGAAGGGGTACGAGTACCAGAAGGACAAGTTCGTGATCTTCTCCGAGGAGGAGCTGAAGAGCGTGGCCGCCGCGTCCCGGCAGGCGATCGAGATCACCGAGTTCGTCCCGCTCTCGCAGGTCGACCCCGTGTATTTCGAGAAGGCGTATTACCTCGGCCCGGACAAGGGCGGCGCCCGACCGTATCGCCTTCTGGCGGAGGCGCTGCGCCGCTCGGGGCTCGCCGGGATCGCGCAGTACGCCACCCGGGGCAAGGAGTACCTGGTCCTGGTGCGCCCCGCGCCCGTCGATCCGAAGCGCGAAGATGGTGCGTGGGGCCTGGTGCTCCACCAGCTCTATTACCCGGACGAGGTGCGCGCGTTCTCCGAGGTCCCGCTCGACGATGTCGAGGTGAAGGAGTCCGAGGTGGGCCTCGCGCTCCAGGTGATCGGCATGAACGCGTCCACGCGCTTCGAGCCCACCGGCTACGAGGACTCGGTGAAGAAGAAGATCGAGCGCCTCGTCGAGCAGAAGATCTCCGGCCAGGAGGTGTCGCTGGAGCCGGCCGAAGCGCCGCGCGCCGAAGTGGTGGACCTCATGGCCGCGCTGAAGGCCAGCCTCGAGGCCGGCGGTCTCAAGAAGGCCGCCCGCGGCTGACCGGCGGCCCGGGTTCACCGGGGCGCAGAACGACGCCCGGGCGGCCCGTAGTGGGCAGCCGCTTCACTCGGGGAGGAGCAGCTCAAGGAGGTAGGTGCGCTGGGTCGGGTTGAAGTTGTCGTCCGAGATCAAGAGCGCGCGCCGCCCCTCCAACCAGAGGCCTTCGAAGTTGTCGCACGGCTGATCCGGCCGGAGCGTCCCGATCACCTCCGGCCGCGCTCCGGGCCGCGCGAGCCGCGAGAGGCGCGCCGCGATGCCATCGGTGACCCGGTAGCGGCGCTCTAGGACCAGTAGAGAGCCGTCGGCTCGCTCCGCGAGCGCGGTGGGCTGAAACCCGTCGGCCGTGACGTAGGCCACGACCTCGACTGGCCGGGAGGGCGCGCCGAACGGCATGGCGGGCACCAGCCACGCGGCGTGGTGGCCGAACGCGTCGAGCGGCTTCTCTCGGATCGCGAACACCGCCCCGCCGCGGAGCGCCACCATCGCCTCGACGCCACCATTCCGCGGGGCGTCTTTGAGTTGTTCCGGGCTCTGGAAGGGAGCCTCGACGTGGGTGAGCAGGCCGGACTCGGGTCCGATCACCGCCAGCCGGTGCGCGTGCTCGTATGCGACCAGGATCCGCCCGTCCGGCAGCAACTGAAGCTCTTCGGCGTCTCCGCGACCCCGGCCGTGGACGCCGCCATCTGGTCCGTGCAAGGCGAGCCACTCGCCACCCTCGACCCCGACCAACGCCCCGCCCTCGCGGCGCTCCCGAAACCGCAGGAGCGCGCCGGCGTCCGAGACCGCGAGGAGCGCGCCCGACGGCCCGCGACTGAGGCCGCTGATCCCTCCGAAGCGTCGGTCCGAGCTCCGGAGCTCGATCCCGGCGACCAGCTTCGCCACGCCTACCTCCTGCGAGCCCATGCGGACGGGCTCGCTACGGATCGCGAGCGGCTCCCACGCGAGCGCGAGGGATGGCAAGGCGAGGATCGCGAGGAGGAGACGCACAGCAGGACGGTAACCGACCGAGCTCCCGACGGGAAACCCGCTTCCCTCGTGGACCCGGGTTCGTTAGGCTTCCGGCGCGCCCACAGCGGCGCGAAGGAGCAGCACGTGAAGCGTGTGGTTTACAGCGTCGTCTTCGGCACCATCGCACTCAGCCTCATCACTGCGTGCTCGAGCGACAGCGGCTCCAAGGAGAAGGCGGAGGAGGCCTCGGGCCAGTGCGAGCGCGACCGCGACTGCGCCCCGGGCCAGCTCTGCGTCAACGCCCAATGCCAGACTCCGGGCAGCATCGGCACCCCGGGAACCGGGTCCGCGGGCTCGGATGCCACTGACGGCTCCGGCGACGCCGCGGACGGCGGCGACGCCACGGACAGCTCTGGCGACGCCGCGGACGGCACTGGCGACGCCACGGACGGGACCGAGCCCACCGATGGCGAGGTTCCGGCCGACGGCACCGACGGCACTGACGGCACCGACGCGGCCACCTCGGGAGACGGCACCACCGCCACCGATGGCACCACCGGTGCCGACGCCACAACGGCCAACGACGGCGCCACGGGCGCCGACGGGGCCACCGGCACAGACGGAACCAACGGCACAGACGGGGCCAACGGCACGGACGGGGCCAACGGCACAGACGGAGCCAACGGCACAGACGGAGCCAACGGCACAGACGGAGCCACGGGCACCGACGGCACGGTCGACACTTGTGGTCCGGACCAGCCATGTCCCAACGGGGCGTTCTGCTGCAACATCGGTGGGCAGGGTTACTGCGCTGCGAGCCAGGCCGAGTGTTACGGGCCCGAGTGCGACTCGACCGCCGCCTGTGGCGCGGGCCGCGAGTGTTGCCCTTCAGTGGCGGGCGTGGTGCCGTCCTACTGCGCCCCGACGGGCCAGTGCTACGGTCCAACCTGCTCCAGCGACGGCGCGTGCGGAGCCGGCCGCGAGTGCTGCGAGATTCAGTTCGTTGGGGGGGTCTGCGGACCCACCGGCCAGTGCATCGGGCAGCCCTGCGGCGCCAACCCCGACTGCCCGGACGGGATCATCTGCTGCGGCGTGAATGCGCTCGGCTTCCAGCTCGACGTCTGCCTTCAGCCCGGGATCTGCGTGCTCGTCGGAGAGCCCCTGAGCTCCGGCGGGAACAGCGGCGGCGGCAACGGCGGCGAGCCGCCTCCCGACACCTGCACGTCGAGCGAGCAGTGCGGCTTCGGCGTCTGTTGCGCGACGGACCAGGGCAACACCTGCCAGCAGCTTTGCGCTTGTGACTCCGGTAACGACTGCATCGACCTCGGCTGCTGCACCCTCGCCGGGAACTCGTTCTGCAGCCCCGAGAACTTCTGTCCAGGCGGCAGCTGGGACGAAGCGGACTGAGAGTGGGTTGGGCGGCCTCCCCAACGCCCTAGTCAAACTGCTCGATGGAGAACTGAAAGTCCGCGACGGGCGCGTCCGCCTCGCGCTCCATGAAGTCGCGGATCTTGTCGACGCAGGCGTTCACGAAGCGCTTGTCGTTACCGACCACAGCCACCCCGAGCACCGCGCGGCCGTGCTCGTCGTTGGCGTCGACCTCGGCGATCGACGCGTTGAACTGGTTCTGAACGCGGTGGATGAGCGACTTCACGACCGACCGCTTCCCCTTGAGCGAGTCGTTCCCCTCGAGGTCGAGCTCTACGCGACAGACTCCAACGAACACGGCCATTTGCGTCACACGAGAGGCGCTCGGAGGATCCCGCGGGCTTGCTTGATCTGACCGGGGTCGCCAAAGCCCCGATCAGGGTCGCAGCGTACGAAGCGGCCCGGGAAGCGCAAGGAGAGGCCGTCGTCGATGTCGTCGAGGATGACGAAGGACTCCACCACGGCCGGGAGGTTGCGAGGAGCGGAGCGCCCCGCGAGCCACTCGCTCACCTCCTGGGCGCGCGTTGCCCGCTCGGGGCCGGTGGTGTCCACCACCCAGTGCCCCATGGGTCCCAAGAGCGCCCGAAGGT
Organism: Pseudomonadota bacterium; assembly: GCA_005776725.1. Lineage (GTDB taxonomy): Bacteria > Myxococcota_A > UBA9042 > SXOO01. The sequence goes on along the minus strand of SXOO01000030.1, from coordinate 27,552 downwards.
GCTGGATTGACAGCCGAAGGCGCCACGTCGACGAGACCACCACTGCGAAGGGGATCGCCTCGTGCAGCACGTGCAGGGACTCGACCGCGCGGGGCTCGAACGCCCGTACCCGCTCGTCGTCGCTCTCGAGGGCTCCGGACCCGAGCGCGCGGTCATAAGCCTGCTGGCTCCTGCGTGTGAAGAGCACTCCGTCGATGTCGAGGAACACGACGCGCATACGCCACTCCAGCTCCGGAGCCCTTTACCCCGCCGTTGGGCACGCTCCGGCGGAAAACTAACATGGCTCGAAGATCCGGCGAGCGTGAGGCGCGTTCGAAGCCCGCGACACCCCTTGGAGGACCCCCAATGTTCCGAGCTCTCGTTCGCCCCTTTCTCCGCAACCTCACCCCGGCAGCCATCATCGCGGCGTCGGCGTTCGGCTGCTCCACCTACACGACTCACGTGGGCGCCGAGGACGGCGCGCTCGGGAAGGTGGTGGTCTACAGAAACGGTATCGCCTACTTCGAGCGCAAGGCCGAGCCGAAGGGGCAGGCGATCACGCTCCGCGTCCCGCAGGACAAAGTCGACGACTTCTTGAAGTCGCTCACCGTCCGCGACGCGGCCTCCGGCAAGACGTATCCGGTCTCGTTCCCCACGCAGGCAGCGGCCCACGACGGCAACGTCGACATGGTGGTCCAGCTCCCGCCCGAGGCCCAGAACGAGGTGATCCTGTCGTACATCACGGACTCGCCTTCGTGGAAGCCGAGCTATCGCCTGGTCGTGCAGAACGACGGCGGCGTAAAGGTCCAGGGTTGGGCCATCGTCGACAACACCTCAGGAGAAGACTGGTCTGCGGTGCGGCTGGGCGTGGGCTCGAGCTCCGCGCTCTCGTTCCGCTATGACCTCCGAACCATCCGACTCGTCCATCGAGAGACACTTCACGACCAGCAGCTCTTCGCGCTGGCCCCCCCGGGAGGCGAGGTGGTCACCCCCGCGGGCGATAGGGTCGCCGTGCTCGCCGAGCTCTCCGACGGAGACATCCCGCGCGACGAGATGCACCCGGACATCGCCACGATCGAGGCTCAGCAGTGGGCCCGGGGGCCGGCCGGCGGGATGGGGAGCGCGGGCGCCATGCCGGCACCCGCGGCGTCAGAGATGGCGAAGGCCGCCCGGCTCCGCGCCGGCAACCGCGAGTCCGTCCGAAAGATGGCCGACGCCCTCAAGAAGTCCCATCAGAAGGTGGTGATCCAGGGCTACGCCGACAAGGGCGAGCGGGACGCGCTGGCGCGGTCGCTCGACCGAGCCAACCTCCTCCGCAACCAGCTCATCGAGGAGGGCGTGGCGCCCGCGCTGCTCGACGTCACGGGTGAAGGCACCGTGGACGGACGCGCCGCCGGCGTCGTCCTCGTGGCCGACAAGCCGGACGCCGGAGAGACAGCGAACCCCGAAGGCGCCGGGAAGCCGATCGGGGAGAGCCACTTCGAGTCCACCAGCACCATGACGGTCGCAAAGGGCACCAGCGCCATGGTGTCGATCCTCGACGACGCCGCGCAGGGCGAGATCGTCTACCTGTACGACTCGGAGTCTCCGCGCGGCAACGCCAAGTACGCCTTCAAGGCGGTGCGCTTCACCAACCCCACCCGCTCCACATTGGAGAGCGGCCCGGTCACCGTCTACGGCGAGGGTCGGTTCATCGGTGAGGGCCTCTCCGAGCCCATCCCACCGGGCACCACGGCGTTCGTCCCGTTCGCGCTCGACCGCCAGATGGTGGTCGACCGCACCGGCTCCACGGGCGACCGGATCTCCCGCCTGATCACGCTGCAGCGTGGCGTGCTGACGGCCGAGATGCAGCACACACGCAAGGCGGTCTACACGGTGACGAATCGGTCCGTCGTGGACGGCGTGGTGTACGTGAAGCACGCGGTGCCAAAGGGCTGGGTGCTCGCCGCCGGGCCGAAGTCCGTCGAGCGCCTCGGAGACTCCCACGTCTTCGCCGTCTCCCTGAAGGGCGGTGAGTCGCAGACCTTGACGGTGGAGGAGGCCACCCCCATCACGCGCACAATCGACCTCCGCTCCCCCACCAGCATCGAGCTGGTCCGCGTCTACCTCGAGGCCGGCGCCGCGGATGCCCGCTTCAAGGACCAGATGAAGTCGCTGCTCGACATCCACAAGGGGATCGCCAACACCGAGTCGGCCATCACTACGGCACGCGAGCAGATGGACGACTTCCGGGTCCGGATCGACGAGCTCGAGGGCCAGCTCACGAACCTGAAGCGCCTGAAGACGGACGGGAAGCTCATGCGCCACCTCCAGGACAAGATGATCGAGGTGTCGAACCGCCTGCAGAAGTCCACGATCCAGGTCGTGGAGCTCCAGCAGCAGCTGATGCTCCAGCGGATCCAGTTCCAGGACGGCGTCAGCGAGCTGACGCTGGAGCGCGGAGTGGCCGCGGCCCGCTAACGGCGCCGGGCCTCAGGCGAGGCGGCGGCCGAGGAACTCGAGCACGGTCTCGTACCAGGCCACGACGTTCCGAGGCCGCTGAATCCAGTGCCCCTCGTCAGGAAAGACCACCAGCTCCGCGTCCACGCCTCGAGAGTCCAACGCCTCGAACAGCGCCAGCGCCTCCGAGATCGGGACTCGATAGTCGCGCTCACCGTGCAGGATGAGGGTCGGAGTCCGCCAGCGGTCCGCCAGGCGGCGCGGCGAGTGGAGCTCCCACAGCTCCCGATCGCGATCCGGATCGAGCCCCCCAAAGGCATGGGCGAACCACGCCGGGTGGTCGGTCGTCCCGTGAAAACCCGGCAGGTCGAAGACGCTCGCGTGGGTCACGATGCACGCGAACCGGAGGCTGTTCACGGCCAGCCAGTTCGCCATGTACCCGCCGAAAGAGCCCCCCATGGCGGCGATGCGGCTCGGGTCCACGTGCGGGAGCTGCGTGAGCGCGTCGGCCACGGCGATCACGTCCTTGAAGGCGTCGTCCCCCCAGCGGTTCCCGAACGCCTGCTCCACGAGCTCTTGACCGAACCCCGTGGAGCCCGCCGGGTTCGGGAGCACCACCACATAGCCGCGCACGGCACACAACGCGGCGTTCCAGCGCCAGTGCCACGCGTCGGTCCACTGGGTGTGTGGCCCGCCATGTACCCACAAGAGCGCGGGGACCCGCCCGGGCAGCACGCGGGGACGGACCACGAAGGTCTGGACCTTGCGACCGGCGCGCTCAACGGGGAGCTCTTCCACCACCACCGCCTCGTCGAGAGCGGCGAGATCCGCGCCCGAGAGCGACGAGAGCCGCCTCCACGCCGGGCCCTCGAGCACGGCGAGCTCCGGGGGGCTCAAGATCGTGGAGCGGAGCGCGAAGAGCTGCTCGGCGGCGCCAACACGGACCGACGTGTGCGCGCCGCCCGCCTCCACCGCGAGGGGCCCGACACCGCCCGCGACCAGGTCAATACGGTAAACGGGGGCGCGCCCTTGGTGGTCGGCCGTGGCAAACAGGCTCTTCCCGTCCCTGGAGAAGACCTCCGGCGTGAGCCAGCGATCCACGCCCTTGAGGCGCCGCGCGCCGGAGCCGTCGAGCCGCTGGATCACCAGCTCGCGGGGGCCCAGGGCGGTCGGCTGACGCTGGTGCCGCGTATACGCGACGGTGGCGCCATCACCGGACAGGACGGGGCTGCCGTGTTCCGCACCGGGAGCGCTCGCCACTGGCCAAGGCGCCGCCGTGTGCCCCACCTCCAGCCCCACGAGCTCGGTGTCCTCGAGGCGGTCGGTGCCTGGGCGCCGCCACGTCGTAATCAGGAACGACCCGTCTGCGGCGACGCACCATGCGGCCTCCCGCAGCTCGTGCACCGCCTCGGGGCAGAGCTCCCGGCGCTCGCCGCCGTCCCCGTCAAACGCGACGAAGCGCTCGGCGTCTTCGGAGAGCCATTGGTCCCAATGCCGCACGGGCATCCGAGTGTAGCGAAGGCGCGTGGGTCCTCGCTTCTTGCGGTCTTCGGCCACCGCCCGCTGTCGCTCCCGGGGTACGCCGGTGAGCACCGGCACGAGGGCCACGAGCACCGACGCCTCCCGCGCGAAGCGAAACGCCGTGACCCCGCACGGCTCGTCCGTGAGGGGACGCGGCTCGCCACCTCGAGCGGGCAGCAGCCAGACCTGACGACGCTCGTCGGCCGCGCTCCCACGCCGGCTCGACAAGAAGCCGAGGCTCCCGTCGCCGCGAAAACACGGGGCAGAGTCGTCCGAGTCGCCGGTGGTGAGCCGGTGGCTCGCGCCGGTGCCGAGCTCCACGCGCCAGAGATCGCGCACGAAGCGCCCGCCGGCCTCGTCCAAGCGCGCCACGGAGACGGCGGCCCAATGTCCGTCCGGCGAAACGTCGAAGGTCTCCACGCGGCCAAGCGCCAGGAACCGTTCGAGATCGGGCGCAGCGCCCTCATTCTGAGTCATGGTCTGCTCCGAGGAGATTCGCAGGGGCCGGTGCCTGGAAAAGCAGCCCGATCTAGCCGGTCGCGGCGCCCACGGCAAGATGGGACGGTCGTCGCTGGGGTGTACAACGGCACCGTGGCCCCGTCAGCGCGAACGGAACACCGGGGCGTACGGGGCCAGCGCGTCGTACTCGGCTGCAGTCATCTTCCCGCGCTCCACCATGACCGACAGCGTCTTCTGCAGCCGCGCCCGCCAGCCCTCCGACACCGCGCCACGCCGAAACTCGCGGTAGTACTTTCTCGGGCTGGGTAGGAGGCTCGCGATGAAGGCACACTCGACCGCGTCGAGATCCTTCGGTGCTTTGTCGAAGTAGTGGCTCGCGGCCCGCTTGAGCCCGTAGATGCCCGGTCCGAGCTCAACCACGTTCAAGTAGAGCTCGAGGAGGCGGTCCTTCGACAGGCGCTTCTCCAGCTGCCAGGCCAGGAACACCTCCTGCAGCTTCCGCGCGACCGTCTTCTCCTGTGTGAGGAAGACGTTCTTCACGAGCTGCTGCGTGAGGGTGCTGGCGCCGCGCTGAAAGCGGCCGGCCTCGAGGTTCTGGACGATCGCGTCGTGGATCGCGAAGTACGAGATGCCGCGGTGGTTGTAGAAGCTGCCGTCCTCGGTGGTCGTGAGGACCTTCGCCATCCAAGGGCTCACGAGGCTCAAGGGCACCCAACGGCCTGTGCCGGGGCCAACCTCCAGCTGCGACACCGTGCCGTCCGCCTCTCGCGTGCTGATCTCGAAGCGCCGCGACAGCTTCTGCGGATCGACCGCGCCGAGGCTGGTGATCTGGAGATCTCTCGGGGTGGCTCGGGCGGCGTAGTCGAGTGTGGTGGGATCGCGGAGGTCTACGCTCCCGACGAGGCTCCACCCCACATGTCCGCTCGCCTGAAGGCCGGCGAGTGGCCCCAGCAACGCCTCCGGAACGGCGTCCACCAGCGCCGCGGCGGGCGTCTCCGGGAGCTCCACCCTCACGGAGAGCACTGGGGCCTCCCGCAGGTCGAACGCGTCGAGCTCGACTCGCGCGAGCACGTCTCCGAGCCCGATCGTGGCGTCTCGCAGCTCCAGCCGCGCGGTGGGGCTGTCGAGGAGCAGCGTGCCCTGCGCGCGGAGCTCGCGCAGGACAACCGGGACCCGAGCCAGCGCATCGGCCGTGAGGCGGACACCGCGTAGCCGAGCGCGCCCGGTCGCCGTCTGGAGCCCCGTGGGCTCGAGCGTGAGAGACACATCCGTGTCGTGTATCTCCAGCGCTCCGAAGGCGGGGTCGGCCGGGCCACCCGGCACCTGTGCGATCACCAGGTCGTGAGCGGCCAGGCGAACGGTCACGTCGCCCGAGCTCCGATGCCACGCTGCCGCCAGATGCACGCCTGGCGCCACCGGCCCGCCCTCGGGCCCCGGCGGAGTGCCCAGGCTGAGCTGAACGTGGCCCGGGAAGCGGGTGACCTCGACGAGGTCCCACCGCGCGAGCTGGCCGTCGCGGCCTAGGAGGGGCGCGATCCGCGCGTCGACGATCTGGGACAGATCCTCGAGGCCCACGAGCCTGAGCCCCTCGACCCGGAGGTGGCGAATCGGCATCCGCCCGAGGGCTTCAGCCACACGAAAACGCGCCAGCTCGGCGCGGGTGGTCAGCTTCGAGAAGGTGGTTCCGAGAACCGTACGGACCGCGGCGCCGCGAACCAGGTCGAGCTGCGGGCGCTCGAGAGTGCGGGGCGGGCCCATCGGCGCCGGGCCACCCGGCGCGCCGTGTGCTGCTGCGCCGCTCGAGAGCCGCGCGAGGTCCACGGTGACCCCTGTCGCAGTGACCGAGTCGAGCGCCGCTCCCTCAGCTGTGAGCGTGGCGGTTCGGGCGGTGAGCGTATCGTCGATGGCCAGTTGGCTCAGCTCTACGGACAGCTGGGGAGCACGGTGCCAGGAGGCACGAGCTGCCGTGACCCGGTGTCCTCGGATCGTGCACGCGAGTGGCCCCTCGATGGCGGCCGTGATCGCCGGCTGGCCGCGGATCTCCTCGAAGCGCGCGACGAGGCGCCCTCCGAACACCGACAGCCGCCCGGCCAGGGTGGCCGTGAGCTCCACACGATCGAGCAACCGCGAGGTGTTGCGGACCTCGACCTCCACATCCTCGAGGCGGGCCTGCGCGAGGTCCGGCACCTCCTCGAGAGCCCGTGCCGGCGCCAAGCCGACCTGCTCGACCACTCCGCCGGTCCAGCGAAGCTCGGGGACGTTGCGCTCGATGAACGTCCAGATGCCGTCGTCGGTGGCGTCGAGCGGCCCCTTGCCCCCCCCGACCTCCTGTAGCCGGTCTGCCAAGCGCCACAGCGGACCCTTGCCGTCGCCATCACGCTCGACGCGAACGCGGCCGCCGGTCACGGCGATGACGGTGAGCCGCGGGCGCATCGACGGGCGGTCCGCGAAGACCTGGATTTTGGGGAATTCGGCGAGGAGGGCGCCGGGCTGCCCATCGGCTCCGGCTTCGCGCACGGTCACCTCGGTGAGCACCACCTCCGTGAGGCCGCGAAGCTCCACTCCTCCGAGTCGGACTTGTACGCCGAGTGACGCGCCGACCTTCGCAGCCGCGCGGCGCACGCGAGACTCCACGAAGTCCGGGAGGCTCTGCCAAGCGACCACCGCGCCGCCCACGAGCAGCACGAACGCCGCCGCGATCCAGCGCCAACGCCGCGCGCCCCGACCGCGCCTCGACGCGCCCCGAGCGGAACTCACCCGCGGCTCACGCGATACGTCGGGACCGAGAGGCTCACCGCGGCGTTCACCCGGGGGGCGAGCGGGACCGACCCCACCGCCCTCAGTTGTAGGTCTTCTGGCCCGCCGTGAAGATGATGGCGAAGATCACTCCGGCCGCAGCCGCGGCGCCGACGCTCGCGAGCGTGACGGTCTTCCACGTGGACAGGTGCTGTACCTCGTAGGCGTCGACGCCATCGAGCATGAGCAGCGTGTCGCGATCCGATGCGACCAGCTGCGACGACGTCATCTTGAAGTTGAACGGCGTCACGGGGTAGCGGCGCCCTCCGGCGGAGCGGACGAAGGTCCGCGTGGAGGATTCGACCACGACGTCAGTTCCATCGGACGACTTGATCGAGGTGACCTCGGCCGACTCCGGCTTCACCTGGAGTTTCGCGAACTCCTCAGCGGGGACGACGTACGTGTTGTAGCAGCCGATGGCCATGAGGGCGAAGGCAGCGAGCGTGACGTAGGTAGACAGGCGAAGCATCGGTAACGGGCGCCTCCAGGCGGCCGGACTCTAACAAAGGGAGTCGCCGGCGCGCAACCTCCGCGTTGCACGGAGGTCTCGCCCGTGCCCCCGAAGCCGTCGGGGATTGGTCGGGGAGTGGTCGGGCAGAGCCGTTGGCGCGGAGGCCGCACGAGCAGCGCGTTTTATCGAGCAAAGAGGGCCCTTTGGCCGGCCTCTCCCGCGATTCCTTGACCGCGATCCAACGCTCGGTATACCAGCACGCAAACCGCAGGCCCCGAGGTCCCAATCGGCCTCGCGACCCACGCTGACCATCAGGAATTCGTTCAAGGAATGCGGCCACTCGACACCCGACTCCGAACCATCGCGCTCGTCGCCGGCCTCGTGCTCGGCTCAGAGCTCATGGCGCGGACGAGGGTCGATGGGGTCACGGCTGCGGCTGAAGGGGAGACGCTGGACGGAGCGGTCCGCCGAAACGTGGCGCGGATCCTGAGCGAGCGGCGTGGGGCCGAGGTGCTCGAGCCCGCGCGAGACGTGGTCTGGTTGGACGCGCCCACGGGGGATCTGGGGCTATGGTCCTCCACACGCCGCTTCAGCTTCGCGGCGTTGGCCGTGCCGCCCGGGAGCGGCAAGGCGCGGGACCTCTTCCGGCTCGATGCGAGGGTCACGCCGTACGGCGTGGTCTTCGACGACGGCTGGATCGTCAACCTCACGGGCTCCAAAGACGCCGACGACGGGCACCTCGCCGCGCACGGACCCTGGGTGGCGACCTCGGTCGCCTGGGGCGGCCAGACCCTCGCGTTCGAGCTCCGAGACCTCCGGGGTGCCCCTGGGTCTTCGCAGTCGCTCCTCCGCCGACTGGGCGATACGGTGACGCATCTCGAGCAGTCTGGCACCACGAAGGGGCTCACTCTCCACCGCTTCGCAGTGACAGGCGCGCTGCCGCAGGGCACACGCGCGCTCACCGCGTTGAATGTCGCAGCAGACGGCGTGGTCACCGCGTTGTCTGGCACCGAGGGGTGGGGCGAGCTGCGTCCAGCCGACGGCGCGGCCACCGGGTTGCTCGCCGAGGCGTTGACCTACGAGCCCCCTGCGGAAGACATGCAGTACGACTTCCTCAACTGGCTGGCGGACCGCGGCCGCGGCTTGGCCGACCAGGGGCTTCTCCCGGAGTGGTCCGGCAGCGGGATCGAGCTGATGAAGGAGGTCTACTTCAAGGCCGAGGAGGTGAAGGCGAAGGTCGAGGAGGTGGTCGCCTCCCCGGAGCCCGCCGCCGAGGTCAAGGAGGTGGAGACCGTCGTCCAGAAGGCCGCCGAGAAGGCCCGCCTCGAGGTGCGGGAGAACAAGCGACCGTGGCCACCACCCCCGATCGAGCCGCTGCTAGGCGATCGGTTGAAGGGTGAGGGGATCTGGGAGCCCGTGGGCGAGGACCGGGTCACCCATGTCCCGGGGGCGCCCTCCCCTTTCTACACGTCGTTCGTGCGCCCAGACGCCGAGTTCCCACAAAAGCGGGTAGTTATCTCCGCCTGGGACCCCGAGCTCGTCTCGCTCAAGATGCGGGCAGGCACCACGAACCCGGTCCCGACCACGGGGAACCGCGGCGACGGGAAGATCCCGCGCGACGCCGCGACGCTGGCGCGAGTGGTCGGCGGCTTCAACGGCGGGTTCCAGACGGCCCACATCTGGTACGGCATGATGGTGGACCGCAAGGTCCTATTGCCACCGCGCGAGTATGGCGCTACCGCGGGGTCCTGGGAGGACGGGCGCACCGTGTTCGCCACCTGGAAGCCCGGAGCGCCGGTGCCGGAGGGCCTCACCCACTTCCGCCAGAACCTGCCCCCCCTCCTCGAGGATGGCGCGTTCAACCCGTACGGAAGAAACACGTGGGGCTGGCACAAGAACGTCGCGGGCGCGGTGTCGGGCAAGACAATACGCACCGCCCTCTGCTACACGGGCCTCGGCCATGCCATGTACTTCTACGCCGAGTTCACTGACGAGCACACCCTCACCAAGAGCCTCAAGGCGGCCGGGTGCGTCTACGGCATCCACCTCGACATGAACCGCGGGCACTCCGGCTTCGAGTTCTACAAGCGGCTCGACGACGACGCTCCCGGAGCAGGCGAGGAGATGGCCACGGTCGAAGGCGTTCGCCTACGGGGGTCCACGCTCCACCCCACCAACAAGCACATGAAGGCGCCGGTGCGTTACCTCGGCACCGACTATCGCGATTACTTCTACCTCGAGCTACGCGACGTGCTCCCGGGAGCCCCGGTGGAGCTCGGCGAGAGGCCCCACCCCTGGCAGACCACGACCCTGCCGGACAACGCGGACTTCCCCCCGCGGTATGCGTTGGCCACGCCTTCGGGCGCGATCGCGCTGCTGTCGATCGACACGAACGCCGCGGTGTTCGCGGAGTCTATGGCGGCCCTGCCGCCCGAAGCGTCCCTCTCGATCGCCCTGCCGGTGGGCGAGGCGCCCGCGGGTGCGGTGGAAGGGCGGCCGCTCGCTGGCGTGCCGTTGCCTGAAGGGGACGGGCTCGTGGGGATCGCGTTCGGCGCCTCTGGCCACGCGGGGCGTTTCGTCAGCATCGCGCGGCTCGCCGGCGCGCGGTCGGAGGAGGTGCGCGCCCTGCTCCTCGCACGGGGGGTGGAGGCGCCACTATTTCGGCCCCTGCCCGCCGACGCCCCGCCGACGCTGGCTTACCAGAGCCGCTCGGCGAACGGCACCCAGACCTTTGTGGAGGCGCCGCTCGGCGCCGACTCCGGCACGGTGGTCAATGCCCCGTCGTTTGCCGGCCCCAGCCTCTTCATCGCGGCGGTCACGCGGCCGTCCGCCATCGTTCGACTCTTCCCCGAAATGCGGCCAACGCCGAAGCGGAGGTGATCCGTGAAGCCCACCTGGACAGTATCCCGATTGCTGCGTGAATACCCGCAGACCCGAAAGGTCCTCGAGACCTATGAGATCAACCCGAAGGACTACGCGGGTTACACCCTGGCCACGCTGGCCGAGGAGATCGAGGAAGACCTCGACGACTTCATCGATCAGCTCGACCGCACAGTGAACACCGCCAGCGACTACGACGTCGACAGCGATGAGGACGGCGAGGGCCTCGACGACGACGACGAATACGAAGAGACCGAGGAGGGCGCCGACGAGGAAGAGCCCGCGGCGGACGACACGTTCGACGATACGCCCCTCGACGGCGCCGAAGACGACCTCTTCGAGGAGGAAGAGGAAGACGACGACGACGCCGATCCTGCGGGCGGCGAAGATGAAGAGGACGACGCCGCCGGCGGAGACGAGCCGGGCGGCGCCGACGACGAAGAAGAGTAGGTCGCCCGGGGTCGGTCGCCCGGCCCTCGCGCACAGACGTTGATTCAGGTGGGGTGAGCGGCCTCGGAGCGAGGCGCTCATCCCGCAGATCGCCGGCTTCTGGGCCGGCTCCTTCTCAGAGGAGGCCTGCATGTTCCGAACAGTGACCGCGTTCGTATTCGCGCTCGTCATCGCCGCCGCTCCGGCGCGCGCCCAGAGCAACCCCTTCGTGGAGTCGATCGGCGCGCTCGCGGCCGCTCAGCTCTACACCACGGCGAGCTACCTGGACGTCACCATGGAGGCGCTGGTCCGGGACGCTTACAAGCCCAAGGACGTGCGTGTCGCCCTCGACCGCATGGCGGGCATGACCGACAACATCGGGCGCTACCTGACGCAGGTGCTCCAGACCAACCTCGCGAAGGAGGACGCCGAGTTCCTCCAGGAGGCGGTTGCGGTCTACGGCCTGCTCAAGACCGAGAGCCAGGCGCTGCACCGCTTCGCGGGCACGCGCGCCGAACCCGACAAGGCGGCGTTCCATCGCGCCCGAGAGGTCGCTTGGACGCGGCTCAAGGCGCTGCTGAAGCTGCCGTGATCCTATTTGCGCCGGGGGCCGGGACGCGTAGCAGCCACCCGGTGATGGTGCGCTGGGCTGGATTGCTCGGCACGCTCCCCGACGGTCCCTGCCAGACGTTCGACTACCCGTACGCCCTCGCCGGGCGTGGCCGCCCCGACGCGCACGACGTCCTCGTCAGCGCGCACGCCGAGGCGCTGGACCGCGTGAGGACCCCTGACAGGGTCATTCTTGCCGGTCGCTCGATGGGCGGCCGTATCGGGTGCCACGTCTCCCTCGTGCGCCCGGTCGATGCCCTGGTCGCGTTCTCGTACCCGTTGCTCGCCATGAGCGGTGGGTCCAAGGGCCGCGCGGGCGCGGCCCCGAAGGAGGCGCCGGCGCGCGCCGCAGTCCTCCGCGCCCTGGCCACGCCGATCCTGTTCATATCCGGCGATCGGGATCCCCTGGCGCCGCTCCCAGCGCTCGAGGCGGTCCGCGCCCAGATGAGCGCACCGACGCGCCTCGTCGTCGTGCGCGGAGGGGACCACTCGCTGTCCGTGCGCGTCCGGGAGCTGGCGGGGCGCACCGCAGAGGGCATCGAAAGAGCCCTCCTCGCCCAGGTCGCAGAGTTCCTCGCCCACACCGTGACTGGCCGGCTCGACTCTTCGGGGAGCGACGCGCTCCCCCGGGTCGTGTGACCGGCATGCACTTCGTGTAGGGTCCTCATTCGATGCGCCTCCGCTTCCTCCTCGTCTCGCTGATCCTTTGGGGTTGTCGTAGCAACCCGGAGCAACCTTCGCCCGAGGCGCCGAAGCCTGAAGCGCCAACCCCTGAGGCGCAGAAGCCTTCAGCCGAAGAGGCGCCAGGACGGCCGCGCCCGAAGGCGGAGCTGGTGCTCGCAAAGCTCCCGCACGGCGGCTCGCTCGAGGCCCTGGTCCAAGCGGAGCTCGCCCGCGCGGCGACCGACTCGCGACGCTTGGTCGTGTACGTGGGCGCCACCTGGTGCGAGCCCTGCCGCCGGTTCCACGACGCGCTCGCGGCTGGCGCGCTCGACGCGGCGTTCCCCAATATCCGCTTCCTGGAGTTCGACGCCGATCGTCACTCGCAGATGATCGTCGCGGCCGGCTGCCAGTCGGACTACCTCCCCATGTTCACCGTTCCGGAGCCCACCGGTCGTTGTCCCAAGGACCGCCTGGAGGGAGCGGTCAAGGGCGAGCGGGCGCTGGGTTATATCGTGCCGCGCTTGAAGGCTCTGCTCGAGGGGAAGCCCTACCCGGGAGAGACCCCACGGTGAACGAGCGCCGGGTGCGACGCATGACCGAGGCCGACCTCGACGCGGTCGTCGAGGTCGGGGGCGGCGGCACGCGCGAGGGCTGGGACCGGCAGGCCTTCGCGGACGAGCTTGCCAGCGCAGTCGCGCGCCCGTGGGTGATCGAGCTGGAGCGCGAGCTGGTGGGCTACCTCATGACCTGGCGCGTGGCCGACGAGCTCCAGATCCTCCACGTGGCCGTTCGAGCCGACCAGCGCCGCGCGGGGCTGGCCCAAGATCTGCTCAAACACGTCTTGGCACACGAGGACACCGACGGCGCGACGGGGGCCACGCTCGAGGTGCGGCGGTCCAACGTCCCGGCGCGCGCCCTCTACGCGTCGCTGGGCTTCACGGTCGTCGGCGAACGCAGGCGGTACTACCAAGACGGAGAAGACGCTGTGCTCATGACGCTGTTTATCGGAGCCCCGTACCTCGCCGGCCCGCCCTCGCCATGAGCGAGCTCTGGTCGCTGGGCCGGCTCCTCACGTGGGCCACCGACTTCCTGAGGCGCCACGGCTCCGAGTCCGCGCGGCTCGAGGCGCAGCTGCTGCTCGCCAGCGTCACCTCGCTCGATCGGGTGGGGCTCTACGTGCACTTCGATCGCCCCGCCAGCCCCGCGGAGCTGCAGGCGTTCAAGGCGCTCGTCCAGCGGAGAACGCGGGGAGAGCCGGTTGCTTATATCCTGGGGACGCGCGAGTTCTTCGGCCGGACCTTCGCGGTGCGCACGGGCGTGCTGGTGCCCCGCCCGGAGACCGAGCTTCTGGTAGAGAAGGTGCTCGCGTTCGCCCGAAGCGGCGAGGCCCACACCCGCATCGTGGACGTGGGGACCGGGTCGGGGATCATCGCCATCACGTTGGCGCTGGAGCTCCCAGAGGCGGTGGTCGTGGCGGTGGACGTGTCGGACGACGCGCTGGCGGTGGCGTCCGAAAACGCCGAGCGACACGGCGTCCGCGACCGTGTACGCCTCCTCCGCAGCGATCTCCTGGCGAGAGGCCCCACCGGGCAAGGCGTGGTGGATATCGTGGTCTCGAACCCGCCCTACCTGCCGGACGACCTCATGGCTACGCTGCCCCGAGACGTACGCGACTTCGAGCCGCACCTGGCCCTCCATGGCGGGCCAGACGGGCTGGCGGTGATCCGCCGCCTGCTGCCGGAGGCGGCTCGGGTGCTGCGGCCTCAGGGCCTCCTCGCGCTCGAGGTGGCTGGCACCGAGCAAGGCCGCGCGCTGCTGGCAGAGCTCGGCGAAGAGCCCGCGCCTGGCGGGGGATCCGCCACCACCGCGCCAGGGCCCGCCCCCGCGGGAGACTTCGAGGGCGCGCAGCTTCACGACGATCTGGCGCGGCGGGGCCGGGTGGTCACCGCGCGGCGCCGGTGAGCGTTCTCTTCGTCTACGGCACGCTGAGGCCGGGCCAGCGTGCGCACGACGCGCTTGGCGCGTGCCGCGTGTTGGGCCCCGCTCGCACCCAGCCCCATTGGACGCTCATGGACCTCGGGCCGTACCCGGCGCTCGTGGCCGGCGGACAGTCGGCCGTCACGGGAGACCTCGTCGAGGTCGACCCGAAGCGGCTCCCGGCACTGGACCGTTATGAGGGCGCCTCGTACTCCCGGCGGGCGGTCGAGCTGCTCCCGCCTCACGCAGGGGTCGTTGTGGAAGCGTGGGTCTGGGTGGCGCCGCTACCCGCCGCCGCCCGGCCCATCGAGAGCGGCGACTGGCTCGTGCGACCTTGAGCGGCGCGTGGCGGGTGGCCGTAGACCGCGGGGGCACGTTCACCGACGTGGTGGCCCGCAGCCCCGAGGGACGCCTCGTCACCTTCAAGCTGCCTTCGGAGTCGCCGGCCTACGACGACGCCACGGTCGAGGCGCTCCGGCGACTCGGCTGCCCGCTCGAGGGGCTCACCCTGCGTCTTGGCACCACCGTGGCCACCAACGCGCTGCTGGAGCGGCGCGGCGCCCGTGTACTGTTCGTCACCACGCTCGGGCACGCCGACGCCCTGCTGCTGGGGAACCAGTCGCGCCCCGAGCTCTTCGCGCGCCGGATCCTACGCCCCGCGCCGCTCTACCACGCCGTCGTCGAGGCCCATGAGCGGATCGCCGCGAGCGGCGAGGTTCTGCTGCCGCTGGACGAGCGTCACCTGACGGTAGCGCTGGAGGCGGCGGTGCCCCCCTCGGAGCGTCCGTCCACCGTGATCGTCATCGCCTTCCTGCACGGCGCCGAGTTCCCTGCCCACGAGCAGCGGGCAGCGGAGATCGCCAGCAGGCTCGCGCCCGAGGAGGTCCTGATCTCCCATGACGTCTCGCGGCTACGGCGCTTCGTGCCGCGCGCTGAGACGGCGGTGGCCGACGGCTTCACCACGCCGGCGCTTCGGCGCTTCCTCAGCGGGGTCGCGGCCGGGCTCCCCGAGGTGGCGCCGGACAGGGTGCCCCCCACGCTCGAGGTCATGCGCTCGAGCGGGCTGCTCGCGCCCGCGCACGAGGTCCGCGGGCGCGACGTGGTGCTCTCGGGCCCGGCGGGCGGGGTGCTGGGCGTGGCGGCGGTTCGACAGCGCCACGGCTTCGAGCGCGTCGTGGGACTGGATATGGGCGGGACCAGCACCGACGTCTGCGCCATCAACGGCGGCGACGGGGCTCCGCCTCGCGAGTGGGAGCGGGACATCGGAGGCGTGAGGCTCGTCGTGCCCACGCTGGCGGTCCACACCATCGCCGCAGGAGGCGGCTCCGTCGCGCGGTTCGATGGCGAGCTCCTGCGCGTGGGTCCCGAGTCCGCGGGCGCCCTGCCCGGCCCTGCCGCTGCGGGCCGAGGCGGACCGGCTACGGTCACCGACGCGAACCTCGTCTGCGGTCGCTTGCGGGCGGACGAGCTGCCAGCCGTGTTCGGACCGGCGGGAGACGCGCCAGCCGATGTCCACGCAGCCCTCGCCTCCGTCCGCGCGCTGGCGGACGCGCTGGGGACTGACGCGAAGGGGGCAGCCGAGAGCGTGTTGTCCGTGGCGGTGGTGGCGATGGCCCGCGGGGTCCGGCGGGTGACGACCGAGCGAGGGCTCGACGTTCGAGACTTCGCCCTCTGCGGCTTTGGCGGCGCGTCGGGGCAGCTGGTCTGCCGGATCGCCGAGGCCCTCGAGATGCGCACGGTCGTGGTTCCCCGGGACGCCTCGGTCCTGTCGGCGATGGGGATCCTCGAGGCCCCGCGCGGCTCCGTCGCGGAGCGGGTAGTCGATCGGCCCCTCGGGCCGGACGCGATCGCCCGAGCGCGCGCGCTGATCGGGCCCATCGCCACCCGTGGCCGCCGCGTCGAGCAGCTACACGTCCGGCCCCAGCGCTCCAGCGTCAGCCTCCCCGTGCCGCTCGACGACGACGCCGCGGCCAACTTTCGCGCCGCCTTCCGAGCACGCTTCGGGGTCGAGGCGCCCGAAGACCTAGTGGCCGAACGCGTGAGCGTTGAGGACCTGCTGGTCGAAGGCCCCGCTCCACCCCCTCCGCTGGCCGCCCCGACCTCGGCAGGAGACCGCAGCCCGGGTATCGGCCCCGTGCGCTGGGAACAGCTCGGCGAGGGTGAGCGGGTGCCCGGCCCGGCGCGGATCGTGTCGTCAACCACCACGGTGGTCGTGGAGCCAGGCTGGCTCGCGACTGCGCGCCTCGGAGATCTGGTCCTGGCGCGGACCGGCGACGAGCCGGCCGACCGTCGCGGCGGCACGGATCCCACCTCGGTCTCCGTCCTCATACATCAGCTCATGGGGATCGCCGAAGAGATGGGCTTCGTGGTGGAGCAGACCGCGGCCTCGGTCAACATCGCGGAGCGCCGCGACTACAGCTGCGCGGTGTTCGATGCCCACGGGAATCTGGTGGCGAACGCCCCGCACATCCCGGTGCATCTCGGGTCGATGAGCGAAGCCGTCCGCGCCGTGCTGGCCGACCACGGACGCGACTGGCGCGCCGGAGATCTCTTCCTCATCAACGACCCCGCGCGCGGCGGCACGCACCTACCGGACCTCACCGTGGTGGCGCCGGTGGCCGGCCCCGGGGGGCCGATCATCGCCGTTCGCGGCCACCACGCCGACATCGGCGGCATTACGCCGGGCTCGATGCCAGCGCACAGCACCACGCTCGCCGAAGAGGGGCTCGTAGTCCGCGGAGAGAAGCTGGGCGTGCGCTTCGAGGTAGACCCTGCGCTCGCGCTGGCCCTGCTCGCCCGTGGCCCGGCCAGGAGCCCCGAACAGTCACTGCAAGACCTCCGCGCGCAGGGTGCTGCCTGTGCCCGCGGTGCTAACCGGCTCACCGCGCTGTCTGCAAGGACCGACCTCGTGGCGGGCTTCCGAGCGATCCGCGAGGCGGCCGCGGCCGCTGTGCGCCGGCTCCGGCCCCGCCTCACGGGGGGCACGGCCCGCTGTCCCCTCGATGACGGCGGCGAGGTCGTCGTCTCGGTCCGCGTGGGCGAAGGACGCGCCACCATCGACTTCACGGGCACGTCGCCAGCCCTGCCCACGAACGCCAACGCACCCAGAGCGGTGGTCCGCGCCGCCGTGCTGTACGTCCTCCGCGTGCTCACCGAGGAGGACGTCCCGCTGAACGACGGCTGCCTCGAGCCGATCGAGCTGATCATCCCCAGAGGCTCGTTACTGGACCCGCCCGCGGGCGCAGCGGTGGTGGCCGGCAACGTGGAGACCAGCCAGCTCGTCTGTGACGCCCTCTTCCTGGCCACGGGGACGCTGGCCGGCAGCCAGGGGACCATGAACAACGTCGCCTTCGGGGACGGCCAGCGCCAGTACTACGAGACGCTCGCTGGCGGGAGCGGCGCAGGGCCCGACGGGGCGGGCGGCTTCGACGGCGCCTCGGGGACCCAGTGCCACATGACCAACTCGCGGCTCACGGATCCCGAGGTCCTCGAGGCCCGCCTGCCGGTGCGGGTCCGACGTTTCGCGCTCCGGCCAGGAAGCGGCGGCGAGGGCTGCTGGCGGGGCGGCGACGGCCTGGTCCGCGAGCTCGAGTTCACGGCGCCGATGGAGCTCTCGCTCCTCACGGGGCGCCGCCTGTTCGCCCCCCCAGGCCTCGATGGGGGCGGCGACGGCGCGCCAGGTCGGCAGTGGCTCACGCGCGACGGCGTGACCACTCCGCTCGGCCATCGCGAGCAGCTCTCGGTGCGGCCCGGCGACCGCGTGACCGTCGAGACCCCGGGTGGCGGGGGGCTGGGAGCCCCCGAGCGGCTCGCGACGCGGCCCCTTGACCCACCCGCCGGGGCGTGATTGAAGCCGCCGGGGCACGCCCCCGACACCCGCTGGAGTCCGCATGACCGAGTCGTTCGTCCCCGCGCGAAAGCCGCGCACCCTGAAGGCGACCGAGACCACACGCGCCCCGAGCCTCGCGGGCCTCGTCTTCGAGACCACGGCCGACCTCGAGTCGCTCGACGGGGTCATCGAGCAGGAGCGCGCGGTCGAGGCCCTGGACCTCGGGCTCTCGCTGGACCGCCGGAACTACAACGTCTACGTCGCCGGCGAGTCCGGTACGGGCAAGACCACGATGGTCCGCTCATTGCTCGAGCGCATCGCCCCGAAGCGCCCCACCCCCGACGACTGGGTCTGCGTCCACAACTTCAAGGACTCCACCGCCCCCCGCATGGTGTCGATGCCGGCGGGCACGGCCACGCAGTTCAAGAACGAGCTGTCGCAGCTGATCCAGCAGTTCCGCGAGCAGATCCCGAAGCTGTTCCACTCGAAGGAGCACCAGGAGAAGGTTCAGGGCATCCTGAACGAGGGCCTCGACCGTGAAAACGAGGCCTTCGTGGCGCTGTCGAAGGAGGCCGAGCGCATCGGCTTCACGGTGAAGTCCACCAAGACGGGCATCGTGACCATCCCGATGCTCGACGAGAAGATCATCTCGAACAAGGACTACGCCCACCTCTCGGACGACGAGCGGCGCCGCATCGAGGACGCGCGCAAGCGCCTCGACCCCCACATCTCGCACTTCCTCCAGCGCACCCGTGATGTGGAGCTCGACACCCACAAGCGCATCCAGGAGCTCCAGAAGACGCTGGGTCAGGCGGTCACGGATCCCGGGGTAAAGAGCCTGAAGCGGCGGTTCAGGAAGTCGAAGGGCGCGGTCCACTTCCTCGATCAGGTGCAGCTCGACATCCTCGACAACCTGGGCAAGTTCCTCCCGGACGAGTCAGACCCGGCGGAGGCCCGAGAGGCGCTGAAGCGCCCGCTCAAGGAGTTCGAGGTCAACGTCCTCGTCGACAACGCGGACGTCCACGGCGCCCCGGTGATCTTCGAGACGCGGCCCACGTGGTCGAACCTCTTCGGCAAGATCGAGCGCCGCCTCGAGAACGGCGTCTACTTCACAGACGCCACCATGATCCGCGCGGGATCGATGCAGCGCGCCTCCGGCGGCTACCTCATCCTCAACATCCTCGACCTCTTCTCGCAGCCGGGCGTGTGGGAGCAGCTCAAGAGCTGCCTCCGGAACCGCGAGGTCGCGATCGAAGACCCCGGCTTCCTCACGCCGTTTCTGCCGTCCACGGGCCTCAAGCCCGAGGCGATCCCGGTGAGCCCCAAGCTCATCCTGCTCGGCTCCAGCATGGTCTACTACCTGCTGCACGAGCACGACGAAGACTTCCGGAAGAGCTTCCAGGTCCTCGCCGACTTCGATGACGAGATCGCCGAGACCCGGCGCACCGTCCGCGAGTACGCCCAGTTCGTGGCCACCACGTGCAAGAACGACGGCCTGCTCCCGGTCGACCGCGACGGCATCTCCGCGGTCATCGAGTACGGCATGCGCGTCGCGGGCACCCAGAAGCGCCTCACGCTGAAGTTCAACGATGTGGCGAACCTCGTCCTCGAGGCCAACTTCCACGCCACGCGGGCCCGCGCGAAGCTCATCGGCAAGGAGCACATCCAGAAGGCGCTCTCCGCGCGCACCACGCGCAACTCGCTCGTCGCCGACAAGCTGCTCCGCGACATCGTGGACGGACGGCAGATCATCGACGTCACGAGTCGGGTGGTTGGGCAGATCAACGCGCTGGCAGTGTACGAGATCGGCGACTCGAGCTTCGGTCGGCCCTCCCGGATCACGGTCAGCACGTACGCGGGCAAGGCCGGGATCATCAACATCGAGCGCGAGTCCCGCCTGTCGGGCCGCTACCACGACAAAGGCCTCTACATCATCGACGGCTACCTCGGGCAGCTCTACGCCCAGAAGGGACCGCTCTCGCTCGGCGTCACCATCTGCTTCGAGCAGAGCTACGGCAACGTCGACGGTGACTCCGCCAGCTCAACGGAGCTCTACGGCATCTTGTCGAGCCTCTCGGGGCTCCCGATCCACCAGGGCATCGCGGTCACCGGCTCAGTCAGCCAGAAAGGCGAAGTTCAGCCGGTGGGCGGGGTCAACGAGAAGGTCGAGGGCTTCTTCCGGGTGTGCGAGGCCCTGGGCCTCGACGGCAGCCAGGGAGTGGTCATGCCGGCCACCAATGTCCCGAACCTCATGCTGGCCGAAGACGTGCGCGAGGCCGTCGCCGCCGGGCGATTCCACATCTACCCCGTGGAGACCATCGACGAGGGGATCGAGATCCTCACCGGCGTGGCCGCCGGTCGCGTAGACGGCTCCGAGCCGGGCACCGTGCACGCCATGGTTCACGCGCGCCTCCGGGCCTTCGCCAAAGCCACAACGGGGGATGACGAGCCGAAGCGGGCCAGCCCGCCTCCGGAAGAGCCGCCGCCGCCGCCCACGGTCGTCCTGCCTCGCACACCGGATCCGGACGAGATCGACGGCTAAGCGGTCGCACCTGCGACCCAAGCCGGGACGCCCCACAAGCGCGACCTCAGCGGAGCTCCACCGCCCGGAAGGTGAGGCTGATCCTGCCCTCGACGCGGCCCGCCCTGGGTACGGCGTGTTGCCACTCGGCCTGCACGCGCTTCTCCATGAACAACAGCCCCCCCGGCACGAGCGGGTAATCGAGCCGCACGTCCGGTTGCTCCGTGCGCCGGAAGCGCAGGGTCCGCGGCGCCCCGAGCGACACGATGGCCACGCCAGAGCCCTCGACGAGCCCCATGGCCGAGTCGGCGTGGAAGCCCATACGGGCGCGCCCGTCGGGGTAGTAGTTGAGCAAGCAGTTGTTGGCTTCGAACTCGAGGACGCAGCCGATGGCGCTGCGCACCTGCTCGAGCGGCTCGGGGAACGGCGCGGCCTCGTACTCGAGGCCTGCGTAGTTGTAGGGCACGCCGCAGCTGGCCGTCTTGCGCGCCTGGATTCGGTCATCCCAGGGGATATTCGCCACGGTCCACGCGTAGAGCGCCGCTTGATCCACGCCGAGGTGCGTGAGGAGGAAGCGGTCGATGGTGGTCACACCGCTGATCGGCGAGGGCTGCGTCATACAGCGCGACTCTGCCAAGGCCTCGGGGTTCGTGTCACCAACGAACGCCCGAGACGCCAACGGCGCGCCGCCCCGCGTGGGACCACCGCACCTCTGGGCGCGCGAGCCGGTCCGAGATCAGAGCTCGCAGGCCGCGGGCGTCTCGCCCGGGCCAGAGATGACGATGTCCCCGTCCCCATCGCCGCAGTCGAGGGGCGTGTCCGTGGCCCCGCCGCCATCGAGCAGGTCGTCGCCTGCCCCGCCGGTGAGCTGGTCCACGCCGGCACCGCCGAAGAGCTCGTCCGCACCGGCGCCTCCGTCGATGATATCGGCGCCACCGCCACCGTTGATGACGTTGTTGCCGGCGTTCCCGGTGATCGTGTCGGCGCCTGTGCCCCCGAAGAGGCCCTCGACGTCAGACTTCACGTCGTCGCTCTCGCCGACGAGTCCGTCGTCTGCGTCCACCCCGTCCATGGTCACGGTGAGCACGCCGATGCGCCCCGAGTAGTCGACGGTGTCCGTGCCGGCGCCACCGTTGAAGGTGTCTGCGCCGCTGTTGAACGTGCCCTCGTCGAACACGTCGTCCCCAGCGCCACCGTAGAGGACGTCGTCCCCCGGACCGCCCGTTAGGATGTTCGCCGACGCGCTCCCCGTGATGTTGTCAACGCCGCCGCCGCCGAGGACGGCCTCGACGTCGGTCTTGACGTTGTCGTTCTCGCCAGGGGCGCCGTCGTTGGCCGCGCCGTCGATGGTGATCACCAGGTCGGAGGCCCGCGCGCCGTAGGTCACCGTGTCGGAGCCCGCTCCACCGATGAAGATGTCGGCGTCCTCATCCACGGAGCCCGCGTCCAACACGTCGTCTCCCGCCCCACCATTCAGGGTATCGGCGCCGGCTCCACCGGCCAGCGTGTCGTCCCCGAGCCCGCCGGAGAGGACGTTCGCGTAGGCGTCTCCGATGATCGTGTCGTCAGCCGAGCCCCCCGTGACGTTCTCCACGCTCGCGACGACGTCGTCGGCCTCGCCGGCCGCGCCGTCATTCGGCGCGCCTTGGTCGACAGTCACGCTGATCGCCACAGTGCGGAGCGCGTAGCTGGCAGTGTCGGTCCCGTCGCCGCCGTCGAGCCTGTCGCCGCCGTTCGAGGCGTTGCCGCAGTCGAAGGTGTCGTCGCCGGCGTCCCCGTAGAGAGAGTCAGCTGCCGTGTCCAGTGCGGCGTCGGTGGCACCGCGGATCGTGTCGTTTCCAGCGCCGCCATGGATGCTGTCGGCCGCCGCGCCGCCGCTGAGTGTGTCGTTGCCCTCCCCGCCGTACGCCGTGATCGCCGTGGTGTACGGGGTGCCGGTCCCGTAGCCGCCCGAAGCGGAGAATACGTCGTTCCCGGTGCCCATGGAGACCGTGATCGCGTCGGTGTTGGCCACCGAGATGTCCCTGACGGTATCGGTGTTGAACGAGATGCCGTCGGTGCCCACCGTAATGGTGTCGGCGCCGGTGGAGCCGCGGATCTTCACCGCGTCGTTGCTGCCGGACACCAGGTCGACGGCGACGCCCACCGTGCTCCCGTAACCCGGCGCGAACGAGCCGTTCATGAAGTCGAGGATGAGCGTGTTCGTCCCGGTCGTACCGGTGGCGACGATGCGCTTCAGCGTAGTGGCCGTGGCCGTGCCACACTGCACCCCGTTGACCAGGATGGCGCTGTCCACGGACCGCCTCGACATCACGGCTGTCTCTCCGTCGGCGATGGTGACGGTGGCCGTATTCACTCCGGAGATGGCGGCAAACGTGCAGGGGGTCGCGAGCTGGGTCAGCGGCGCGGCCAGCTCCTCCAGCCCCCGATCGCGCTCGGGATTATAGAAGGCTGGGTCAACCGCGGCCACGTCGCCGGGACCACCAAGCTCCGCACAGGAGCTCGCGAGAGCCGCGACCGCGGCGGATACCCGAGCTCGCGAGAACAGTGAGGGAAGGGGTGATCGCATCGTTCTCTCCTGCCGCGTAGGGTCTCCAGCGCGGACTTCGGTAGGTACGTGCCAAAATTCAAGGACCCGAATCAGATTCGCGCAGAGGCCACTGCGCGAAGGGCGCTGGTTACTCGGCGGCGATCTCGAGCGTGTACGTGCCGCCCTCTGGCCCCCACGCGTCCACCACGACGGTGTAGTCGCCCGGTCCCACGAGCTCGAGCTCCACGGCGCCCGCGGCGCTGACCGCGCTGCCCTCAGTGGAGTCGTCGCTGCACTGAAGGGCCGTCGCCTGGGCCGTGCCGCACTGGTCCATGACGTAGACCACGGTGTCGAAGTTGGTGCCCTCTCGGGCGGTCGTGAGGCGAAGCGACGTGAACGCTTTCGTCAGGCGTAGGGTCACCACGCCCTCTGGCCGCCCGACGGGATCGGCGCTGGCGCAGCCGGTAGGCGCGTCCCAGGCGCTCGATCCGGAGGCGATCCCGGTCACAGTCACCACGCCGCCGGCCACCTCGACCACGGGGGCGAGATCGCAGCGACGCTGCTGCACATTGAGGCGCGGCTGACACTGGTTGGCCGTGCCGGCGGTGTTCCCGGCACACACGTTCGCGCCGCTGCACAGGTCGAACCCGCGCGGGTCGCACGCCGCGCCGTTCCCCTTCTTCGGCGGCGTGGACTGCTTCGCCACGCGCTGCTCGCCCGCGTGGCCAGCGCCGTCCACAGCAACCACCGCGACCTGGGGCACCACCTCGGCGAACGCCGCCGCCGGTGTGACCACCACGAAGAACTCGCCGTTGGAGCAGGCGCCGCTCGCATCTACATCGAACGTGGCGCCATCAGGCGATCCGTCGCCGTCCAGGTCCACGTCGATGGGAGCGCCGGCCGCGTCGAGAAAGTGAATCGTGAGCGTGGCGAGGTCATCCTCGGGGTCGGCGCCCGCCACCAGGATCCGCGGCCCCGCCGCGTCCACGAAGTAGGCCACTTTGGTCACGTCGGGGGCAACGCCCTCGGAGCACAGCGCGGGCGTCCCCCGGCAGCCGAGGCCCTGCGCACACCGATTGGCCACGAAGTCCGGGTCGCACGCGTCACCGAGGCCCACCTCGGGCTGCGGCGCGATCTCCACCACGAGAGGCTCCGCCGCGTTGCCCCCGAGGTCGAACACCGCCACCTCGAGCTTGGCCACCTGGGGCGCCTCGAGCGCGACGCCTCTCAGGGTCACCTCCGCAACGAACGACGGCTTGGAGCTGGGCGGGTCGAACGGCACGCGCGACTCAGCGGTGGTCAGTGCATCTTCGAGCCCTCCACGGAACGCCGCGCGCTCCGCACCGCTCGCGTCAAGGGCGCGAATCCAAACGCCCGCCGCGTCACCGTCGGAGTCCTCCACGATGAGCGAGACGGTAAGATCGTGCCCCGTCCGTCCCGAGACCCGCGCCGTCACGGCAGACTGCGTGGGCGCGACGCCAGTCGGCGTAATCCCGGTGTTCGGGGGCCCCTCGGATCCGTCGGTGCCGTCGCCGGTTCCCTTGGGCGGACCGCCGGTGCTACCGGTCGGTGCCTCCGGGCCCTCGAGCCCCGGGTCCGCGGGCGTCTCCGCGGCGGTGTCGGACGCGGGCTCACACGCGCCGAACGCACCGAGGGCCAGACCCAGAACAAGTCGACCGATCGACATAGCGGCTCCTCGCGGAGACTCGCGACTTGCGAGCCTCTCCCGGGGTGTCTCGAGGACAACCCGCACAGTCCATGTCACACGAACGCCCGCCGCGAGCTTCGACTACGGGGACACTCCCGCAGCTGAATCAACGGCATAGCCCACCTACAAAGATGTGGGCACGACCGTGAGTTACGCGCGATCGGCGTGAAAGCTTGAGGTCTTATTTCCTACGGGGTCTGGCCAGCCCCGCCGTCGAGCGCTCGCGGCTCAGACTCGCGGGGGGGCGAGCCCGAAGTCGCGGGCCACGCGGCGAGCTGCCTGGAGGCCACTCATCATGGCGCCCACGATGCCGTGACCCGAGCGCGTGGAGGCGCCGGCGAGGTAGAGCCCGCCGAGCGGCCCCCGGTATCCCGGACGATTCTGCAGGAACTGCTGAGGGGTGGCGGCCAAACCGTAGCCGGTCCCGTCGCTGGCCCGCGTGAACCGAGTGTGAGTGGCCGGCGTGGCCGACTCCTTGAACAGGATCCGGTGGCGCAGGCCTGGAAAGAGCGACTCCGCGCGCTCGATGAGCTGCGCTTCGACGGCCGCCTTCCGCTCCCTATAGACCTCCGAGCGCTTGTAGCCCCAGCTGAGCGCGTCGGCCTCGCTGAGCCCCCAGGCGGCGGCCTCGCCGGGGACGAGGGCCATGAGCTCGAGGGTGGAGGTGCCGGGCGGGGCGTGCCCGACGCCAGCCGGGTCCTTGAGCGACGCGCTGGTGTAGTAGGCGGCGCCGACCGAGGGCGCGCGATCCGTGACGCCGCGAAGCCTCTGATAGAGGCGCTCCGAGTCGAGCTCGTCGAAGTGCCAGTAGTTCGTGTTGGACAAGCCGATCTCTGTGAGCGACCCACGAACCCCGAGGAAGGTCATGAACAGGGCCCCGCCCATGAGCCACCGCCGCGCCGCGTCGACGGCGGGTCGAGGGAGGACGGCGGGTCCCAAGAGCTCGAGGAACGTGCGCCGGAGATCCGCGTTGGAGATCACCGCGGGAGCCCGCACCGTATGCCGCTCGCCACGCCGCGCTTCGGTGCGCAGGCCGACCACGCGCCCCGAGTCCACCTCGATGCGCTCCACGCCGCAGCGCAGGTGGATCTGCCCCCCGGCGGCCTCGAGCGCGTCCGCGAGGCGGTCAGCCAGGATCTGACCGCCCCCCTCCGGGTAATACGCGCCACGGAAATAGTGCACGGCGAGCCCTGCGTGGAGCAGCGCAGACACCTCGGACGGAGGCAGCCCGTAATCGCCGCTCTGCCCAGCGATGACGGCGCGCAGCGCCGGGTCGCGAGTGCAGCCGTCGAGGAACTCCGACAGGGTCGCGTCGCGTGCGCGAAGCGCGGTGAGGCTGCGCAGCGCGGTGAGCGAGGCCGTGAGGCGGCCGACCTTGGGCCCCTCGGAGAGGCGCCCGAGGCGGTCCACGGCCTTCAGGAGCCCCACGTAGCGGTCGATGCCGCGCCGCTCCGACGGGAACGCCTCGAGGAGGCGCTCGCGGTAACGGTCTATCCCGACGGGGATACGGAAGCGGAGCTCTGGGAAGAGCAGCGTGTCGTAGCCCTCGGGATCCATCGGGACGAAGCGCTGTTCTATGCCCGCGCCTCGGAGGATCCGCGGGATCATGCCCTCCTCGCAGTCGCCGATGTAGTGGAGGCCCACGTCGAAGGCGTAGTGCCCCGTGCCTCCCTGACCGTCGGGACCGGTGCGCGAGAACTGGGTGGCGCACCCCCCGGCCACGTAGTGGCTGTCGAAGACCTGCACGCGCAGGCCGGCGCGGGCCAGGAGCACGGCGGCGACCAGGCCTCCGAGGCCGGCGCCTACGATGGCCACATCTGCGCTGTCTGCGACCTGGCCGCGGGAGCGCCGACGCGAGGTCTCCTTCGAGAGGGCGTTCGTCACGCTGGCTCCTCATCCCTAGTGATTACAGGCACCTCGACCCCATGAGCCTCGAGGGCGAGCGCGACGTTCTCGGCCACGTCGGCCGCGAGGCCGGTGCAGAAGGCGACGCGCTCGGGCGACTGAAACGCCGGAAAGCTCTGGGTCAGCGCGTCGCAGATGATCGCGGAGTGTCCGGCGCGGGTGACGAAGCGCGACCGTATGGCGGGCTCGTAGGCGGCCATGGCCGCGCGGAGCGGCGCCGTGACCGGCCCCGTGGGGCTGGGATCGCCCAGCAGCTCGCCGAGCACGAGGCGCCCCGCCACGAGCGCGCCGCACTCGCCGCAACCGGTGATGCCGCCACGCCGCAGCGACTGGTAGGCGCCGTGCGGGCGGCCGAACGTCTCGGCGATCGCGACGCCACAGCTGCGATGCGGCGTGACCTTCCCCTCGTAGAGCTCGTGCGCTCGGCGCCGAGCCTCCTCGGCCGCTTTGGAGTCCGTCATGTCGCGCCACCTCCTGGCCGACCGACCTTACCATCCGTGCGCTTCTTTTGGGGGAGCGACGCTGCGTGGTACACCGCCACGCTCACGGGCGCCGCCCGAAGCCATCCTATCTGCCTGGGTCCGCCGTGGTGGCGCCCGCGCCGAGAAGGCCGCACCGAGGAGACCCAATGAAAGCCCTGTTCTCGTTCACTTCCGCTCGCCCCCAGCTCGCCCTCGTGGCGCTCCTCACGTTGAGCGCCGCGAGCTGTAAGAAAGACACGCCCGCGGCTGCACCCGCTCCGGCTGTCACCGCGCCCAACCCGACCGCGGCTCCCGCACCCGCTGACCCCGCTGCGGCCGCACCGGCGGCAGCCGCCCCCGCTGCCGCGCCGGCCGCCGCGGAGGCACCCCCGGCC
>SXOO01000263.1 GCA_005776725.1 Pseudomonadota bacterium | reverse complement strand
GGAGCAGCGGCTGTCGAACTTCCTCTTGTGGCAGAGCGCCTACGCCGAGTTCTACTTCACTGACACGCTCTGGCCGGACTTCGGCAAGGCCGAGCTCACCGAAGCCGCCCTGGTCTATGCGCGGCGACACCGCCGCTTTGGGCTGGTGGCGTAGCAACGGACGCCTCCAGCGAGGCGCTTCCACCCGCCGCCACAGCAGCCAGCGAAGGCCTCGCCGGCGACCCGGGCCCGACACGACCGCCGACCTTACTTGACGCCATCGAGATTGTGGCGACGCTGCCTCGGTGGCGACACGCATAATTACCGGGCTCATCATGGCCGCCGCGGCCATCCTCCTCCTCACTTTCGGGCCCCCTGTAGCAACGTACGCGTTGATACAGGGGGCGGCCGTCCTCGTCGGCGACGAGCTCTTTCGAATGGTGCTCGGCCCAGACCGCACCCGAGAGCGCTGGTTCGCCACGGGCCTCTTGTCGGCAGCGGTCGCCTTGGCGTGGTGGGCTCCTTTGGCCGTCCTGCCGCTCATGGTGGTGGCGGCGCCGATCCTGCTTTCCGTGGCGCTGTTCGGCTCCGATGAGGTCAACGTTCTGGCCCCGCGGGCCGCCTACCTCACCATGGGCTTCTACTACCTCGCCATCCCGCTGGTGGCGCTCGCCCTGATTGCGGCCCTCCCGAGCGGCACGCTCATCATGCTGGCGCTGTTCGGCTCGGTCTTCGCGGGGGACTCCGGAGCGTTCTTCGCGGGCAAGTTCCTCGGCAAGCGCAAGCTGTACGAGAAGATCTCGCCGAAGAAGACGTGGGAGGGCTCCTTCGGCGGCGCCGCAGCCAGCGTGCTCGGTTTCGCGCTCATCGTCTGGCTGGGGAAGCTGCCGTTCACGCCCGTGGAGACTGTGCTCCTGGGCTTCGCCTGCGGCGTGGTGGAGCAGGTGGGCGACCTCGTGGAGTCCATGTTCAAGCGCGCCGCCGGGGTCAAGGACTCGGGCTCACTGCTTCCGGGTCACGGCGGCCTGCTCGATCGGGTCGACGGGCTCCTGTTCGCGGCGCCCACGCTGCTCGCGTGGCTCATGCTCCGTAATAGCGGTCTCGCCGGCTGACGGGCCTCAGAGGCCGTCGGGGTCGACGCAGTCGTCTCCGCAGATGTTGAGCTGCAGCTGGTTCATGAGCGCCACGTCCTCGGCGATGCGCGTGTCCTTGAGCTGCACGTTGATGCCAGTGCAAAACGTGCGCGCGAAGCCCAGGGTCTTCACCGCGGGGTCAATGCCCGCGAGCCCATCCTGGATGAAGAGGCGCGCGGCCTCCTGCATCGCGAGCCCGGCGCGCAGGATGCAGAAGTTCCGTTGCATCGTGACCCCGGAGAAGTACTCGAAGCCCGAGTCGCTCTTGTACTCCATGGAGCCGATCGCGATCGGCGCGTCGAACGCCTCGGTCTTGCCCGCGTCGACCAGGTCGTAGCTGTAGTAGATGTTCGTGAGCGCAGTATTCTCGAACGCCTTCAGCGCCACGGGATCCGGGCTCGACACCTTGACCATGAGGAGGCCGGCCTTCTTCGAGGCGAACAAGGTCGAGATCGCCACGTCCGGGGTCTCTCCGCCGCCGTTGTCCGGTCCGATGGGGCCGTTGGGGCCGATCGTCTCGATGGGCGACGGCCCCAGCAGCTGGACGGTGCCGTCCGGCGCGGTGGAGTAGTCGAAGCCGTAGATGTCTTCCACCGAGAGCCCGGCCGGCAGGGTGAACCAGACCTTGAGGTTCTCGGCCACCGGCGTCAGCCAGTACTTGATCTCCTCCTGGAAGACCTGGAGCAGCTTCTCGCCCGAGTCGACGAAGTAGAAGTTGCCGTTCCCCTGGGTGGCCAAGGTGTGCATGAGGTCGAAGTTGAGGTTGGTGCCCAGGCCGATAGTGGTGAGGCCGATCCCGACGTCGTTGTAGGCCTTCGCGTTCGCCGCGATCTCACCCAGCGCCGTGACCCCCTGGTTCACGAGGCCATCGCTAAGCATGATCACGCGCGGCGTGCGGGACTTGTCGATGGCGTTCTTCGCGACTTGCTCGAAGCCCAACGTGAGCCCCGCGTTGATGTTGGTCTGGCCCCCCGGCATGATCCCCTCGATCAACTGCTTGATTTTGGCCTTGTTCGAGACGCTCTCGGGCGGCAGGAGCAGCTCGGCCGTGCTCGAGTAGGTCACGATGCTCAAGATGTCGTCCTCGTCGAGCACGTCGAGCATCGCCAGGAGGCCCTGCCGCAGGAAGCCGATCTTGTTCTCCTCGGACATCGAGCCGGAGCGGTCCACCACGACGCACAGGTTGAACTTCCCGGCCTCTACCGCCTCTGGGGGCAGCGCGGAGTTCATTCCGAGCTGGAGCGCCACGGTCGGCGCCCCCTCGGCCGGGTCGTAGAAGAGCCCCGCGAAGCCGTGCAGCGTGACGAGGCGGTCGTCTTTGGGCTGCGGGAGGGGGGTGCCGTGCTCCGTGAGCCAGCCCTCCATGGGCAGCAGGTCTGGCGCCGGTACGCCGCCGGCAAACACCAGGCTGCGGAAGTACGCCGCGTCTTGGGCGCCGCCGGGGACGAGCCCGATACCGAGCCCCGAGCCCGAGCAGACGCCGCCGCACCCGTCCTCCACCCCCACCATCTTGCCGGCGCACGCCGGGGAGCAGCCCGGGACCACGTTGCAGAGGCCGCCGATGCAGGAGTCCTGCCCCGAGCACCAGCCGCAGGAGCTGCCGCACCCGTCGGGGCCACACTGCTTCCCGTTACACGCGGGCACACAGGCGCCGTTGCCCGGAGCGGGACCGGTGCCGGGGTTGGTGGCGCCGCCATCGGTTGCATCCACGCCGTTGTTGGCGTCGGCGGCGTCGGTGGCGTCGGCGGCGTCGACGGCGTCGGTGCCATCCCAGCCGTCCCAGGAGCCGTCGCTGGAGTCGCCGCCCGAGCCATCCGTGCCGTCCGCGCCGTCGGACCACCCGTCGAGCCCGTCGGCGCTGTCGGTGGCGTCGGTGGCGTCGGTGGCGTCGGTGGCGTCGGCCCCGCCGCCGCCCCACCAGCCGCTGGACACGTCCGCCCTGCTCGACCAGTCACCCGACACATCCGTGCCGTCCGAGGCGCCGTCCGTGGATACGGCGACACCTCCTTCGTGCCCCTTACCGCTTCGCGCGGACTCGCAGCCCAGGGCAGCCGCAGCAACCAGTATCCAGCCAAGTCGCCTCATGTGTCTTCCTCCCGCCGGCGCCGCGCTCTCGGAGCTGCGCGTTTACCGGTCACGTTCCGTGCTGTGAGCCCCGCCAGGCACCCGGCCGGCTGAAGCCGTCCGCGGTCGATGCCCCCGAAGCGCCCCGCCATCCGCATGCCCGGGCTCGACGCCCGACCGCAATGATCGCTGGGGAGCGACCGCCTGAACGGTCGCGGCTGAACTCACATGCACCCGTCGTGCCAAACACCACGGCACGCCCATTGCATGGGTGCGCCTCATCAACCCGGAGGCTCACGACCATGCGACGACTGCTGCTGCCCCTCTCCCTCTCCCTGGCCTGCACCCTCGAGCTCCCGCGGTCGACCCCCGGCCTGTCGAACGGGACCCCGACGAACCCGGCCCCACAGGAGCCCGGCCAGCGCTCGGAGCCGGGTGCGCCGCGTGATCCGGACGCGCCGGGCCAGCCCGGTTCGCCCACGGATCCCGTGACGGGAGAGCCTGTAGAGCCCGAAGCGCCTGGGGGCCCGCCCGGCTGGGCGCCTACGGATCCGGAGCAGCCTTCGGATCCCGTCTTGCCGGTGGCGCCCGCGATCGACGTCGTGATCACCAGCGGCGACGTCATCGCCGCGCTACGGCCGCAGGACGGCTGCCTCACGCTCGCCAATGCGGCGACCGCGGAGGTCCACGCCTTCGAGGCGCTCTGCGCCCCCCGGGGAGTGGCAGCTGGCGAACCCGGCGCAGTGCTCGTTCTGGACGCGTCCGGTCAGCGCCTCTTCCGAGTCACCGAGGAGGGGCACACCCTCGTCGCCGAGACCCCGGCTGTGTACACGGGGAGTGTGGCCGCGGCGGACGGCAAGACCGCGGCGCTCGCGGTGGTGCCCACCACCCCCGCGGAGCTCGTGGCTGCCGATCTCGATCCCACGGCGCTGCCGCTGCGCCGTCTGGCGATCGTCGACCTCGTGAGCGCGGCCGTCGAGACCTATCTCACCGCGTACGCGGTTCGAGACGTGGACATCACGCAGACACGCGTGGTGGTCACGATGGGTCATCACGACGCGTTCGGCTTCCCCGAGGCGGTGCTCCAGGTCTTCGACCGCGCGGGTCTTCAGTACCTGGGCGACGTCACCTTCCCGAACTGCGCGGACGACCTCCAGATCCACCCGGACGGACGGCTCGCGGTGCTGGCGCCGCGGACCTGCGCGCTGCACGAGGTGGTGATCGCTGAGCCCGAGGTGGTCGAGACCTGGGACACGTGGGACGACGTCCCGCCCCAGGGCGACCCCATCTCGTTCGTGGACCTCGAGACAGTTACCCACCTCGCGAACGTCCCGGGCTTCGGGCCAGCGGTGTTCTCCCCGGACGGCCTCGAGGCCGCGGGCTTCACGGTGGCGGAGACGCTGATGGTCGAGTGGAACCTCTTCGCCACGGAGCCCTTCGGCGTGGTGGTGGCGCGAGCAGACGACTACACCTTCGACCTGTTCGACGCTGGCGACGTCCGCCCGGCCTTCGCCTTCGGGCCCGACGGCAGCTTCTACGTGCAGGGGCAGCGCGGCGGCGTGCCCTTCGTGGCCGTCCGCGACGACGCGTTGGGGACGCTGGCGCCTGTGAACGGCGCGGCGATCTCGCTCACGCGGCGCGCTCCCGGCAACGACGGCGCCCTCTACGTGGCCTCAGAAGGCCAACTACACCGCATGACGGCCGCAGGGATCACCCGCGTCGAGGGGGCCTCGGGCGACGCGATCTCTGGGGGCGGGGAGCGGGTCGTGGTGACCGATCGGCAGGCCGGCCGCCACACGGTGCTGTCTCTGGAAACGAAGACACTATTCACCATTGATTACTCTGCCGATTGACGTGCTCGCGTCTGTTTCAGGTAAAAACACCTCACGGCGACTCACAGCCTGTAGAGAAACTCCACACAGCGAGGGGACGGAGAGCGCCCCCCATCTGCCGCCCCGCTCCTCGCTGCCCTCCCCCGATTCAAGCTCCCTGCGAAGTCCACCAGTGTTACGCTGTGCCGGCATGCACCCCGCCTCGCAGCTCCTGCTCGCCATGTGCCTTTGCGTCTTCGGAGGCTGCGTGCCGCGCGTCGAGGGGGCTGTGGTCCCTGCCGGTCAGGCCCCAGCGTTCACGCTCAACGACTCGTGCGGACGGCCCGTCGCGGTCGACAGCTCCCGGCTCGACGGGCCAATGGTCGTCGTCTTCTACCGGGGCCATTGGTGACTGTTCTGTCGCCTCCAGCTCGGCGAGCTGGCCCACCAACATGACGCCTTCGAGCGACGCAAGACCCGCGTCGTGGCCATCTCGTCGGATAAGGCCGAGGACTCCATCACCCTTGCGGCGGGGCTCGAGCGTGAGGCCGGGGTGTCGCCCCTGTGGTTCCCGCTCCTGCAGGACCCGGAGGCGCGAACGGCTGCCGCGTGGGGCGTTCAGATGGACGGCAGCGAGATCGCCATCCCCTCCACGTTCATCCTCGACGCGAAAGGCCGGATCGTCTGGTCCAAGGTCGGAGAGCGCGTGACCGACCGCCCAGCCATCCGGGACATCCTCGGGGTGCTCGACTCCCTCTGAGCTGAAGCCCGGGTGGCGCAGCCGGCAGAACAGAATGGCCTTGACTTCGAGGGGGCGCCCGGTAAAAACGGCGTCCCCGCAGCGCGTGCGCCTTAGCTGCCGTTGCGCGGGGACGACCCCGTGGGGGCCCCCCCCACACCCGAGCGAGGCCGGCAGCACGCGCCTCGAGATGAGGATCTCGGCATGTACGCAGTCATCAGGAGCGGCGGCAAGCAGCACCGCGTCACCCCGGGCGAGACCGTCCGGCTCGAGAAGCTCGAAGCCGACGTCGGCTCCGTGATCACCTTCAGCGACGTCCTCATGGTCAGCAGCGATGCAGGCCTCAAGGTCGGCGCGCCGATCGTCGCGGGAGCGGCGGTCACCGCGAAGGTCGTCGAGCACGGCCGGGCGAAGAAGGTCGTGGCGTTCACGTACAAGCGCCGCAAGAACCACGCCCGCAAGGTCGGCCACCGTCAATACTTCACCGCCGTCGAGATCACGGCGATCGCGGGCTAAGGGGAAGCGCCATGGCACACAAGAAGGGACAAGGCTCCTCGCGCAACGGACGCGATTCGAACGCCCAGCGCCTCGGCGTGAAGAAGTTCGGCGGGCAGGCTGTCGTCGCCGGGACCATCATCATCCGCCAGCGCGGCACGGCGACCAAGCCGGGCCTCAACGTGGGTCTCGGCCGAGATCACACGCTGTTCGCGCTGGTTGATGGCACCGTGTCGTTCCGCACGATCAAGAACGACCGCAAGCAGGTCGACGTCATCCCCGCCGCGGGTTGATGTCCCTGGCGCCCTCCGGCGCCTACCGAGAGCCCCACCATGCGCTTCATCGACGAGACCGTGATCACCGTAAAGGGTGGCCACGGCGGGCGCGGGTGTATCTCGTTCCGCCGTGAGAGCTATGTCCCCCTCGGGGGACCCAACGGCGGTGATGGCGGAGACGGCGGCAGCGTCGTCCTTCTCGCGACCACGCGCGCCGCCACGCTCCTCGACCTCCACTTCATCCGAAACTACGACGCCGAAGACGGCGAACACGGCATGGGCTCGGACTGCCAGGGCCGCCGGGGCAAGACCATCGAGCTGCAGGTCCCCGTCGGGACGGTCATCTATGACGACGAGACCGACGAGGTGCTCGGCGACATGGTCGCAGACGGGCAGACGCTGGTCGTGGCCAAGGGTGGGCGAGGCGGGAAGGGCAACAGCTTCTTCACCACGTCCACTCGGCAGGCACCCGACTTCGCGCAGCCGGGAGAAGAGGGCGACTCGCGGCGTATCCGGCTCGAGCTGAAGCTCCTCGCCGACGTGGGCCTCGTCGGCTTCCCCAACGCCGGGAAGTCCACGCTCATCCGGAAGATGTCGCGCTCGCGCGCGAAGGTGGCGGACTACCCCTTCACCACCCTGGTGCCCAACCTCGGCGTCGTGAGCTACGACGACGACCGCAGCTTCGTGCTCGCGGACGTCCCTGGCCTCATCCGCGGCGCCAGCGAGGGGGCGGGCCTCGGTCACCAGTTCCTTCGGCACATCGAGCGATGCCGGGTGCTCGTGTACCTGCTCGATCTCGCCGGCGAGATGTCCCCCCGAGAGGCGCTGATCATTCTGCGAGGCGAGCTCGGCGCCTACGAGCCCGAGCTCCTGCAGCGGCCGTCCGTGGTGTGCCTCAACAAGGCGGACCTGGTAGACACCGAGTGGGTCGACCTCACGCTCACGGACCTCCTGGAGGAGGGCGTCACCGACGCCATCGTCCTGTCGGCCAACGAAGGCGACGGAGTGCCCAAGCTGCGAGGCCGCCTCGCGGCGATGCTCGAGGGGCGGCCTCTGCGCCCCGAGTGGGAGCGCTGACCCGGCCCGGTGCGCGCCACGCCTGTGCCGTACGTGACTTCCAGATCCCCGGTTGCTACCATTCGCCCTCCGGTTTCGCGCCCCAGCGGCCGGGAACGAGCACTTCGCAGGCGAGCGCGGGTGCCAGGAGGACGCTCGAGATGGGCATCGATGTGAACCGGTTCAAACACGCGCTGCTGCTCGCCACGCGGGCGTCCGTCTTGCTCGCCCTCGTCGCCCTCCCGGCCCTGCCGGGCTGTGGAGACGGCGAAGGCGGCGGCGTGGACCTGTCGCGGGAAGGCGAGCTCCGCCTCGATCCCGCCGCCACCGTCCCTGTGTCTGCCGGACAGGTCGCGGTGGGCAGCACCGCCGACGTCACGATCGCCATCACGAACGTGGGCCAGGGCCCCCTGCAGATCACCGCCATCCAGCTGGACTACGCCGCCGAAGGCGCTGTGGACGACAAGGGCCCGGCCTTCTCGCTGGTCGAGCCGCCCAGCACGCCATTCGAGGTGTTGCCGATCGACTCCGTCGAGGGCACCACCCGGGTGGAGCTCACCGTCCGGTACCTGCGCAACACGGCGTTCAGCCCACGGGTCGCGATCCTCTCGGTGTCCACCGGGAGCAAGCGCACACCGGTCGCGTCCGTGCTCATTCAGGAGGAGTCGCCCGCGGCGGTGGGCTCGCTCACCCCCGAGGTGGTCGACTTCGGCACCGTAGAGAAAGGCACCGTCGCCACGCGAATCGTGAAGGTCCAGAATACGGGCACGGACGTGCTCGTGTGCGACGCCTTCAAGTTCCGCGGCCATCCGGACCTGACGCTCCATGTGGACGACGACACCTACCCCGTCAGCGAGGTCTCGCTCGAGAAGACCGCGCTCTCCGAGCCCTTCAGCGTCGGCGCCAGCCAGACCAAGGAGCTCAAGGTCACCTTCGCGCCCACCACTGAGTCGCCCGCCGAAGGCGAGCTCACGATCTACTGCAACGACCTCGCCGGGCTCGACGGGCACGTCGCCGTGTTGCTGGCGAACCAGAACGTCCCCTGTATCGAGGTCACGCCTGGGCGCGTCGAGTTCGGCGGCAAGATCATCGGCCAGAAGGCCACCTACCCCGTGAAGATGTGCAGCTGCGGCGGGGCCACGCTGAGGATCAAGAACGTCTCTCTCGCGCTCACGTCGGCCCCAGACTACAGCGTGGGCTACGCGCCGGCGGGCCTCGGCCCCACGGGCTTCGAACCGGACGCCCCCATCGCGCTCGAGATCAACGAGTGCATCACGGTAGACGTCGAGTACGTGCCCGATGTGGTGAACCCGCTCGACGCGGATAACAAGCCGATCCCGGACGTGGGTACGCTGCTCGTCGACAACGACAGCTTCGACTCCACGGTCGAGATCCAGATCACGGGGATCGGGCTCGAGGGCACCTGCCCCGTGCCGGTGATTACCATCCAGGAGGGCGAGCAGGTGGTCCCTCAGACTACGCTGCACCTCGACTCCACCCAGAGCTACTCGCCGAACGGCTCCGTTACGAAACAGGAGTGGGACGTGATCCTCGCTCCAGAGGGCAACGTCCAGGGCTTCATCCCGGATCAGACGTTCGACAAGCCTATCTTCACAGCCAACCTCGCCGGGCTCTATCGCTTCCAGCTCGGGGTCCGCGACGAGGCCAACAAGCGCAGCGGCGAGGACGGCTGCGACTTCGCCACCTACGACGTGCTCGTGATCCCGGATGAGGCGATCCACGTGGAGCTCGTGTGGACCACACCGGGAGACCCGCTCACGGACGACGAGGGCGAAGGCGCTGGCGCAGACCTCGACCTGCACTTCGCGCACCCGTTCGCTACGGGCCCGCTGTCGCCGAACCCGGACATCGACGGCGACACCGTGGGTGATCCCTGGTTCGACACCGACTTCGACACGTTCTGGTACAACGGCAACCCGAACTGGGGCGCCTTCTCCCCTGAGGCTGACGACGATCCCAGCCTCGACCGGGACGACATCGACGGCTGGGGCCCAGAGAACCTCAACCTCAACGTGCCGGAGGAGGCCTCGACCTATCACATCGGCGTCCACTACTGGAACGACTACGGCTTCGGCGTCTCCATCGCGACGGTGCGGGTCTACATCTACGGCACGCTCGACGTCGAGGTGAAGGACGTGGCGCTGAACGAGCGCGACATGTGGTACGTGGGCGTGATCCCGTGGGTCGCCGGCACCGGTAAGACCCAGCTGTACGAAGACGCCGGCGCCAAGCGTATTACGCCCGGCTACCTGAACCCCGCCTTCGTGCCCGGGTTCAACTCGAACTGACCGCTAGTGGGCGCCCTCCCGACGCTGTATCAGCTTCAAGCGTCTCACCGGTGTGAGGCAGCCCGCTGGATCCTGGACGCGCAGGCGCGCCCGTACCACGTGAAGAGCCTTCTCCCCGGCCCCCACGTCGCCCAGCTGCTCGCGCTCACACGCCAGACGCAGGTCCCGGCGCTGGTCGCACCGGGCTCGGTCCGCGCAGGCCTCCGCGAGGTGGCGCTGGGGGCCGACACCGAGGGACGCCTCGGGGTGGCCGACGCGCTCGCCGAAGTCGAGGCCCTCGACGCGGCGCTGGGGAGCCCCCTCGAGACGGTTTGGCTGGCAGCTGCGCTCAGCGACCCCGAGTACGCCGCTACGTGGCTGTCGTTGGGCCGCGGCCCGACGCGTCGGTTCCTGTACAAGCAGGCGTTTCCTGCCGTGAGGGCAGCGCTCCAGCGCCTCGTGCGACTCGACGAGCCGCACGTGGCCAGCTGCCGCCTCACCATCGACGCTGGGCTAGAGCGCCTCGCGTCCCGGTCCACCGACAGGTTGGACTTCGCGTCGATCTACGCGGCTTCGTGTGTCAGCTGGCTGATCCCCGCGCCGTTGGGACCCCACCGGATCCAGCTCATGGCGCCGCCGGCAGTGCAGGCCCTACAAGCGGAGTGGGGTGAACACCCGGGGGTCGCGTGGGCCACCCGGTACTACCGAGCCCACCGGGGCGTCTCGATGTCCGAGAACCACGAAGTGCAAGGCTCCGGCGTCATCTGAGCTCCTAGGCGCGCGAGGACTCCGCTACGAACCTGCGGGGAACCCGTAGCGTTCAGAGCCCCACGCCCGTCCAGCGCCTGTCGGTTCGACGCGGCCCGTCCGAGACACAAGCGAGAGTAAGCCCCAGCTGTTCGGCCAGCGCCTCGGGCGAGGGAATCGGCTGCTTCACCGGCTTCACAGCCGAGAGCGCCGCGCCGAGGTGTGCCTGGGCCACAAGGTCCGGGACCTCGAGAGGCAGGAGGGCCTTCACGCGGTCCCCCTCCAGCACCAGGCGCGCGTCGAGCCGGTGGCCGCCCCGCTCCGACCACTCTGGCCCCAGCTCCCAGGCGCCCGCCCAGTCCGCAGGGGCGTTGTCGCAGTGGGTTACGACCAGCGAGTCCACAGGACCGGCGGCCGCCACGGCGTATCGCAGCAACACGGCATCCAGCAGGCCGCGACGGAAGGCCCCTTGCCACGGGTGATCGCTGGCGTTGTGAGGCTCGGTCCCACCGAACGCCGGGTCCTCGGTCGGGAAGGGACCGGCGCCGTGACGGACCCCGTAGGTCCGGGTGACACCGAGGACCACGCGCCGACCGGAGAAGCCCGCCGAGTCGAGCAGCGCGTGGGCGTTCTTGGCCGTGGTGGTCGACCACGTGGTGTGCGGGTGGAAGCCGTGCCGCTCGTCCAGCAGCACCCCCTGCGCGCCCTCGAACACCACGGAGCTCCGTCGGAGCGCGCGGCGGAGGGCCTCTGTCCCGTCGACGCGGCTGAGACGACGCCCAAGATGCGTGAAGAGCGTCACGGCGTTCTCTAGCGAGGCGTCATCCCGGAGAAGCTCCTCCAAGGCCGGCGCGTCCACCTCGGGAAGCGCGAGCGCGCCTTCCCGATGGGCCTCGAGGCAGCGGCGGACTACGCGGGCATCGTGGAGGTCCGCGACACGGAGCGTTGTCTCGGGCCTCGACAAGGACCAGGCCACAGCCTCCCCGTGCCCAACGCCGCACGAGCCGTGACGTCCTGCGCCGCGCGCGAGCTCGCGGATTCGCCCAGCGACTTGGTGATAGGGGGTGGAGACCACCGCGTCGACATCTACGTCGAGCCGCTCGATGGCGTCGCGGACGCCCTTCATCGCGAGGTGCTCCAGCTCGGCGATGAGGCCAGTGGGGTGCACGACGACGTCACGGGAGAGCAACGTCCTCACGCCCGGGACGAAGGTGGCCGCGCCTAGCTGCGCGAAGGTGTGGTGACGGCCGTCCGCCAGCACCACGTTGTGGCCTGCTTGGGCGCCGCCGTTGAAGCGCACCACGGTGCCGGCGCCGGTCCACTCGACCAACGCGTCCACCGTTGCGCCTTTACCGGCGTCGCCGAAGCCAAGATCGATCACGAGGTGCGCGTCGTTCATGGGCCGGCGGAGGTACCACCGATCAGCCGTTTCGGCTACGCCGGGCGGACCGGGTGCCGCGCTCCTGCGCAGAGCGAGGAGCTCCTGTCGCGACCGCGATCTTTTTTTTGAAGGAAGCCCGAGCTTCCCGTCTCTCATGCAGTCACCGGCCGAGCGCGCCGGCGGGAGGGATCGGCGGGTGACGCCGATCAGCCCGTGGACACTGGCTTCTTGACGTGGGACCGGCGAGTCGACAGGATGCCGCTCCCCCACGCACACTCGGTTGGCAGCAAGGAGAACTATAATGAAGCGGATGATCAGCATGTTTGCGGTGGCGTTCTTGGCGGGCGCCGTGCTTGGCTGCGAGGCCAACGTCAACTCCAAGAACACAGAGGGCACGGCAAGTGACACCTCTGGCGGCGACACCTCGGGAGAGGGCACGATCCTCGGGCCCGAGAAGCAGAACATCACCTCGATCGGCGGCGTGGTCCGGGACCAGATCACGCAGCAGCCCATCAACGGCGCGGTGATCACCACCGACCCGCCCACGAGCCAGCTGCTCACGAACTCGCTCGGTGAGTTCCTCCTGGACGTCACGAACTTCCCGGGCCTCACCCAGTTCATCGGCGTGTCCATGCGGGTCTCGGCCACAGCCAACGGCTACCTGCCGAACCAGGCCAACCTCACCGTCACGGAGAACAAGCTCACCACCGCGCAGATGCTCCTCACGCCTTCGGCGGGCGAGTTCAACGTGGACGTGCAGCCGGCGGTGCTTCAGTTCAACGAGCAGGACTTCTTCGGTGGCGGCGCAACCGGCACGAAGAACGTCACCATCAAGCTCGTGAACAGCCCCGCGGCGCAGTCGGCCAACTGGAGCCTCGTGATCCCGCCGCAGAACGCCGGGTGGCTCAGCGCCAGCCCCACCACGGGCACGATCACTGCCACCCCGCAGTTCGTGAACTTCACCATCGACCGCTCGAAGCTGCCGGCCGGCTCGTACAACGCCGAGATCGTCCTCACCGTTACCGGTGCGACCGAGCTCAAGACCATCCAGGTGCTCTACACCTACACGGGTGGTGGCACCGATGGCGGTGACGGCGCGGACGGCGCGGACGCCACCGACGGCGCTGCCGACGCCACCGACGCCACCGACGGCGCGGCCGACGCCACCGACGCAACCGACGGCGCGGCCGATGCCACCGACGCAACCGACGCAACCGACGCAACCGACGGCACCCCCCCGGCCTAAGCCGGAGGGAGCGCGCGAACGCGACGTGTTGTAAAAGCGAGAGCCGGCGGGCAGGGGCAACCCGCCGACCGGCTCTCGTCGTTTCTGCGGCCCTCGGGGCCGCGCCCGACTCGAGTGGGAGGCGTCATCGTGGGAACACGCATCGGTCAGCTCGTAAGACCATGGGTGGGCGTCGTGGTCTCGTTGGCGTTCGCCTGCGAATCCGGCTCCTCTGAGACCGGCGGCGACGTCACCGAGACCGGCGGTTCGGAGGGCGCTGATGGCACGGACGGCGCCGGCGGCACCGTGTCGCAGCTCAAGGTCACGAACACCACGGTCTCCGGGCTCGTGAAGGACGCGACCACGGGCAAGCCGCTCTTCAACATCAGCATCACCACCGAGCCCCCCACCGAGAGCACCACCACAGCCAGCACGGGCCAGTTCGTCATCAATGTGGGCAAGGCCTTCGGAGCGGTCACCGTGATCGCCCAGTCGGGCGACTACATTCAGGCGTTCCCGACTTGCCTCTACCTGAAGTCTGGCGTCAACAACCTCGCCGACGTCACTATGGCT
The DNA here is from genome assembly GCA_005776725.1 of Pseudomonadota bacterium. Taxonomy (GTDB): domain Bacteria; phylum Myxococcota_A; class UBA9042; genus SXOO01. The sequence goes on along the minus strand of SXOO01000263.1, from coordinate 27,696 downwards.
CGAAAGGTGCCTGTGACCGATCAGGCCGAGTGTTTCCCTGCCTGCGCCGCCGGGACCGTATGCCTCTCAGGGGCCTGTATCTCGGCCTGCAATCCACAGTGTAAGTGCACGGAGTACTGCACCGCCGAGGCCGCGTGCGTGACCGACCCGGACGCGCCGCCCAGCGGGACCTGTGGGCTCAACAGCCTGGCCGTCGGGGGGCTCTGTCAGTGCGACACAGGGTTCGTCCCATCGGGCGACGGCGAGACCTGCTCTCTGCCGAGCGAGCTGCAGACCTGCCCGGAAGGCGCGGTCCGTAACGAGGGCGGCGTCTGTGAGTGCGAGGCCGGCAAGATCCCGAACGCCACGGGCGACAAGTGCCTCTCCCCAGACCAGGCGTTGACCGTCACCGCAGCGAACGGGGGGAGCGTAGTCCGCGAGTGGGCCACGCCCGGGCCGGCCCCGAGGGGCCTCGCGCTTCACGGGTCTAGCCTGTGGGTCGGCGACATCGCCACACGCCACCTCTACCGCTGCGGCCTGTCGGATGGGGCGGTCGTCGCCGCCGTGGACCTGGCCGACCGCGGCGCATTCGTGGTGGACCTGGCCTCTCTGGGTGACCAGCTCCTCATCGTCTACTCGGGCTCGCCGTCGTCCCCGGCCGGCACCGTGATCGAGCGCTTCGACCCCACCACCTCGGCGTTCGAGGACGTCACGCCCGGCGACGTGAACCAGACCGTGGGTGTGTCGTTCAACGGCTTCGAGGTGCTGTCGTTGGACGGCCTCAGCGTCAACCGGCGCCGCCCCGACAACCTCTTCGTCACAGCCCCCACCGCGGTGCTCTTGGCGCCTGAATACGTAAGCGCGCAGTACGCTATTCGGCCGCAGACCACGCTGCGCTACCTCGCCTACACGAACGGACAGTACTTCTCCTGGGTCGGCACGGACTTCGACGGACAGGGCCTGCGGACCGACCTCACGATCCTGAACGCCGTCAATCAAGTCCAGGCCACGGAGATCGGGCGCCTCAGCCTGTACGTTGGTGCCTCGCACATCACGGGGATCGAGGCTTCGGGCAACACCCTCTGGCTGGCCGGGGCAGGCGCGGGTAACGCCGTCGTCGCCGGGAAGAACGTGAATCCGCCGAAGGTCGTGGAGGTGTCCCTTGACTAACCTCGCCCCGTCCACGCGCCTCGCGGCGCTGTTGCTCACGACCGTGGCCGTCTCCGTCCTGGTCGCCCCTGGCTGCACCACCATCTTCCCCGACCGCGACGGTCAGAAGACGGCCACCGGCACCAGCAACGGCACGGAGCCCCCGCCGGTCGTCGCTACGAAGGCCCAGTTCGGCACCCTGTGTCTGCTGCCCGCCGAGGGAGTGGCTGACAACTGCGCCGCGCCAGAGACGTGCCACCTCGTCAGCAGGGACAAGGGCGCCACCATGTGCACCCACACCTGCGAGACCGACGCCGCCTGCCCGGGCGGCGCTCGGTGCACTGAGACCCCTGCGGGCCGGATCTGCGTCCCCACCTGCACCAGCAACATCGATTGCACGAACCGCTTCGGTGCGTACGTGTGCGTCCCGGTGAACGTCACCGACAGCGTCTGCTGGACCACCGACGCTACCTCCGGCGAGGTCCGCTCTGAAGCAGAGCCCACCATCGAGCGTATCCAGCTCTTGAGAAAGGGCCCGTTCTCCTACGAGCCCGGGCTGCCTGTGCCAGGAGCCGACGTGCAGCTGAAGATCGACCTCAAGAACCGCGGCCTCGGCGACCTCTCGGGCATGAGCGCCACGTTGACACCGCTGGGCTCGGCGTCCGAGATCCAGTCCTTCGCCAACGGCTCCGTTCAGAACCTGGTGCTCCCGGGGTATGGGCGGCTCGAAGGAGCGTTGACGCCCACGTTCCGGCTGGCGCCGGAGCTCACGGTGGGCGCGAGGTTGGAGTTCACGGTCAGCTTCCGGACCGCCACCGAGACCTGGAACTCCGACTTCTCGGTGGTGGCGTTCGGCCCCACGGCGCTCCCTTATGTCACCGATGTCGAGCTCACCGACGTCTCCGGGCAGCCGCTCGCTGGCCTCGCGGAGGGCACCTCGGCCACCCTGCGCCTCTTCGGTCGCAACGTTGGCTTCGGAGACCTCCAGGGGGTCTCGGTGAACGCCTCGGTCACCACCCCCAACGGGTCGCTCTCACCGGTCTCCGGGGGGCCGACCGCGCTGCCCGACAGCCAGGCGATCCCCGCGAACGCCCTGCTCTACCAGGCCACGGTCACGCGCACCGCCGGGACCGTCGGGAGTATCTTGCTGGACGTGGTGCTCACCGACGTCTCGGCCGGAACCTGGAATCAGGCGATCGAAGTGCCAGTCACTGGCCCCTAGCTTCGGAGTCCCCCGCCTCCCCTCCATGGCACTGAAGCTGCGCCGCGCGTCTACGATTCTGTGGGTCCTCGCGGTGTTCGGCGTCGTGGCGCTTCGCGCTTCCACTGGCGAGGCCAACGCGCTCAGGTTCAACGCAGACGCCGAGGCCTACCTCATGGAGGTGCACGCCTGGGCCCACCAAGGGCGCGCCCCGGACCGCGGCGTACTGAACGTGCCCCTGGGGATCGACCTCGGCCCCCTCTACCTCGCCACCCTGGTCCCGGCCAATTGGATCACCGCTTCACCGCTGGGGGTGCACGCGGTCAACGTGCTGTGGTTCTTCGCGGGGCTCGTGGTCTTCATCCTGGGCTTTCGGGAGCGCTGCGGTGTGCTGGGCGCGTCCACGATCGGGCTGCTCTACGCCGTCTCGGAGCAACACGCCGTCCTCATGGAGGTGGCGTACCACGTGGGCGCGGTGCCCGGCGCAAGCCTCGCCTTCCTCGGGTGCGCCGCCGGGTGGGTCGACACCCGGGCGAGGCGTTGGTTCTTTGGCGGGGCGGTGTCTCTCGCCCTGCTCCTGCAGTTGCATCCGCTGGCGGCCGTTCACGGAGTGACCGCCCTGGTGCTGCTCTGGACCACCCGCGCGAGCCTGTCCCGTCGGCTCGTGGGCGGAGGGCTCGCCGCGTTCGTCGCCGCGCTGGCGCCGCTGCTTTGGTACGCGCTGCCCACCCTGGGCGAGGCCGGCGCCGGCGCGCGCCACAGCGCCGACAGCGAAATCGCCTGGCTCGACACCGCCGTCGGGACCTACGAGTCCCTCGGGGCGCGCTGGGGGCTCTCCCCGGCCAGCGCCGCGCTGGTGCTGGCGCTCTGCGCGCTCGGCGTCTCGAGGGTGCGCCGTGACGCCCTGGCCCCCGCGCTGCTGCTCGGTTGCGTCGCGGGTTTCGTACTGGTCGCCGCGGCGATGGGCTTCGAGAGTTCGGGCCGCTACTACCTCGCGCTGATCCCAACGGCGTTCGCCGGCGCCGCTTGCGGGCTGTGCGCGGCCCAGCAGCGGCTGGGGGATGCCCTGGGCCCAGCGCTGGTGGGCGCGCTGGTCGTCCTCGGGGCCGTGCTGCCACCCACCGAGGCCATAACGGCGCCCAGCGGCCGCGACACCCTCAGCGCCAGGGAGCAGGAGGCGGTGATGGACCACCTGGCGTCGCGCGGCGTGGGCTGGACCGACCTCTCGCGGCGCGTCCATGGCCCGCTCCTCGGCTCCGAGTCGGGTCCCCGTTACCTCGCGCTCGCGGCGCGGGATCGCGTGACGTCCTCGCCAACCGAGTCAGTGCACTGGGTGATCCGCCTCGGCGACGATCCACCGCCGCGCCCTCCGCTGGCCACGACGCAGCTCGCCCCGGGCGGGCGCCCGATCCAGGTCCACACTCTGCCAGAGGCGGTAAACGGAAGGGCGATTCGCGCGGCCGGGGCGCCGTGCGCCAATGCCCTGCCCTTTATGTGGCTCCCGGCCAGCTCTGCGCTCCTGAGGACGCTCGGGTTTCCGGGTCACGGGCCGGACGTCCACCGCTGCCTCGAGCGGGGGCAGGGTCTCACACTCCCCGTGCAGGGCCCGCTGGTGGTGGAGCTGGCAGACGAAGGGACGTTCCGCGGACAGCCCACGCGAGCTGCCTTTCGGTGGCATCCCTCTGGCGAGCTGGCGGACGGTACGCTCACGGCGCTCACCGATCGGGCGCGGTACCACCTCGACCCACCGCCGGGCGCCACGGCGCTGACGGTGACTCCGGCACCCCGCCGCGTCGTCTACTTCGACGCGTACTGACGCCTAACGACCGTGACCGCGCGGGCCGATGCCCACCTGAACGCCGCGAGCGGGAGCACAACTCTCTGGCGGCCACCTTGACAGATCTTTGCGGCGCGGAGAGCGTCCGGACCCAAAGCTCACCCCGACCGAAGTACCAAGGAGTCTTCGATGCCCGATCATAACGACAGCAAGCGACGCCGTAGTACCACCGCCGGACAGCGCGCGGCGTCGATGCTCACGGACGTCCAAACCACACTCAACAATCGTTGGACGGGGCGCAGCTGGAGCGACATCGCCGGGAGCGTCTGGGCCAACCGCCGGGCTGGCCTCGAGGCGGGCATCAGTTGGGCGCTCCCACCCTGGCTGACGTCCCCGGTCTCGGCCGCGGTCGGGGAAGACGCGGCCGGGTACGTCGAGCAGGTGATGGGGATCCTCGAGCCGGCCGTCAGCATCGCCAAGGAGAAGGCCGTGGCGGCCCTGCCTCCCTCGGTCAGCGCCCGGGCGGGGGCGATCTACAACGCGGCGTCGGATGGCGCGACCGCCATCCTCGGTGGACCCACCCGTACGCAAGAGGTCGACGACCTCGCGGAGACCGTGGACGACATCAAGAAGAACTTCGCCGAGATGGCGGTTCGGACGAAGAACGCGGCGAAGGCCGCGGGCGGGACCTTCCGGTACTGCGACGACGTGTATTGGGCCATGCACGAGCTCGGCCGCGCGGAGGCGTGCCGCGCCCAGGTGCTCCGGCAGTGCGACGACGCCATCGCTACCTTGCAGGCGATCAAGGCGCTGGCGGAGCAGGCGCTGCCTGATACGCAGGCCGCCACGAAGAGGGCTGCGTTCCTGGCTGCTGCCGAGCGCGTGGTGGCCAACACCACCACCGTACAGCACAAGAACCACGACAACTTCGGAGTCACCGGCGTCCTCTGGGGCGGGCGCTCCGCTGTGTCGACGATCAACAACTCCTGCAGCAAGGAGAAGTGCTTCGGGCCGGGCTCGATACCGTAAGACGCTCCATGCACGCCCCCCGGCGATCGGGCGAGGTGGGCCCTCGTCTGAAGCCCGCGTCAGGTGCGCTTCCGCCCCCAGACGAACTCGAGGTCCTCGCCAGCGAACTCCTTCGCGGCCCGCTCCTGCGCCGACTTCTCACGCCTCGGCCCCTCGCTGGACCGCTTGCAGCGCTGCCACATCCACTCGACGCGGGCGTCGAAGCGAACACCGACGGCCAGGTACCTGTCGGCGCGGAGCGCGAACGGCGAGGTCCGTTGAGCTGCCCGCAGACGAATCGGATCGAAGGGGGCGGCGAGCACCCGCGGGAGCCGCAGCGGCTGCGCCTCCCCCGTGTCGCGAAGCAGCGCCTCCACGCGCTCGGCGAGCTCCACGAGGTCCGGTTGGAAGGCGGGGGTGCCCTCCGGGTCCGAGCGCAGCCGGAACGCCGACTGGAGGAGCTGCCGCGCTGCGGCCCGCCGGGCGCGCGGAAAGGTGGCTTTGCGAACCGCCGCGGCGAGCACCTCGCACTCGGCGTCGAGCCACGTGCCGGCGTCCTCCGCCGTCACGCGAGCCTCGTATCGGAGGGCAAGGCATCCATGAGAAGGACCCCGCGGGGTAGCCGCTCCGCGCCGACGCGACTGAGCTGGGCCGGGTTGCTCGCCGGCCTCGAGGCCACGCCGCGTTGCGCCATCGCGTCGACGAAGGGCCCCCGCTCGGCGATGGGGAGGTCGACGTCCGAGGTGCGGTAGTGCATGGGGATGACCCAGTCAGCGCGAGTCCGCACCGCCAGCTCGGCGGCGCGGTCTGGGGCGAGCGTGTACACGCCCCCCGCGGGGACCAGGGCGAGGTGAACCGGGCCCACAGCGCGCAGCCACTCGTCGTCGAACTCACCCAGGTCGCCCACGTGGAGCACGCGGAGCCCGTCCACGGTGATGACGAAGGATCGCGTGAGCCCCATCCGCGAGCCCGATTGGCCGTCGTGGGGCGCGGTGACGGCGCGGAAGCGGATCCCGAAGAGCGTGGTGGAAGCATCGACGACGGGCGCAGCACCCGGGACCGCCCCGGTCCAGCCGTGATCTTCGTGGTAGTGGGTGACGGCGATCGCGTCAGGCGGCGACGCCAGCTGCGCCGTGCGGATCTTCCCGCCGAGCGCCCCTGGTCGGCACGGGTCGAGGAGGACGCGGCGGCCCGAGGCGCTGGTGAGCAGGAAAGACGCGTGACCGAGGAAGTGGAGCCGCACGGCCCCGCTACGCTACACGACGCGGCCGATGAACGGCAGGTTGCGGAACTTCTGATCCAGATCCAGGCCGTATCCGATCACGAAGTGGTCGGGGATGACGAAGCCCACGTAGTCGAGCGGGACCTCAACGCGCTTCCGCTCAGGCTTCTCGAGCAGCGTGCAGACCTTGAGCGAGGCGGGCTCGCGCGCTGCGAGGTTCTTGAGCAGGTACCTCATGGTGAGCCCGGTATCCACGATGTCTTCCACGATGAGCACGTCGCGGTGCTTCACGGGCTTCGTGAGGTCGAGCGTGACCTGGACCTCGCCGGAGGTCTCGGTGCTGTCGCCGTAAGACGACAGGCCCATGAACTCCATCGACAGCGGCGCGGTGATGTGGCGGCACAGATCCGCCGCGAACAGCATGGAGCCCTTGAGCACCACGAGCATCACGAGGTCTTTGCCCGCGTAGTCCACGCTGAGCTGCGCCCCCAGCTCGGCCACACGCTGGCGCAGCGTCTCTTCCGACAGGAGGACCTCGACGGTCCGATCATTGATATTGAGGCGCATACGTCGCTCTCCTACACCAGCGCGTTGTTCATGAGCTCGCCGAACCCGCCACCGCCGGGGACGATGTACTGATGGGCGTTGAGGCCCACCTCTTCGTCCCAGCGCGAGCCCGGGATGGTCCCGAGCACCTCCGGAGCCGACAGGCCCCGGTCCAGCCGAAGGGCGTAGATCTTCACGTCCGGGTGGTCGCGGGTGACGCGCCGGATGTACTCCGGGGTGATGATGAGGTGCATCGTGATGATGGGACCCGGGGGACCGTATTCGCCGCTCTTGTAGTAGGCGATCGCGTTGCAGATCGAAGACCCAGTGGCCCCCATCGGATCGGGGAAGAGCAGGATCCGGCCATCAACTGGGCCGCCGACCTTGGTGCCGCTCATCTCCGCTCCCGTTACCGTGCCCGCCTGGTCCGTCTTCCGCTGCATGATGACGTGGTCCTGGCGGACATTCGCCGGGGCGAGCGTCTCGTTTAGGACGTCGAAGACCGTCATGGACGGCAGGATGCCGGCTCGCGCGAGGTCGACCGTGACGACCGCCGAGTTGGGATCGATGAAGTCGCTGTCGATGACGCCCCGATCGGTCGTGGCGCTCATCCGCGTAGGCAGCCTCCTGCGCCGGCGTGGGAACTCCTTGTTGATGACCGCTCGGCTCAGCCCTTCGTACAGCCGGCGGACCAGCTGGTTGAAGCGCGGCTGCGCGCACTCGGCGGAGCAGAGCTGCGCGAGGAGCGAGGAGTAGAACGGGTCGTTCAGGATGTGAACGTTCTCCCCGTAGCGATGCTCGATCTCGCTGAGGCGCCAGTGTGACAAGGCGTGGCCGATGTCCATGATGATTCCCTACCTCCGTCGTCCTTGAGACCCTGCACCATCACCCCGTGGGGCGGGTGCGGGCGGGGCGCCTCGCTGCTCCGTGAAGCCGGGCGGAGTCTAGATGGAAGGCGTGGGACCGAGCAACCGCGACCTGGAGCCGCGGACGAAACTCAGAGCGACTGGGCCGTGCGCCGACGGGTCTGCCAGAGGCTCATCATCGACATGTACATGAAGCCGAACTGGAACATGAGCATGAACGGGAACGCGGTCCACGCGCCGTACTCGATGGAGGCATACACGGCGTACGTGAAGTAGATGCCGAGGCCCAGCTCAACGAGCGGCGTCCAATCGCGCTTCAGGTGGTAACGCGTGTGCTGCTTCCAGGTGGCGTCCCCGGCCTGCGTGACGCCGTACTTCGGCGTGCGGGTGAACCCGGTCTGATAGCCCACCAGCGCCTCGATGACCGCGCGCGTGTTGTTGATGCACATGCCGATGCCGACGCTGAGAACGACCGGCAGGTACTTCACCGCGTTGCGACGGGAGACTCCGGCCTCACGCTGACAGACGTAATAGAAGTAGCCGATGGAGACCGTGGAGAGCAGGAACGCCGGCAGGTCCAGCCACATGAGGGCTGGCACCTGGAGCTTGTGCCGGATGGCGATGCTGGCCGGGAGGATGGCGCACAGCACGACCATCAGCAGGTAAGCGAGGTTGTTCGTGAGGTGAAAGAAGCTCTCGGCCTTTACGCCGAGCGGCAGCTTGCTTCGCCAAATGAGCCCCAGCAGCTTCCGGGCGGTCTGGATACTGCCCTTGGCCCAGCGGTGCTGCTGGCTCTTGAAGCTGTTCATCTCGACCGGAACCTCGGCGGGCGCCAAAACGTCCGGCAGGAACACGAACTGCCAGCCGGCGATCTGCGCGCGGTAGCTTAGGTCGAGATCCTCGGTGAGCGTGTCGTGCTGCCAGCCGCCGGCCTCGTCGATCGTGGTGCGGCGCCACACGCCCGCCGTGCCGTTGAAGTTGAAGAAGCGGCCGGAGCGGTTGCGCGCGGTGTGCTCGATGATGAAGTGCCCGTCCAGCATGACGGCTTGGGCGCGCGTGAGCAGGTTGTAGTCGCGGTTCAGGTGATCCCAGCGAACCTGGACCATGCCGATCCGCGGATCGGTGAAGAAGTCGACCGTGCGCTCGAGGAAGTCCGGCTGCGGGACGAAGTCGGCGTCGAAGACACCGACGAACTCGCCCTTGGCGGTCTCGAGGCCCTTGGCGAGAGCCCCGGCCTTGAAGCCCGTGCGGTCCGAGCGATGGATGTAGTGGATGTCGAAGCCCTTGGCCCGCCAAGCGGCGACCGCCGCGGACGCGATCTCGACCGTCTTGTCGGTGGAGTCGTCAAGGACCTGAATCTCGAGCTTCTCCCGCGGGTACCGGATCCCGCAGGTGGCCTCGATGAGGCGCTCCGCAACGTACATCTCGTTGTACATGGGCAGCTGGATCGTAACGATCGGCAGCTCCTCGTAGCGGGCCTTGGGCACCCAAGGGTTCTTCTTGTGGCGTTTATAGAGCCACGCCAGGTAGTAGCGGTGTCCGCCGTAGACCGACAGGAACACGAGCAGCGTGGCGTACAACACCAGGAAGGCGAGTTCGAATGCAGTTGTGTTGCCGTCCAATGCTGTCACCTGTGTTGACCCAGGGGAGTTCCAGGGGGCGCGACCATAGCACTCGACCCATGGGTCGTCAAATACTATTATTCCTGTAGTTTCAATGAGTTCCGTGCTCTGAGGCGCCTCTGTGACGGCCTGTTGACGAACGCTCCAGAGCCACTTACGTTGGCCCTGTCGGCCAGTGCGGACGCCTACCAACAGGAGGTGATCCGCCGCATGGCGCGACCCAGCTCGACGCCCTCGAGAGACGGCAGATGGGCTTTGGCACCCGCGACAGAACCCCACACCCGGCGAGGCACACGCCCGTCGAGGAGGTTCACACGATGTCCCGCTCCCTCGTCACGGTCGCGACCATCCGCGACGCCAAGCGCCTCAACCGACGCGTCACCATGCTCACCTGCTACGACGCGACGTTCGCGAAGCTCTTCTCCCGCGCCGGGGTCGATCTGCTGCTCGTGGGGGACTCACTTGGGATGGCGGTGCAAGGCCACTCGACCACGCTGCCGGTCACCGTGGAGGACATCCTCTACCACACGCGCGCGGTGGTGCGCGGACGCGGCCTCGTGGGGCCCCACGTGGTGGCGGACATGCCGTTCATGTCGTACCAGGCCTCGCCCACGGACGCGCTCCGCAACGCCGGGCGGCTGCTTCAGGACGGCGGCGCCGAATCCGTGAAGCTTGAGGGCGGCGCCGAGATGGCGCCCACCGTGGAGCGGCTCGTCAGCGCCGGCATCCCCGTCATGGGCCACATCGGGCTCACGCCCCAGTCCGTGCACAAGTTCGGCGGCTACAAGGTCCAGGGGCGCACGGAGAGCGACGCGGACCGCCTGGTGCGAGACGCCAAGGCGCTCGAAGACGCGGGCGCCTACGCGATCGTGCTCGAGACGATCCCTGCCGCGTTGGGCGCCCGGATCACCTCTGCGGTCTCGGTGCCCACGATCGGCATCGGCGCCGGCGCGAGCTGCGACGGCCAAGTGCTCGTGGGCTACGACCTGCTGGGGCTCGACCCGGACTTCAAGCCGCGCTTCGTCAAGCGGCAGGGCAACCTGGGGATGGAGGTGGCGGGCGCAGTCGAGCGCTTCGTCGCGGAGGTTCGCTCCGGCTCGTTCCCGGACGACGCCCACAGCTACGGAGCCTGAGCCGGCGCGCTCGGAGCCAGGTCGCCATGATCATCACGAGCTCGGTGGATGGGGTGCGCCAGGAGGTGCGGCGCCTGCAGCGCGAAGGCGCGCGCGTGGGCTTCGTGCCGACCATGGGCGCGCTCCATGCCGGCCACCTCACGCTGGTCGAGGAAGCGCGGCGCGCGGGCGCGACGCGGGTCGTGGCGTCGGTCTTCGTCAACCCCACCCAGTTCGGGCCCGGCGAGGACCTCGACGCCTATCCGCGCGACCCCGAGGGCGACGCCGAGAAGCTCCGAAGCGTCGGCACCGACGTCCTCTTCCTCCCGCCGGTCGCGGTGATGTACCCCCCGGGTGCCGAGACCCGCGTCACGCTCGAGCGCCTCCCGCAGCACCTCTGCGGACTGAGCCGGCCCCACCACTTCGGCGGCGTCGCCACCGTGGTCACGGGGCTCTTGAACGTGGTCGGCCCGGATCTCGCGGTGTTCGGTGAGAAGGACTTTCAGCAGCTGCAGGTGGTGCGGCGCCTCGTTCGAGACCTGCACATGCCCGTCCAGGTGGTCGGCGGCCCGATCGTCCGTGAGGCCGACGGGCTCGCGATGTCGAGCCGCAACGCCTACCTGTCGCCGAGCGAGCGCGCCCGCGCGGTGTGCCTGCATCAGGCGCTCACCGACGCCGCCGAAGCGGTCGCCGCCGGAGAGCGAGGGGCCGCGGCGCTGGAGGCGGCCATGCGGAGCCGCTGCGCCGCCGCGGGCGGCGAGGTGGAGTATGCCGTGGTCGTAGACCCGGACACGCTGGACGCGCTGAGCGAGGTCGGGCCCTCCGGCGCCCGGGCCCTGCTGGCGGTGCGCTTCGGGCGGACGCGGCTCATCGACAACGCACCGCTGCGCCCCCCGGACGGGGCGCGCGCCGCACGACCATGAGTCGGAGTCGCGCTCTGGAGAGAATTAGCGAATGAGAACGCGGTCCTTGACGTCAAAAGCCACGCGCTCGTATCCTCCCGCTCCCTCAGGGGCTACCCCCGCAACTCGTTCACGCTCAACAACACGAGGGCACCCGATGCACTGGTCGTTCTCTCTCCGCGCGATGTGCCTCACAGTCGGTCTCCTCGGCGCCCCCGCGCTGGCCGACACACAGTACGTCTTCTACACGGTGGAGTCCGTCCAGTGGGGAGGCGCGGCGCAGAAGCTCGCGCTCCCGCGGACCTTCCCCTCGTCGCCCGATCTCGCGCCATCCGCCCTGGCGTCGGAGGTGTTTCACCGCCTCCAGAACCACCGCGGTGGGGCGTACGCCGGCGCGGCGCTTACGCTGGACGGCAACTTCGCCTCCACCGGAGCAGCCACGATCGCGCTCGGCCCGGCGCCCGCCGCCGAGGTGCCCGTGATGGTCAGTGAGATCTACTGGACGCTGGTCGCGGCGGGCGTGCGGGAGGTGCGCTTCGCTGAGCTGTCCAAGGACGCGCTGCGAGCGGGCGACGTGCCGTACGGCGCCGCTACGGTCAGCCTCCAGCTGTGGCAGGTGCTCGCGGGAGCGCCGCGCGCCGGCTTCGTGGTCGTGGGAGATACCGTGCTCCCAGCGGCTGAGGTGGCCCGGCGCCTCGAGACGAAGGATAAAGTGCTGGCGAAGTCGGCGCTGGATCTCCTGGCCTCCCCCCTGCCCTTCGTGCGCCTCGAGGTGCTCTCCGCGCTGCCGAAGCTCGGCCTCCAGACCGAGGACGTGCTGATCCCGCTGCTCAAGGACGTCGACGCCGCCGTGCGGAAGGCCGCGATCACCGCCTTCAACGGCACGCGCTCGAAGAAGGCCCTCGTCGCCCTCGAGGCCGTCGTCACGTCCGATCCAGAGCCCACGCTCCAGTCGGCCGCCGCCAAGATCCTTAGCGACGCCGGCAACACCAAGTATCAGGACGTCGTCCTGTACGAGAAGCTCCGGGCCGAGGACGACGGCACGGTGATGGACGCCGTTCAGAAGCTCTCTGCCACGCCGAAGCCGGACGTGGCGCTCGCGCTGCTCCAGGTGCTCGAGCACCGCAACGAGCAGGTGCGGACCATGGCGATGAAGACCATCGTTGCTTCGAAGAGCGACGAGGCCCTCCGCCGCGTGGTCGAGAACACCAACATCGGCAGCGCGTATCGCCTCGAAGCCGCCAAGGCGCTCGCTGGCAGCACCAGCGACGAGGCCGATCACGGCCTGCGCTACCTGGTGCTCTACGGCGCGGACGCGGACAAGGTCTTCGCCATCGCTGAGGTCGAGAAGCGCCGTCGTTACAAGGTGGTGCCCGACGTCTTGGGCGCGCTCGACGCGAGCTCAGCAGACGTACGCAAGGCCGCTGCCACCGCGCTGGGCGCGATCAAGGACTCGAAGGCCCTGGCTCCCCTGGCCGCGGCGGTGGGCAAGTACGCGGCGGAGAAGCAGGTCTATGAGGACGCGGTCATCGCCGTGTTCGGGGGGCTGTCCGTCGACGAGGTCGGCAAGGCCGCCGAGAGCGACAACAAGGTCTTGAAGGGCCTTGCGATCCGCAGCCTCGCGCAGTTCATCGAGACCGGCCGCGCCAACGCCAAGGTGCTCGAGTCGCTGATCGCGCGCCTCGGTGACGCCGACCTGGAGATCAAGCGGGCCGCCGCGTTCGCGCTGGCCCGAGTGAACGACCCTGCGGTGGTTCAGAAGCTGGTGACGCTGCAGAAGGATCCCGATGGCGGCATCCGCGAGCAGGTCGCAGTGGCCGTGAGCCGCTCGAGCCTCCCGAACGCGCCGGAGCTGCTCACCGCGATGCTGGACGACACCTTCCCCGGCGTGAAGCGCGCCGCCGCCGAGGGCCTGCGGGAGAAGAAGGTGGCGCCCGCGCTGCAGAAGCTGCGTTTCCAGTGGAAGAACCCGAACGCCGAGGTGCGCGCCGCAGTCATGCGGGCGATCACCGAGCTCGCGGCGGAGAGCGACTGGGACGGCCTCTTCCCGATCTGGTCGGAGGCACTCTACGACCAGGACGCTCAGGTGAAGATCCAAGCGGTAAAGGGTCTCGCGCGCCGGCGCGACGCCCGGCTGCCCGGCCTCTTCGCGCCGCTCGCGCGCGACGCGGACAACGCGGTGAAGGTGGGCGCGCTCCAGGGCCTCGGCGCCACCGGCGACCCGGCCTCGGTCGAGTACATCACGGCGGCGCTGCTCGAGGCGCAGGACAAGGGCGTGAAGCTCGCGGCGCTGCAGGCGCTCGAGACGCTCAACCTCGAGGCCGCCAAGAAGCCCATCATGGAGTTCGTGAAGAACGAGCAAGACACTGAGCTGCGCGAGCGCGCGAATCAGGTCTTCGACAAGCTCCCGTAACGCCCGCGCGCGAGCCCGCTCCGGTGGGCGTCAAGCGACCGCGTGCACCCAGAGATCGATGAGCTGCAGCGCCAGAAACGAGGCCGCGCAGGCCTCGAGCGCCACGCGCCGCAGCGGCCAGCGGTGGGGCTCGGGCGCGCCGTTGGCCGTCTCGTCGATCCGCGCAATGAGCGGGAGACTCACCACGAAGAGCGTGGCGTAGGCGGTTGACCCCACGCGCAACATCCAGGCGCGATCGGCGTACTCGAAGTAACGCTCCAGCAGCGGGTTGGCCATGGCCCAGGTCTCCGCGAACGCCACGACATAGCTAATCGCCAGTACCGCGACGCCACGCAGCCAGGGCGACGTCACGACCCGAGCCACGCGCCGGTAGAGCACCACCATCACGACGTGGTAGGTGGCGAAGTACGCCTGGGTCATGAAGTAGAGGAAGATCGGGACCTTGCCGGCGGTATCGTGCATTCGCGCCGGGAGCACCGCGTCAAAGGTCCAGGTGACCGGGAAGCGGTAGGCCATCCCGAGCGCCTCGAAGAAGTAGTGGGTGATGAAGTACGACCCGCACCAGGTGAAGATCGCGAGCCAGAGGTTCAGCTTGACCCAGTGGCGCTCACGCAGCGGGCGACCGCGGTCAGCCGCGCCGGGCCAGATGAGTGGGACGACGACCAACGGCGCCGCCAGGAGCACACCGAACACGAGATAAGCGAGATCACCCCAGGGATCGAGGATCTGCCCGAGCTGCACGACTGCGACCAGGGCGATCCACACCGGGCTGTAGAGAAGAACGAAGCGCTCAGCCCAGCGCTTCGAGGGGTGAGCCGACAGCCACCCCTCGCTCATGCCGCGCGCCGCCGCAGACGCCGGAACAAGACGTCGAGCTCCGCCACGCGGAAGAGCCGCGACGCCCCGAGGGTGACGATGGCGAAGACCGCGCCGCCCCCGAGCGCGCCCGCCCAGGGGGACTCGAGGAACAGGAGGGTGGCGAGCGCCGCCACCGCGGCGAGCGCCGCCACCGCGGCGCCCCGAAGCCACGCCCGACCAACGGCGGTCAGCGGCACCGGCAGGCGGGCGCGGAGCCGCCACAGGGTGGCGAGCGCCGTAACCGCCATCCCGATGCTGGTGGCCGCCCCGAGCCCGGCGATCCCATAGTGACTGAGCCCGAAGTAGACCGGCACCGCCAGGAGCGTGACAGTGCTCGCCAGGACCATGGGCGTGAGCGTGTCTTCGATCGCGTAGAAGCCCCGCGCCGCGAGCGCCTGCAGAGCCCAGAAGGGCACGCCGATGGCCAGAGGGACCAGCGCGGCCGCGGTGGCCGCGGAGTCGGCTGGGGTGAAGGCGCCTCGCTCGTAGAACACGGCCACGGCAGGGAGCGCCAGGACGGCGAGTCCGGCGCCCGCGATGAGGGTGAGCACGCCGGTGACACGTAGCGCGTCCCCGAGCACCCGCCCGGCCTCCTCGGGCTTCCCTTCAGCCCGGAGACGGGCCAGGAACGGGAGGGTCGCTTGCCCTGCCGCCTGCCCGAGCACGCTCACCGGGACCAGCATGAGGCGCCGCGCGTTCTGGAGCCACGATACGCTGCCGGGCTCCAGTCGGGACGCGAAGTACCGGCCCAGCCACTCATCCACCGTGACCAACGAGAAGCCCGCCATGACCGGCAGCGACACCACGACGAAGCGCCGAAAGTCGGGGTCCGAGAACGCGAGCCGCGGGCACCACGTGAGCCCCTGCCGCCGCGCCGCCAGGATGAGGAGCCCGCACGGGCCCAGGGCGGCGCCAACCAGCGCGCCCCACGAGAACGCTGCGATGCCGAGCGCGGGCCCGAGGAGCCAGCCGAAGGCGATGATGGTGAGGTTGTAGATCACGGGCGCCAGGGCGGCCTCGATGAAGCGGGTGCGAGACATCACGGTCGCGCCCGCGAGCCCCCCCACGTAGAAGAAGAGCTGCGCCGGCAGCACGATGCGGGTGAGGCGCACCGTCTCGGCCTGCGCGACGGCGTCGAAGCCGGGGAGCAGGCCGGAGACCGCGTAGGGGGCGGCCACCCACATCGCCGCGGTCACGACCACGAGCACGGCGCCCATCGTGGCCGCGACGGTCCCAAAGAGCCGATCCACGCCCTCCTGGCCCTCGTCGTGCCAGCGCTTCGAGACCATGGGGAGGAAGGTGAGCGACAGGGCGCCCCCCGCCAGCATGTAGCTCATGAGGTCGGGCAGCGTGAACGACGCGAAGTAGATGTCGGTCTCGACGCTGGCGCCGTGGCGCGCCGCGACCAGCGCGTCCCGGACATAGCCGAGCACGCGCGAGGCCAACGTGGAGGCCGTGAGCAGGAGAGCCGCTCGAGCGAGCTGCCCGCGATCAGCGCTCGAGGACAAGGGTGAGACGCCCAGGTTCGGCCGTGCGGACGAGCGCGCGCTGGGCGGCGGCGTCGTAGTGGGTGCAGGCGGCGGCGTCCTCGAGCACCGTGATCGTGGGTCCCTTCGGATACACGCGCGAAGGCGCCGAGACCTCGGTGACGCCCGGCTGGGCATCGAAGACCAGCACCGCGCGGCCGGTGTCCGCGTCGAACTCGAACGAGACCTGCTCTCCCGAGACCACCGCGGGGAACGGACGCACCATCGCCCCGACGAGCGCCGTCTCCTGCCCGCCGGTCACGACCGACATGCCCTCGTGGTTCCAGTCTTCCGGCGCGTCCGAGTACTCCCAGACCGTGCCGTGCATCCGGTTGGCGTCCAGGGCGTCGAGGTTGCGCGCGAGATACTCTTGGGCGCCGTCCGCGGTGGAGCGGATCCCGAACTCACCGAGCAAGACGGGGAGTCCCCAGGCGTCGCCCTTCGCCCGCCACTTGCCGATCACCTGGCGATAGTCCGTGTCCCTGATCGTCCACTTCCCGAGGAGGATCACCGTGGGGTCGTAGTAGTGCGGGGCGAAGATGAGGCCCTCCCCCGCGGGCAGCTCGAGGGCCGTCTCCGCCACGACGGCGTCGCTGCCCGTGGCGTCGAAGAGAATCGGCGTGTTTGGAGCCACCTCGCGGATGGTGACGATGAGCTCGGAGTAGAACGGCGTGAGGACCTCGCGCAGGAACTCGGCCTGGGGCCGCGTGCCCCACCCAGGCTCGTTGAGGATCTCGAACGCCACCACGCCGCTCACGTCCCGCAGGCGGCCGGCGAGCATCCGCCAGACCGCGTTGAACGCGCCACGAAGCCCGTCTTCGTCGGCCCAGAAGCGATCGAACGCCCCCTGAACCACCGGATCCGACGTGTAGCCGTTGAACCACTGCTCGCACCCCTCGGTGGGCACCTCCGGGATCTCGCCATCCAGCGCCCACAACGGGAACCCATCGCCACAGTAGACGCGCGAGAAGACGTCCTGGTGGATGTCGATGATTACCGAGATCCCACGCGCTCCGAACGCCTCGACCAGCGCGACGTAGCGCTCGAGGAACTCGAGGTCGTATTGCCCGCGCACGGGCTCCAGCGCCTCCCAGGTAACCGGCAGGCGGACAACGTTGAGGCCCCAGCTGGCCACACGCTCGACGTAGGTGTTCATCGCGTCCGCTATGGGCGGGGCGCTGGCGTGCGACGGGAATCCGGACTCGCGGTATGCGAAGGGCAAGAACGGCGGCGTCTTGGAGCGCCCGCCCGCGTTCACTCCGCGGAGCAGCACCTCGCGCCCGCTGGGGTCGAGGACCCGGGTCCCCCGCACCTCGAGCGGGAGCACCCCGCTCGCCCGCAGCTGAGCGCAAGCGGGGATTGACGTCTCAGCGGGCGTCTCGGACTCCGTGCAGCCTTGGAGGAGACACCCGACCAGAAGGACGGCGCGGAAAAAGGAAGGCGCTGCGGCCCGGCGACGATCGCGACACATTGGCCGGATCTACCATGCGTCGTCGAGGGGACGCAGTTTCAATTACGCAGGGAGCCGGGTAAGACTGCGCCCCATATGCACCGCGCCCGCCTCGCCCTGCTCGTCGCCACGCTGACCACGCTCGCCTGCACCGAAGACGCCCCTGAAGTCGCAGACACGGCGGCACCGATCGAAGAGGTGACGGCTGACCTCCCGCCTGCGGACGACACCCCCGACGTCGGTGGCGAAGAGGACGTTGGGCCGCCGAAACCTGGCGCACCAGCGGACTCCGAGTGGCCCACCTTCGGTCGTGACCAGCGGCGGACCGGGCGGTCTGCGTTTGTCGGGACGCGGCGCGCTCCCGAGACGTGGAGCACCTCGCTCGAGTCGCGCGCGTCCGGCTCCGCGGTGGTCCTGGCCGGAGGTCGGATCGCGATCGGAGCGGTCAACGGGAACCTCCGGGGAATGGAGCCCGATGGCTCCGAGGCCTGGGTGTACTCCACCGGGTCCAGCATCGACGCACCTCCCACGGCGGGGAACGAGGGCGTGGTCTACGTGGGCGACTTCGCCGGCGTGCTCCACGCGGTGGAGTCGAACGGCCTCGCACGATGGACGGCCCCCACCGGGGGCTCGATCCGCGGCGCCCCCGCGCTGCACCTCGACGGCCTCGTCGTGGTGGGCTCTGGGGACTCGAAGGTTCACGCCTTCGATCTGCACGGCGCGCCTGCCTGGACCTTCGCTGCGACCAAGGCGTGTGACGCGACGCCATCGATCACGGAGAGCGGCACGATCCTCGCAGGCTGCGACGACGCCTGGCTGTACGCCCTCACGTCCGAGGGCGCTTCCTCGTGGGCGTTCCAGACAGAGGGCGCCATCAAGGCGGCCCCCACGGTCACCGACGACGGGACCGTGATCGTGGCCACGCTGGTGGGACAGATCGCCAACGTCTTCGCCCTGTCTCCCGCGGGTTCCCTGCGGTGGAGCGTGAACGCCGGCGCGGGCATCGAGGTCCCGGCGGTGCTCGGCGCGGACGGGCTGGTGGTGGTGGCCACCCAGACCGGCACCCTCATCGGGCTGGACGGAACAACCGGGGAGAAGCGCTTCCAGACCGAGGTCGGTTCGGCGATCCGGACCTCGATGGCGGTGGGCGCGGACGGGCTGATCTATGCCGCCGCGGCCGACACGTTCGCCTACGCGTTCGAGCCCGTGGCCGGCGCTGAGGTGGCGAAGTTCGAGCTGGGCGCGGCGCCATCCGCGGGCGCCGTGGTGTTGGCGGACGGGGGGCTTCTCTTCGGCGCAGGCAGCGCGCTGAAGAAGTTCGGCGGCGGGGGACCCTGCGAGGGCACGCCGGTGAGCTGCGACGATCAGGACCCGTGCACCGAGGACCGCTGCGAGCCCGACACCGGCTGCACGAACACGTTCCTCTGCGACGACGGCAACGACTGCACCCTGGACTCGTGCAACGAGGACTCGAGCTGCGTCCACAAGGCGAACACGCCAGGCGCGCCTTGCGACGACGGCTTCGCCTGCACCACGGGGGGCGCCTGCGAGGACACCGCGTGTGTGCCCAGCGTGAACGACTGCGGCCCTGCGAACTCCACGTGGCCCCTTCGCGGTCGGGTGGCGTCGCACGACGGCGCCGTCTCCTACCCCGCGGCCCGTACCGGCGACGTGCGCTGGACCTTCGAGACCAGCACGCCGATCTCAGGCTCCCCGGTGCTCGGGGAGGACGGCACCGTATACGTGGGCCTCTCGTCCAAGGGCGCCGCGAAGGAGGGCGGCGTGCTGGCGCTCTCGTCCGAGGGCAAGGAGCTCTGGCGCCTTCAGCTGGGCGCCAAGGTCAGCTCCACCCCCGCCGTCACGCGCTATGGCGACGTCTACGTCGGCGCCCGCGACGGCAACTTGACGGCCGTGGACACGACCGGGGCCGTCCGGTGGACCTACAAGACCGGCGACGCCATCGCGTCGTCTCCTACCCTCACCGCCGACGGGACCATCCTCATCGGGTCCAACGACGGGAAGCTCCACGCCGTGAGGCCGAGCGGCGTCGCCGCATGGACCTTCGCCGCCGGAGCCCCCGTCAGCTCGACCGCTGCGGTCGGTGCCGACGGGCGCATCTATTTCGGTGCGGAGTCGGGCACGCTGTTCGCGCTCGACGGCGCGGGGGCACAGCTCTGGACGGCCACGGCGGGGGTCCAGATCGGCCTCTCCGCGCCCGCGCTGGCCGCTGATGGGACAATCTACGTGGGCTCGTTCGACCAACGCCTCTATGCGTTCGACAGCGCCGGGACCAAGAAGTGGGACAAGCTCACGGGCGGGGCGCTCGAGGGGTCTCCGGCCCTGCGCCCGGGGGGTGGCGTGGTGATCGGCTCACCTGATGAGTCCGTCTACGCGTACAACGCGCTCGGGGTCCTGGACTGGAGCTTCGTCACGAACGGCCAGGTTGTGGGCTCGCCGAGCGTAGATGGCGCCGGCTGGGTCTACATCGGGACGATCCAGGACGTCGTGGCGAGCTTCTATGCCATCGACGCCAAGGGCAAAGAGGCCTTCCGGCTCAAGGTGCCGGGCGGCGTCATCGCCCAGCCCGCGATCGGCAAGGACGGCAGGGTCATCGTGGCTGGCCTCGAGGGCCGCATCATCGCGGTCGGCGGCGGCGGGACGTGCCAGGGGCAAGACGCGCCGATCTGCGACGACGGCGATCCGTGTACGGTCGATCAGTGCGTCGAGGGCAAGGGCTGCGAGATCGCGGTGCCGTGCGATGACGGCAACCCGTGTACGCAAGACCTCTGCGACGCCAATGGCAAGTGCTTCTACCTCCCGACGGCCGGCGGCACGCCCTGCGACGACGGACTGGCCTGCACGCTCGGCGACCAGTGCTTCTCCGGCCAGTGCAGTCCCACCACGGTGGCCTGCCCGGCCATGGCCTCGTCGTGGCCGATGCGCGGCCAGAACCCGCAGCGCACAGGCCGCGCGACCGTCCCGGGCCCGATCGGCACCAAGGTCAAGTGGACCTTCGACGCCGACCGTGTGGTGGACGGCTCGGGGCCCGTCACGGCGATCG
Source organism: Pseudomonadota bacterium (assembly GCA_005776725.1). Lineage (GTDB taxonomy): Bacteria > Myxococcota_A > UBA9042 > SXOO01. The sequence continues at coordinate 7,004 of SXOO01000263.1, read as the reverse complement.
ACGGCACGATCTACTTCGGCACCTGCCTCTGCGTGGACGGCTTCAACGGCAACGTCCCCACAGGAGAGTGCGCGTCGGCGCCCGAGCTCGGCATCGCCTGTACCGGGCAGGTCTACGCCGTGGATGGAGACGGAGAAGGGAAGTGGATCGCGCAGACCGGCGACGCCGTGCAGGCCACCCCCGTCATCGGCGCCGACGGGCGGATCTACGTGGGCAACAACGCCGGAATCATGACCGCGCTCGATCCCGAGCAAGGTGAGCCCGTTTGGACCTACATCGCCAACGGGCAGCTGAGGTCTTCGCCGCTCCTCGGACCACAGGGACAGCTCATCTTCGGCTCGAAGGGCGCCAACGCCGCGGAGGGGTGGCTCTATCACCTCACTCCGGCCGGCACGCCGGCGTGGGTGCGGAAGCTCGGCGGAGAGGTGCGAAGCTCTGTCTCGCTCTCAGCGGACGGCCAGACCATCTACGCAGCCTCGAACGACTTCGTGCTTCAGGCCGTGTCGCTCGAGACCAACGAGGTCCTCTGGGACGAGACGCTTCAGGGTATCCCGCGGACGGCGCCGCTGGTCACTCCCGACGGGAAGATCCTCGTGGGCACGGTGTCCGGGCACATTCAGGGCTTCGAGCCCACGGGCGGGCCCGCGCTCTTCACTACGAACCTCGGGGGGCCGGTCGCGGCGGACCTGGGCCTGGCGCTGGACGGCACCACCATGGCCTCCGCGGCGGGTCAGCTCGTTGGACTGGAGCCAAACGGCAACCTCTCGTATTCGTTCGCTTATGGGAATATCTCGTTCGCTGGCGTCGTAGTCGACTCCACCGGCAGCGTCCTGTTCGCTTCCGAGAACGGCGCGGTCTACGCCGTAAAGGCGCCCTGGTTCCAGCAGACCATGGCGGAGCTGATCGTGGACGACGGCCCCTCGGGCTCCATCGGACTCTCGGCCAACGGCTACCTCTTGTTCACAACCACAGACGGGAAGCTCACCGCGTTCGGGCCCTGACGGGCAGCGTTCGAACCGCGACAGGGCCGGGTCAGAGCGTCAGCGTCATGACCGTTGCGCGCGCCGCGGCCGCGTCGGTGTCTACCGCGATGACACCCACGCCGAAGGTGGGCCCGGCGAGGAAGCGCAAGGCCACGTTCCCGAGCTCGTCGGACGCGCCTACGAACAACACCGAGCGCTCGGCGTCGGTCCACGACGTCTTGTCTTCCGAGACCGTGAACTTCGCTTGCCCCGTGAAGCTCTCGCGAAACCCGTGACTAACGCCCTCGAGGGCCTCGCGGGTGTCGAGCGGCTGCTTGATGAGCAACACCAACAACCCGGCGCCAGTGTCCTCGTGCCTGTAGCCCCAACACGTGACGTCGTGACGACCGGGGAAGGCCTGGCCGATCTTCGGGCGAGTCTCCTGGGTGATCTCCTGGAAGCCGGGCCCGGGCGCGGCCAGCGAGAAGGCCAGCGTCGCGTGAGAGAGCTTGCTGCCAGCGGTGTCAACCGTGAGGGGGCCTTGATCAGCGGCGGTGAGCGGGGTGGGCGCTCGTCGCCCCGGCGCCAAGGTGGCGAGCCACACGACGAGCGCCGCCACGCACAGCACCAGCGACGCTCCGAGGCCCCCCGCCAGGCGGCGCCGTCCCGTCTGCCACAGGTACGAGAGGCCGTACGCCGCGAGCGACGCGAACGCAACGAAGCGGCCTACGCCCTCTCCGAACTTCTTCGGCGAGGCGACCCACGGCGAGGCGGCCGCGGCGAGCAGGATCAGGACGAGGGCCAAGAGCCCGACGTGCTTCAGGGCGCGCCGGGTGGAGAAGGCAGCGGTGCCAGCCATGGTGCAGAGCCCTCCTGACGCTCACAACGACTCGAGGAGCTCCTCCGCCTCTTGCCGAGGCTGGGAGTGGCGCTGTTCGATCGAGAGCGCCCTCGCGCGCTCGGCGAACGGGCGCGCCTCGGCGGAGCGGTCGTCCGCGTGGAGGGAGCGCGCGGCGAGCAGCCACCCCATGACGAAGTCGGCGCGGAGCTCGGTGGCCCGGATCGCCTCGCGAGCCGCCTCGGCGTACCTGCCCACCTCGAAGAGCGCCTCGGCGTAGCCGTATCGCGGCACCTCGCTGTCGGGAAACCGCGCCACGCGCGCTTCGAGCTTGGCGAGACGTTCATCAGGGGACATGGACCGCTCCGGGTTCTTGTGACTTCGGGCTGGGAGCCGCATGGTAACGTCCCAGCGGGTTGTTGCACCACGGGAGGGTCTACCATGCAGCGTGACGAGGGAGTACTGCGGGTGTCGGGGGCGCTCCTCGCCGCGCTGACGCTCGCGTGCGCCGCAAGCGGCGGGGGTCGCGGAGGCGACGAGGACGGCGCCGGATCCTCGGGCGTCGACGGCGAGATCGCCGTGTCGTGGCGCGACGGGCGCCTCGCGCTGGTGGTGGACGACGCGCTCGTGGGAGAGACCCTGGTGCTCACGCAAGGCACGGGCGGTAAGGCAGAGATCGCGCTCGCCAGCGCGGTGCTCGGCATCGGCACCGACATCCCGGCTGACGCCTTCAGCAGCTTCGCCACCGGGGCCGCCTCTTGGACCGCGGGCGAGGCCAGCGGCGAGGTCGACCTCGGCGAGCGCTTCACCACGTTCTTCCAGGCCACGAGCGCCCCGGACCTCTCGGTCTCGGGTGTGCCCGCCAGCGCAGGGGTCGGGGCCACGATCCGCGTCGAGGGCACCGCCGGCGCCGGTGGGCTCAGACCCACCGCTTATATCGGTCACCCCTCGGGCAGCGTCATCGAGGTGGCGCTGGCCGAGTTCCCGCTCAAGAACGGGGCAACCTTCGCCTTCGACGTCGTGATCGACGCGCCGGGCATCTACGCGGTGGAGCTGTTGCTGCCCAGCGGCGCCCCGGGGGCGGTCCATCCGATCTACGCCGGGGCCGCGCTGCCCGTGATCACGCCGCCGCTCGACCGGGGCGGCACCACGCAGAAGATCACCGACCTCGCGCCGCTGATCGCCGACCTGCACCAGCGCACCAACGCCGTGCGAGCCACCCTCGGCCTCGGCCCCGCGGCGGAGCACCCTGCCCTCACCGAGATGGCCCAGGCGAAGGCCGACGACATCGCGGCGACGAAGTCGTTCTCGCACAACAGCGCGGCGCTCGGCTCCGTCGTGGACCAGTTCAAGAAGGCCGGGCTCACCGGCTCCGTGAAGGAGTCGCTGGCCGTAGAGGTCTCTGCCGAGCGCGCCTTCTACGGCTGGTACTGGAGCCCGGCACATCGGGTGGTGATCGTCGACCCGGCCTGGAAGGGCCAGGGCTTCGGCGTCGCCTGGTTCAACCAGGCGGGCGGCCAGCTCGTCTTCGTGCAGCACGTTGCCAGCGCTGCGCCGTGAGGGCCTCGTGCGCATCCTGATCCTCGGCCTCGCAGGCACGCTTGCTTGCTCCAGCTCAGAGAGCGCCGCCCCAGCTGCCGCGGCGCTCGGCTACGACTGCGCGAAGGACGTCGACCGTACGATCGACTGCATTCCGGAGCTCGAAGGGGCGTCTCGCGACAAGCTGCTCGAGCGCTGTCAGACAGAGGCAGGCTCGGCCGATCTGCGCACGCGAAACGGCCGGCTCAACAAGGCGCCTTGCCTGCAGAAACTGACCTGCGCGGAGTTCACCGCCTGCGTGCTGGCCGTAGCCGACGCCGAGCGGAAGCTGAACCAGGCGGAGCGGGCGAACCTGAAGCTCACGGAGCTGCGGCGCGCGATCTCGGAGTCGAGGTGGAGCGAAGCCGCGGCGATCTGCCGTGTCTACCCCGACGCGGCGGCAGACTCTCCGTCGTTCGGCGCCGCCTGCGCCGATGTGGCCAAGGGATCCACCGAGGCGCTGACGAAGGCCCGGGTGGGGCTGCGCGACGCCCGGAGCGATGAGGACACAGTCGTGCGCTGCGTGGAGCTGCGGGAGCTGTCGAGGCGCCTGGGCGCGGACCAGTCGGCGCGCGCCAGCGTGCTCTGCGACGAGCTGGCCACGCTGCACCTCGTCCGGCAGGCCACGGCCGCCGTCGCGCGCGCCAAGGCGCTGGGAGCGGGGGATGAGGCGGACACGAAGTCGGCTCCCGCCCCTGTCCAGGTGCCTCTCCAGTGCCAGTGGGCCATGGAGGCGCTGTCGAAGATCGACTCGCCCTGGGCCCGCGCCACCACTCAGGAGCTCTCCACGACCTGCAACGACACCTTGCCGCGCGCGTTGGTCACGGCCCTCACCGAGGCGCTGGTGGCCATGCGCGACGGCCCGGACGCGCTCCCCGAGGCGCGGTACCGGGAGCTCGGATATTCGCGCTGCTTCGACCTGCGCCGCATCGCGGAGACGCTGGGACCAGAGGCAGAGGGCGGCGCCAAGGCCTTGTGCGAGGAGGTCACGCTGGCCAGCGACGTTCGCGCCGCCCAGACCGAGGCCGAGCAGGCCACGCAGGCCGAGGAGCTGCCCTTCCGCTGCGACTACACCCTCGAGAAGCTCGCGAAGCTCGAGGGCTCGAACTGGGCCACCGAGCGCGCGAAGCTGCTGGCCACGGCTTGTTACGTGGGCGTGGGGAAACGAGTCCTCGCCAAGCGCGTCCCGGGCATGCGGCACGCGTGCGACTACCAGGTGCAGAAGGTGGTCTCGGGGCTGCAGCGCTTCGGTCTCAGCGATCCGGCGGTGGACGCCCTGCGGAAGCAGGCCGAGCCGCTGTGCGGTGGCCCCGCCCCGCAGTAAGCCGCTCAGCGGCGGCCGGGCAACGGGAGCGCGTCCACGGGTTCTCCGGCCAGCAGCCTGTCGGCCAGCTCCTCGAGGAGCAGGTTCTTCTCCCAGCCGCGCGCGCGCACCAGGTACTCGCCGAAGCGCAGCGGAGCCCAGTCCAGCGGCAGCGTGACCTCTCGGGCCTCTCGGAAGTAACGGTCGAAGAAGTACCCAAGGAAGTCCACGAGGACGTCCCGCGCTTCATCGTTGGAGAGTTTCGGGTTATCCGTGGCGACCACGGCGAGCTCGACCGGGAGGTGAAGCGTGCGATCGGCGTTCTCGAAGATCACGGACAGGCACCAAGCGCCATCCTCGATCGCGTGGTGTGTGACCCGGAAGGCCTCGCCGGGCCTCACGAAGCGGGACATCCGTTTGTTGAGCTCGCCCAGGAACTTGGCTTCGAACTCGGAATTGAACAGGGGACGGAGCGGCATCTTGACCTCGGGCGCGTCGCCGGAGGAGCCGACGACCTTCGGCAATGATGGTGACGCTCCCCCCCTCCGTCAATTCACCGGAGCGCGAGAGCGCGGAGGTGAACCGGGCCGGGGAGCTCTGCTGCCCCAGCCGCAACAGGAATTCATGCCTGGGGGGCGATCATGAGGCTCATCGTCTTGGGCGCGGGGTTTACCGGGAAGGTGCTGGCCGACGCTGCGCGTGAGCAGTACGCCGGGGTAGTCACCACCCAGCGCACCGCCTCTCCGGAGAGCAGCGCGCTCGTCTGGGCCTCGCCAGCGCCGCTCCCGTGCGAAGCGGACCACGGCGTGGTGCTGTTCCCCCCGCGAGGCCTCGACCCGGCGGCGGCCGCCGCGCCCCTGTCAGGCCTCCGCCGCCTCGTCTACGTCAGCGCCACCTCGGTGTACGGCGACCGCGCCGGGGCAGAGGCCGACGAGAGCACGCCGCCCAACCCGACGCACCCCTCGGCGGTCGCGAGGCTGGCTGCGGAGGACGCGATGCGGGCCGTCGGCGCGGTCGTCGTACGCGCCGGCGGGATCTACGGCCCTGGGCGCAACATGGTCGAGCGCCACCGGGCCGGACAGCTGCGCAACGCCGGGGACCCGGATCGTCCGGTGAACCTCATCCACGTGAGCGACCTCACCGCGATCATCCTCGCGTGCCTCGAGCGCGGCGTCCCTGGCGAGGTGGTGCTCGCGGTCACCGGTCGTCCGGTCTCGTGGCGGGCGCTGGCAGAGGTCGCGGTGGAGCGAACAGGCCGCCCGCTGCCAGGGCCCACCCCGGTGCCGGAGGATCCCGACCTCGCTTCGTTCTACACCGAGTCGAAGCGCCTCCGGCCCACGACGCACGAGCGCCTCGGCGTGACGCTGAGGTTTCCGGACAGCGTGGCGGCGCTTCGCGACGTTCCGCTCCTCGCACCCTCGACGGACGCCTTGCAGCGCGGTTAGGGCTGGGTATAGTCCGCGCGCCGCGAAGCCCCCCGGGCCTCGGCTCACCACCATCGGAGCTCCCGCCTCATGAAGATCCACGAGTACCAGGCCAAAGCGGTGCTGGCCGACTTCGGCGTGCCGGTCCGGCCCGGACGGGTCGCCTGCACGGTGCCCGAAGCCGTCGCTGCCGCCAATTCGCTCCCCGAGGGCTTGCTCGTCGTCAAGGCCCAGATCCACGCAGGAGGCCGGGGCAAGGGCGGCGGCGTGAAGCTGGCCCGCACGAAGGCCGAGGTCCACGATCTCGCGGCCAAGATCCTCGGCATGCAGCTCATCACGCACCAGACCGGCCCCGAAGGCCAGAAGGTGCGCCGGATCTACGTGGAGTCCGGCGTCGACATCGAGCGGGAGTGCTACCTCGGCATGACGCTCGACCGCGAGCGCTCGCGGGTGGCGATCATGGCCTCCACCGAGGGCGGGGTCGACATCGAAGAGGTGGCGGCCCACCGTCCAGAGGCCATCTTCAAGGAGTGGGTGGATCCCGCTGTGGGCCTCATGCCCTACCAGGCGCGCGACCTCGCGTTCCAGCTGGGTTTCTCGGGTAAGGCGCACCAGCAGGTGGTCACCATGCTCGACCAGCTCTACAGGGCGTTCGTCCAGAAGGACATGAGCCTCCTCGAGGTCAACCCGCTCGTCCTCACGAAGACGGGCGAGGTCTACGCCCTCGACGCCAAGATCACGTTCGACGACAACGCGGTCTTCCGTCACAAAGATGTCGCCGGGCTGCGCGACCTCGACGAGGAGGACCCGCTCGAGGTCCGCGCCAAGAACTTCGACCTCAGCTACATCAAGCTGTCGGGGAACGTAGGGTGCCTCGTCAACGGCGCCGGGCTCGCCAT
>SXOO01000262.1 GCA_005776725.1 Pseudomonadota bacterium | reverse complement strand
CGGCGGTCTCGCCGGACTGGCTGATGGCGAGCACGAGGCAGCTGGAGTCGACGCAGGGCTCGCGATATCGGAACTCGCTGGCCAGCTCGACCTCCACCGGGACTCGGGCGAACTGCTCGATGAGGTACTCGCCCACCAGCCCAGCGTGCCAGCTGGTCCCGCAGGCGAGGATGATGATGCGCTGCACCTTGGCGAGGGCAGCGTCGTCGAGGGCGATCCCGGCGAGCTCCACGGTGCCGTGCTCGATCCGGACGCGCTCGCGCATCGTGTCGGTGATGGCCCGGGGCTGCTCGTGGATCTCCTTGAGCATGAAGTGGCGATAGCCGCCCTTCTCCGCCATGGAGCTCGACCACGTGATCACCTGCTCCTTGGCGGCCACGGGGGCCCCGTCGGAGATCCGCGTCACGGTCACCCCGGCGCGGGTGAGCACGACCATCTCGCCCTCGTCGAGGAAGATCACGCGGCGCGTGTGGCTCAACATGGCCGGGATGTCGCTAGCGAGGAAGGACTCGCCATCGCCTACCCCAACCACCAGCGGCGACGCGTTCTTCGCGGCCACGATGCGATCGGGGTCGGTCCGGTCGAGGACCGCGATCGCGTAGGCGCCGTCTACGTGGTGCAGCGCACGGCGAACCGCGTCTACGAGGTTGTAGCCAGCTTCGCGCTCCCGGGAGACGAGGTGGGCCACGATCTCCGTGTCGGTCTCGCTGGAGAACGAACGCCCTGAAGCGATCAGCTCGGCCTTGAGCTCACGGTGGTTCTCGATGATGCCGTTATGCACCACCACCACGTCACCCGCCCGATGCGGGTGGGCGTTCAGCTCGGTAGGCGCGCCATGGGTGGCCCAGCGGGTGTGGCCGATCCCGAGCGGCCCGTGCACCGGCTCGGCCCGCAGCAGGTCCGCGAGACGGTCCAGCTTCCCAGCGGCCCGACGGATCTCGAAGCGCCCGTCAGCGACGACCGCGATCCCGGCGCTGTCGTAGCCGCGATACTCGAGGCGCCGGAGGCCCTCGATGATGATCCCTGGCGCGTCTTTGTCGCCGATATACCCAATGATTCCACACATATCTACCGCCTTTCGGAATCCGCGCCCCTCGCGAGGCTCTCGATCAGTGTCCGCCCTTGCGCGCCTTGCGCACCCAGGGCCCTTTCCGGGTCGCCCAGCCCTCCACGTTGACCTGGGGCGCGCGCGACAGGGCCAGAGACCCCGACGGTACGTCACCGGTCACCGTGGTCCCGGCGCCCACGACCGCCTCGTCACCGATACGACACGGGGCCACGATCTCGGTGTTGGAGCCGATGAACACCCGGTCGCCGATCACTGTCTGGTGCTTGTCGACGCCGTCGTAGTTGCTCGTGATCGTGCCGGCGCCGACGTTCGTGTCGCGCCCGATGGTGCAGTCCCCGAGGTACGTGAGGTGGTTGGCCTTTGCCCCGTCCGCGAGCCGAGCCTTCTTCGTCTCTACGAAGTTGCCCACCTTCGCCTTGCGGCCGAGCACGGAGCCCGGTCGGAGGTGCGCGAACGGACCCACGGTGGCTTCCTCGCCCACCTCGGCCTCGGTGACGACGCAGTAAGGCAGCAGCTCGGCGCCCATGCGGACCACCGCGTCGGTGAGCACACTGCCCTGCCCGATGCGCGCGCCGCGGTTGATGCGCGTACGCCCCCGAATGACTACGTCGGCCTCCAGCACCACGTCGTTGTCCAGCACAGCGTCCCAGCCAACGGACGTGCGGCTGGGATCCACGAAGGTCACGCCGTGCCGCATGAGGGCCGCGTTTCGCCCGGCGCGCGCGTGCGCCTCGGCCTGCGCGAGCTGTGAGCGGTCGTTCACACCCTCGACCTCGCCGGGGTCTTTGACCAGCACGAGCTGCGCGCGCCCCTCGGCGAAGCGCACGATGTCCGTGAGGTAGAGCTCGCCCTGGGCGTTGTTCGCCTCGACGCGCTCCAGCGTCCGCTCGAGGAGCTCGCGGTCGGCCAGGTAGATCCCCGCGTTGCAGCGGCGCTCTGCCAGCACGTCGTCCAGGCCGGCCCGGACCGCGTCTTTGTGCTCGACGATGCGCAAGAACTCGCCGCCGGCGCCGTGGACGCAGCGCCCGTAGCCCGTGGCGTCCGGAGGAGTGAACCCCACCACGGCGAGCGGGGCGCCGGTCTCGTCCAGGCTGTCGACCAGGCGCCTCAAGACGCCCGGCGTGGGTCCCGGCACGTCTCCGCTGAGGATCAAGACCCGGCGCGCGTCCCCGAAGAACGGCCGCGCTGACGCGACGGCGTCGGCTGTACCGCGCTGCTCGAGCTGAACGGCGAACTGCGCCTCGGGCCACAAGGCGCGCACCGACGCCTCGACCTTGTCGCGTCCATGGCCCACGACCACCACCGGCGGACGCTCCGCTCCGGCCTCACGCGCCGCCACCAGCGAGTAGTGGACGAGCGGCCTCCCGAGCACTTCATGGACGACCTTGGGGAGCTCGGAGCGCATCCGAGTGCCCTGTCCAGCGGCCAGTACGACGACGACGGTGTCACGAAACGGCATGGGTCCTCGTTAGCGGGGGAGACGAGGGCGCCATCGGCCGCGGGCGGGATGAGCGTGAGGGCTTTTCCACCCGGCGGCGATGGGGGCATTATGGCGCCGAAGGCGGCGCGGTGTACCTCGGTTTCAATTGCTACATGCGGGACGCGGCCGCGGCCCTGCTCGACGGCGAGGGCCGCGTGGTCCTGGCGGTGGAGGAAGAGCGGCTGAGCCGTCAGAAGCACACGGGCGCGTTCCCGGAGGCGGCGATCCGCGCGTGCCTCGACGCCGCCACCGCCCCTCTGGAAGAGGTCGCGTTCAACATGCGCCCCTGGGAGGCGATCCCCGGCCGTTTCGTCGAGGTGGTGAGGGAGCTGCCCCACTCCCTGGCGTTCGGCCGCACACGGGGCGGCGACTTCTGGCGCATGTGCCGCGTCCAGGCCCGATTCCGGGGCACGTTTGGCGACCAGGGCCGATTCCGCTGGGTGCGACACCACGAGGCGCACGCCGCCAGCGCATTCTACTTCTCACCCTTCGACTCGGGGGCCGTGGTGCTGGTGGCCGACGGCTCCGGCGAGCTGGCAAGCACCACGACCTGGCTCGGTGAGGGCACGCGCCTGAAGCCGCTGGCCTCGACGCCGTTCCCCCACAGCCTCGGCTACTTCTACTCGGCGCTCACCGAGTGGCTCGGGTTTCCGCCCGCTGCGGACGAGGGGACCGCCATGGGCCTCTCCAGCTACGGACGGCCGGACCCGCGGCTCGCGGCCGCGTTCCGCGAGGCCATCGGGCTGGACGGCCGAATCGACCGGAAGTGGTTTCGCTTCCACGAGGGGGGGACGCGGTACTTCGGTCCGCGATGGGAGGCCACCTTCGGGCCCGCGCGGGCCGCCGACGCGCCGGTGACCCCCTACCACGAAGACGTTGCCGCGGCCGGTCAGCGCCGCCTCGAGGAGGTTCTGCTCGCTATCGCCCGCCCGCTGCGCTCGCTCGGCAGATACCTGTGCCTCGCGGGGGGCGTGGCGCTGAACTGCGTGGCCAACACGCGCCTCATCGAGGAGTGCGGCTTCGACGAGGTGTTCATCCAGCCCGCCGCGGGTGACTCCGGGACGGCGCTGGGCGCCGCCGCTGCGCGACTCGCAGCCCGAGGGCGGCGTCCGGCGCCGCTCCACACCACAGCGCTCGGTCCGCGTTACGATCGGGGAGAGCTCTCGCGCGCGATCGCGGCCTCTGGCCTCACTTCGTCCACGCCAGAAGACCCCGCAGCCGACGCCGCGGAGCGCCTGGCCCAGGGCGCCGTCGTGGGGTGGTTCTCTGGGCGCTCGGAGTTCGGGCCCCGGGCGCTGGGTCACCGGAGCATCCTGGCGGACCCGCGCGAGGCCGGCATGCGGGACCGGGTGAACGCCGTGGTCAAACGTCGCGAGCGGTTCCGACCCTTCGCGCCTGCTTTCCTCGCGGAGCTCGCGGCGGAGTGGCTCGACGGGCCCGTGACGCCTTTCATGACCACGATCGCGCGGGTCCGGCCCCACCGCGTGGCCTCGCTGGGCGCGGTCACGCACGTGGACGGCACGGCGCGCGCGCAAGCGGTGGACTCCAAGCGCTCCCCGGAGCTTGCGGCGGTCATCCGGGCGTTCCATGCGCGCACCGGCGTCCCGGCCGTCCTGAACACAAGCTTCAACCTCAAGGGTGAGCCGATCGTCGAGCGTCCGGAGGAGGCGCTGGCCGACCTGGTCAACGCGGAGCTGGACGCCGTGTACCTCGACGGTGTTCGCGTCGACCGCCCTCACCGTTGACAGATCCCGAGTCGCTCCCGATGCTCCGCTGCGTGCGTGCCCGCCTGTCCTTCGTCGTCGCCTCCACGCCTCCTCGCTCCGCGCACTCCCCCCAGCGCTCGCACGGGAGGACCACAGAGCGTCCGCGCGCAACCGGTCGCGCCGCGATCGCCGCTTGTCTGCTGGCCGCGCTCGCGGTGGGGTGCAAGAAGCCGCAGGTGGAGATCGAAGAGGAGGCGCCTCCTCCCCTCTCGCCTACCGAGCTGGACCGGCTGAACCAGGGGGCGCAGCCGAGCTCCGGGGGGCCGGGCGGCGGCCCGCAGGCGGCGTCGCCGGGGCAAGGTGACGGACCGCTTGACGCTCCCGCGCTGGACAACGCCGGCGCCTGCGCCTTGGTAGACGCACACCTCAAGGGGCTCGGCCTCGAGATCGAGGGCCGGCAATGCTACGGGCTCCGACCGGAGGGTGCGGGCTTCCGGATCCCCAGCTATGACCTCCCGGTCACGCCGGCCCCCGCGCAGACCTGGGAGCCCCGCCCGGTCTGCTTGTGGGAGCGCGATCCCTCCGCGCCGGCCCCAGTCGCCGCGCTCGATGGCCCGGGCCTCATCGCCACGCCCGCGGGCTACGAGATCGGGTACTTCGACATGGGAGCGCCGTGTCGCTCGCGGGATGAGTACTGCCGCCTCGGGGCGCCCGGCGTACGACTCGAGCTGTCCACCACTGGCTGCCCGGGGGACGACGCGCTCGGCCCGCCCCCGGACGCGCTCCCTCTGCTGGTGGGCGAGTGGATCGCCGCGTCTGAGCGGGAGGGGCCGTCAAAGCTCAGCGTGGGCCCGGATGGCCGGATCAACTATGAGGACGGAGCGTGGCGCTTTGCCGGCGCGCTCCGGTTCGTGCGTCCGGGCGCCGCCATCGTCGAGACCGACAACGGTGGGATCCCGATCGGGTTCCTCCTGGCGCCGAAGTCGCGCCGCCTCTTCCTTGGGCCGGGCGCCGCCGCGCCCACGGTGGCTCCGGACGCCTTCATTGCGGAGATTGCTCCGGGGCTGTGGGTCCGCCGCTACAACGAGTCGTGCTACGACGTCACGCCAGGTGCGTTGGACGCCCCGGCATTGACCGAGCCACGCCGCTTACCCTGCGTCCGGACGGAGTCGAGCGTGGAGACCGCGGTGGTGATCGACTTGGGTGATCGCAAGGTCACGCTCGTCCGAACGCCCTGGGGCTGGGTGTCCTCCATGGTCGGAGGGAGCGTGTGGCGTCGAGCGGAGGCGCCGCCCCCCTGAGGAGGCGAGCGCCTAGAGGGAGCTCACGGCTTCTTGACCGCGACCTCTTCGGCGTCGGCGATGCGTTCGCCGGGCGTGGCCTGCTGCGGTAGCGAGTCGGTCTTCTTCGGCGTGACGTCCAGGTCTTCGTTGCCGTTGGACGACTTCTTGAAGTTCCGGATGCCCTTCCCCAGCGCGTCCCCGATCTGTGGCAGCTTCCCGGCGCCAAAGACCACGAGCACGATGATCAGGATGAGGACCAGTTCCATGGGCCCGAGGCCACCGATGAGGAGCGCGTTCATGCTCGGCACCTATACCGCTCGCGCGGTCACTTGAACAGCTTGTCGAGCTTCTCGCCGGTCTTCTCGATCTTGTCGACGGTGTCCGTGGCGCGCTTCACGCTGCTCTCCACCTTGTATTCGACCCGCTCCGGGGTGGCCACGACGTTGTCGACCTTGCGCGCCACCTTCTCCGGTTCGCGCAGGGCCTTGTCCTGCTCCTGGCGCAGGCCGTCGAGCTGCTTTTCGGGGTCGGCAGACTCCGTGTAGTCCTTGGCGGGCTGCTTCACGCCGTCCTTCTTGATGATCTTGTTCCCCCAGCTGACGATCAGGTCGTACTCGGTCTCCCAGTGGATGGGCGTGAGGATGGTCCCGGGGTGCACCACCACCTGCTTCACCACGTAGGCCGTGGCGGCGGAGTGCGACTTGAACCAGATGACCGGCGTCTCCCGGCCCTTCACCTTGTCGTCCCCGACCTCCTCCGGCTTCATCTCGAGCTTCGTGAGGGTCTTCACGATGCGGTCGGTCTCGTCCTCGCCGAGCTCGCCGAGGCTGTTCACCACCTTGATCCGCGCGTACCCCGTGGCCCGCTTGTAGCCGGGGGACTCTCGGATGGGATCGAAGTCGCTGTCGGCCCGCGTGGCCTTGAGGCGCTTCAGGGCGGCGGGGGTGCCGATGTCCTGCAAGCACGTGAGCGCCTCGACGGCGTCTTCTGCTCGATCTGCGTGGGAGTACTCGGCGGCCACGTTGTAGAGCGCGTCTTCGTTGCTGGAGTCCACCTCGAGCGCCTGCTCGTACAGCGCCAGCGCCTTGGCCCGCTTCTTCGCTTTGAACTGCTTGATGCCGGCCTCGACCAGCTTCCTGGCCTTGCCGCGGTCCGCCGCGGACGCCTCGGACGGAGAGCAGCGCTTCCGGCGACTGGTCGGTTCATCGTCTTCGACCTTGGCGGTGCGCGGCTTCGGTCCGTCTTCAACGCGCTCGGCCTTGGGCGTCTCCAGCGCGACGGCGAGGCGCACGCCAAGCCGATCCGCGGCCGAGTGGGCGAGGTATTGGCCCTCGTCGTCCGACTTTGCCGTGGAGCGATTGTAGAGCGCCTCGAACGCCTCCTTCAGCGTCTGCTGCTCGGGCGGCTTCACCTTGCTCGGGTCGATGTAGCCGACCCACAACCCGGTGCATTCCTTGAGGCGCTGGAGCGTCGCGGTCTTGGCGCTGCGGAAGATGTCGTCGCAGTCGCCCTTGTAGTCCGCCCAGTCATCCGCCAGCGCAGGTGCTGCCATGAGCAGCACAGCCGCTACGATTCGCGGCGCAGTCGTGCGCCGGAGGGTGGGGAGAGTCACTTCGTGTTGTCCCATGGTCACTTCCTCCCGGGTGGCGAGACGGCATACCAGACGCTTCGTCGGGGCGTCAAACCTGTGCTGCGCGCGCCAGTTGACACGCTGGGCGCCCGTTCGCATCGTCGGGCGCGTGTTTAACGAACGACCGAGCCTCGCGATCCATGCCCTCCTCACGATGGCGTGTGCGCCTGTCGAGGTCGACTCGCCGAGCGGCCCACGCGTGTGCACCCCGGAGCGCTGCCCGGCGGGCGGCTGTCGGGTCAGCGCGCAGCTGGCGCCCGAGTGTACGAACGCTGGCGCAGTCGAGGTGTTGCTAGACGGCGGGCTCGAGCCGGAGCTGCTGGTTGCGGCAACGCCGTGGGAGTCCGTCGGCGAGATCGCCGCGGGCGAGACGGCTTCCGCGGTCTTCAAGGGCGACTCGTTGGCCTGGAGCCTCACCGTCACGTGCCCCGAGGCCAGCCCGGCGGGCGCCGACCGAGCGCCCTTGGAGCTCGTGCTCACCTGCACCGGCGGGCCGGGCGCCCAGGTCTCGGGGCCAGGCGCCGAGGTCTCGGAGCCACTCCCGTGAGCTCGGACAAGGGCCTCCTCGGGCTGCACGCGCTGCGGGTCCTGGGCGCGGTCCTCGAAGACCGGCACCACGTCGGCCTGTTCGTGCTCGGCTCGGCTGGGCCACCACAGCCCATCCGGAACGACACGGAGGGACCCCAGCGGGCGCTCGCCCGAATCCTCGCGGAGTCGCCCGAGCTCTCTCGCACGTTCGAGGCCGCGGTCCGAGACGCGCCGCTCGGCAGACCCGTCCGGCTTCCTCCGGGGATCGCCGCGTTCGTGGGCGCGCTGCAGCTGCCCACGGGGCCCGGCCGGCTCATCATTGCGCCGTTCGTGGGCACGGAGCGCGAGCGGCGCGCGCTCGCAGAGGCGCTGTCCAGTGCGACGAACCGACGCCGTGACGCGGACCGCCTGGCGAAGACCGCGCCGGTCCTCGACGCGGCCGCTGAGGCGCTGGTGAAGACCGCGCTGCGTGTGGCCGCTGACGAATCAGCCCTCTACGTGGCGGCCGTGGAGCGATCGCTCAAGAACGAGGCCGGCGCGTCCGGGGCCTATGGGCGGCTGATCGGCAAGAGCCCCGCGATGCGCACGCTGTTCGGTCAGCTCGATCGCATCGCGTCGAGCGATGGCACGGTCTACATCCACGGCGAGAACGGCACGGGCAAGGAGCTCGTGGCCTCGGAGCTGCACGTGCACTCGCGGCGCGCCGAGCGGGCGTTCGTGGTCCAGAACTGCTCGGCGCTCAACGACAACCTTCTCGAGAGCGAGCTCTTCGGCCACCGCCGCGGCGCGTTCACGGGCGCCGTGGCGGACAAGCCGGGGCTCTTCGAGCTCGCGGACACCGGCACGTTCTTCCTCGACGAGGTGGGCGACATGTCGCCCGCGCTCCAGGCCAAGGTCCTCCGGGTGATCCAAGAGGGCACCTTCAGCCGGGTGGGGGACACCGCGGTGCGGCGGGTGGACGTACGCATCCTCTGCGCCACCAACCGCGACCTCGAGCAGCTGGTCGCGCGTGGGGCGTTCCGCCAGGACCTCTTCTATCGCCTGAACGTCCTCACCGTGCGGGTCCCGCCGCTCCGCGCTCGTAAGGGCGACGTCGCTGTGCTGGCCGCCGCGTTCCTAGAACGCGCCCAGCGGGAGCAGGGTCAGCCGGGCGGGCGCAAGCGCTTCACCCCCGAGGCGCTGCGACAGCTCGAGGGGCATGACTGGCCCGGCAACGTCCGCGAGCTGGAGAACGAGGTCGAGCGCCTGGTCGTGCTGGCGGGCCCGTTCGTATCGCGGCTGGGGCCCGAGCTCCTGTCGGCGGCGGTGCGGCACAAGGCCGTGACCGACGATGAGGCCTCGTTCGACGACGTGAGCCTCCCAATGGCCGTGGAGCGGCTCGAGCGGCGCCTGATCGAGCGGGCGCTCGTGACCCACCACGGCAACAAGTCTCACGCTGCGAAGGCCCTTGGGGTCAGCCGGAGGAACCTGATCCGCCGCTGCCAGGAGATCGAGCGCGACGCCGCTCCCGGCTGAGATAGCCCGTGGGAGCCGGACCGCCGACAGCCACGCCGCCCTGTCGGGTACCAACGCTGACAGGGCCCGAGCACCGCCTCGCACCACCGCGGGGCGCCCGGCGCGCTGCGACTGGCGGGCAGGCCATGCAAGCCATATCCTGGCGTCGCTGCCCGGCGGAGCCTTGCCGGGCCGCGTCCCCTGCGGCGCCTGACTAGCTCGCTGAGAGGTCTCGGATGCTGAAGCTCGCCCCGTTCGTGCTGGTGGCCGCCCTCGGCACCGGTTGTTTTCATATGGTCGCCCGACAGCGGTTCGAGGTGGTGGCCACGCCCGCCCCGGACTCGGACTTCGTGCTGGTGCGCACGCGCGACCACAACCACTACTACCTCATCGACGCAGCACGCCGGCTCTGCTTCCTGCACACGCGGCTGTACGGGCGCGAACACATGGTCCCGTTCGATTGCGCCAACTTCCGCGACTACGAGCAGGTCCTAGAAGACGACGCCGCGCGCCGTGGACCGCGGGTCGCTCGGACCGAGGGAGACCCCGCGCCCGAGGTCGCCCCAGGCACGGCCGCCGCCCCGGAGCCGGTCGTGGCCCCGGACGAAGAGCGGCCCGAGGACCAGGCCTTCCGCCGGGCCTACGTGCAGCTCGAGTGCAGCCGGCGCGAGAAGGCCGAGGAGCCCCTCGAGGTCGTGCTCGAGCGCTTCAAGCTGTCGAGGGAGGCTTGGGATCAGGGCACCGCAGCGCTCACCGAGGACGACCGCGCGGCGCTCGCCGAGGACGCCGACGCCACCTGTCCGCCGGCGCAATGACGGGAGCAGGGATGTTGCCGGGAGTCAGGGGCGGTGTGTCTCGATGACCGGCGGTTTGGGGCGTGGCGGTCTCGAGGGCGGTAGTGGCTGGGGGTGGCGAGCCGCCGTCCTGAGCGCCGTCACCGTGGGTCTCGCTGCCTGCAACCACGACGACTCCACGAGTGCCACCTCAACGGAGACAACGAGCGAGCTGGCCGCTGGAGAGCCATCCAAGTCCGGCCCCGCCCCGTCTTTGATTCCCAAGAGCGTGCCCGAGGTGAGCCCGTTGCCTGGCACGAATTGCCCAGCGGACGCGCTCTGTGAGCCGCCGGTGTGGCCCTCAACCGTCCCCTGGGCGGCGCTGGTGTCGCTCGGCTGTGCCACGGGCACCGTGACTGCGGTGGAGCCGCAAGAGTGGTTCGTGGCACCGATTCGCGACGATTGGGGCGTCGATGCTGTGGCCCTATGTCGTGGTCAGACCTTCGGGTTTCAGCCCGATGGCCTCATCGCGATCGAGTGGATCGAGCGGAGCTGGGCCGCTGGCGCCGTCGAGGCGCTCACACCCTTGGCTACTCGCGTGGCGTGGGCCAATTGCCCCCTCGGCTATGTCTCTCCGGATGGAGAACTCGTCGCGATCCCAGACCACCCGCCGCTTCAACATGAGGACCTGCGTACCGCACCGCCGGGTCTCGAGCAGGGCTCGAGGTCGCTGCTGTGCTACGGGTTCTCAGCCCTGGCGCGGCCCGGCAGCGCCGATTACACGAGTTTCCCCGTCCTGGCGGCACTGCTCCCGTTCGGCGACGGAGGTGTCCAGCAGGGAGACGGGACCGTCCACAGCACGGCAGACACGGTCGCCGCCCTCGAAGCAGCCTACGAGAAAGCAGCAGCGGACTACGCGAACACACCCAAGCCGAGGTAGACGACTCGCCCCTGGGGCCTAGAAGCGCGCCACACGCCGGCCACCTGTCCGCCGGCGAAATGACGAGAGCCGGGGCGCCGCCCGGAGCTCCCGGGCTCAGCGATAGAGCCGCTCGTATTCCGCGCGTCGGGTGTTCGCCTCCGAGGTGACCCCGTAACGCTCCAGGAACTGGATGAGCCGCGCCAGCGCCTGCATGCGGAATCGGCTTCGGCTCACCAACAACTCCAGGTGAGTCCGCGCGGCGGCCAGATCGCCGTCGCGCTCCGCGAGCTCGGCGAGGCGTGAGCGCGCCACGACGTGACCGGGCTGCAGGTCTAGCGCCGTCTCGAAGTGCCGCCGCGCGCTCGCGACGTCGCCCTGGCGCTCGTAGACCACGCCCAGTCGGTAATGCGCGTCGAACAGCCGCGGGTGCTCCGCG
Source organism: Pseudomonadota bacterium (assembly GCA_005776725.1). Classification (GTDB taxonomy): domain Bacteria; phylum Myxococcota_A; class UBA9042; genus SXOO01. The sequence continues at coordinate 29,638 of SXOO01000262.1, read as the reverse complement.
AGCGCCTTCAGGTACTCCACCGTGGCTTGGCGGTCCTTGCCCGCCTCTTCGAGCAGCAGCCCGTATTGGAGGTGCGTGAGCGGCAGCTCGGGCCGCGCCTTCACGGCGAACTCGGCGTGCTCGAGCAGCTCGTCCAGCGGCGCGCCCTCGAGGCGCCCGCAACGCACCAGCGCGAGGCGCGGCATCCACCACGACGGCAGGAGATCGATCGTCTCGCGATAGGCCTTGCACGCCCCGCGGAGGTCTTCGAGTCGGAACAGCGCATCGCCGTAGCGCATCTTCTCGGCGGCCGCCGCGGCGTTGCGGGCGATCGGGTCCTCTGGGGGAGCTGTGAACGCGGCCGCACCCACGGCGCTGGCGGCCGTGAGGGCCGACGGGCCAGACGCGCGAAGGGGGCCCTCTGCGGCGCCCGCGAGGCGCCACTGAGCGACGAGCACCACGAGCGCTGCGGCGGGCTTTGACAGGCGCATTCGGGGGTGGGTAGAACGCCCGGGTTGCGCTGTCAAATCCCACACCGCATCGCCGCGGCGTCGTTGCTCCTGGCGCTCCTCCGCGCGCCCACGGCCCACGCCGAGGAGCCCGTCCGCTACGTGGGCGCGTTCCTCGGGGTCGGGGTCACCGGCGGTGTCGAGATCTTCCAGGACCGCCGGTGGGCGCAGCCGGTCGGCTGGACCTTCGGCGTGCACGGCCGCGTCGCCACGGTCTTGTCCCTCATCGACGTACAGCTCGAGTACGACCATGGGCGGCTCTCGCTGGCGGTGGACGGGCAGCCGAGCGACAGCCCCGAGCTGCAGCTTCGGCGCCACAGCTTCGCGACCAGCGTGAACCTCCACCCGCTCTTCCTGAAGATCCTCGCGAACGACTGGTGGGCGTTCACCCTCTCGGCGGCTTATCTCCAGCTCGGCGCGTCCGCGGAGTTCTCCAGCTACCACTCCACCGACGGGTCCAGCCAGCGGGCCGAGACCTCCCTCGGGCTCCACTGGGGCGCCGGCATCGACTTCCCGCTCGGCGACGTCGAGGGCGCGCACGCGCTGTGGCTGGGCGTCATGTGGCGCTGGAAGTTCCTGTTCATGGAGCCCAACCTCGGGACCTCGGGCCCGAACGAGCTCAACAGTCACCTCCTCGTCCTGTCGCTGGGCTATCGCTACAACAACGTGAACTTCGCGCGGCTCGGCCGCCCGGACGAGCTGCGGTTCCGATGACCACCCGCGCGGCGCCGCTCCGAGTGCTGGTGAACCTCGCGTACCTGAGACCGGGGAAGGTCGGCGGCTCGGAGATCTACTGCCGTGAGCTGTGCCGGGCCTTGTCTCGCCGCACGGACGTGGCGCTCCGGCTCTTGCTCCACCGAACCGCCGGAGACGCCATCCCGGAGGTGGCGGAGCGCGTCGTGGAGGGCTCGGGCGAGTGGAGCCAGCTTCAGCGCCTTCGCCTCGAGAACGGCGCCCTGCGCCGCGAGGCCCGCGGAGCCGACGTGGTCTTCTCACCCGCCAACTTCGCCCCCGTGCTCCCGCCGGGAAGACCCCAGGTGGCCGCGATCCACGACCTCCAGCACGTCTGGTTTCCGCAGCACTTCAGCCGGAGGAAGTGGCTCGAGCGTGAGGCGCTGTTCCGGTGGACGAGCCGCAACGCCCACCTCATCGCGATCAGCGACTTCACCCGCCGCGACGTCGAGCGCCGCTACGGCGGCCGCGTGACCACCGTGCTCGAGGGGGTAGACCTGCAGCATCGACCCAGCAACGCGACGGTGTCGGCCATCCGCGCCGAGCACGGGCGCTTCTTCTACTACCCGGCCACCGACAACGCCCACAAGGACCACGAGACCGCCTTGCGGGCGCTCGCGCGGCTCCGTAACACCGACGTGCGGCTCGTACTGACCGGGTCGAAGTCGGACCGCTGGCCGGCGCTCGAGGCCTTGTCCCAGTCGCTCGGGATCAGCCATCGGGTCCAGCACCTCGGCTTCGTGTCCCACGAGCGCGTCTTCGAGCTCCTGGCCGGCTCGGTGGGCCTCGTCTTCCCGTCGCGCTTCGAGGGTTTCGGCCTCCCGCTGCTCGAGGCGATGCACTGCGGGGCGCCGGTGGTCGCCTCGGCCGCCGCGTCGATCCCGGAGGTGGCCGGTGACGCCGCCGTCCTGGTCTCGCCGGGAGACTCCGCGGCGTTCGCGGCCGCGATGGACCGCTTCGTGGAGGACCCGGCGTTCGTGGCCGAGCAGGTCGCGCGCGGGAGGCAGAACCTCGAGCGCTTCTCGTGGGATCGCTGCGCCGCGGAGACGCTGGCCGTGTTCCAGGCGGCGTGCGCGTGAAGCGCCTCGCCCCGCTGCTCGGCGCCGTCGCGATGGTGGTGATGGTCTGGGTCTACCTGTTCCCGTACTCGGCGGCGCTGAACAACCCGAACGAGCGAACCCGCGTCCTGCAGGCGCGGGCGATTGTGGAGAAGCGCCAGCTCGCGATCGGCGCGATCGTGGCTGCAGACCCGGCCCGGCCGCGGCGCGTGCGCTTCGTGGACCTGTACGGCCGCCACAGCGACCGCCCCTTCGTCAACGACGTCGCGGTCACCTGTATCGACCCGAACGACGAGGCGCCCCGCTGCCTCGGCGCGCTGTACCCCGCGAAGGCGCCCGGCACGGCGCTGCTCGGCGTGCCCGGGCTGTGGCTCGCCGAGCGCTTCGGCTTCGTCCCGGCGGGCCCCGCAGGTGAGAGCCGCGCCACGTGGGTGCTGCGGCTCTCGGTGATGCTCTTCGGGCTCGCCGGTCTCCTCGCGTTGGGGCTGCTCGCGCAGCGCGCCGGGGCGTCGCGTGCGGTTGCGGCGGCCACCGTGCTCGCCGCGGGCCTGGGCACGGGCCTGTTCCCCTACAGCGTCCAGTTCGTCGGGCACGCCGCCGCCGGGTGGGCGCTGATCATCGGGGCGTGGCTCCTGGCGGACGCGAAGACGGTCACCCGCGCCGCGCTCGGCGGCCTCGCGGCCTCGTCCGCCGTGCTCTTCGAGTACCACGCCGCTCCCGCGGTGCTGGCGCTGGGGGGCGCCACGTTGTTCCTGCCCGGGCGGCGCGCCGCGATTCCGGGCTTCGCGATCGGCGCCATCTTCGCCTTCGCCGTCCACGCGGCGCTCCACGACGCGATGTTCGGCCACGCGCTGCGCACCGGGCACATGTCGCTCGTCACCGAGCACAACCGGGCGAGCCAGAGCGGCGGGTTCCTCGGGCTCGACGGCTTCCACCCGGCCTCCTTGGCGGCGCACCTCGGCGACCCCTACATGGGCCTCCTCGCCACCGCGCCCTGGCTGGTCGCCGCGCTCGCCGGCGTCCCCGCGCTGCTCACGGGCGCCGCCGGACCCGTCGGGCGTGCGGTGCTCGCGGCCGTGGGCCTCTACCTCCTCTTCGTCACTGGGCTCGGCGAGTTCCGCACCATGAACGGCTGGTCGTTCGGGCCGCGGTACCTCACCCCCGCCCTGCCCTTCATCGCCCTGCTCGCGGCGGTCGGGCTCGAGCGACTCAAGGCGCGCGCCGCCTGGTCCCTCCCGGTGGGGCTGGGCCTCGCCGGCGCGTCCATCGTGGTGTTCGCGGCGCTCGTGGCAGCGTATCCGAGCCACCCGGACGACGTCCGCTGGCCCTACGCCGAGCTGGCGTTGCCGCTCCTCGCCGAGGGGTACGGGGTGCGGAGCCTCGGCGTCTCCCTGGGCAGCGGCTGGTTGTGGGTGTACGGCGCCCTGGTCCTCGCGGCGCTCGGCGCCCTGCTGCGGCTCGGCCTCGGCACCCGCTGGCACGCACTCGCCGGTGCGGCGGCGCTGGCATTGGCCCTGGCGGCCGCCGCGGCGTTCTGGCGCCCCACCGAGGCGCCTCGAGTGAAGCGCGCCCTGGACTTTGAGCGAAGCACCGTCGAAGGCGCCGCCCCTTCAGGCGCGCGCAGGTTCTTCTGAGCGCCACGGGCCGGCCCTGGAGGCCCACGCTGGCCCTGGCGGCGCTGGCGACCGCGGCGGCGTTCGTGGGCGTTGGTGAGGCCAACGACGGGATCGTGCGCTACGTGACGGACATCGTGCGTCCGATCCCGTGGGCGGATCTCTGGCGCCCGATCTTCGACCCCCCACCCATGAACACCATGACCTACCGGCCGCTCACGGCGCTGTCGGTCAAGGTGCTCATGGCGCTCACCGGGGAAGACGTCTTCTGGATGGCGGTGCTCCACGCGCCCTGCCTCGTGTGGTTGGCCTTCGCGGTTCGACGCGCGCTCGTGGCGTTCGGAATGGAGCGCGTCGCCTGGCGGGCGGCCGCGAGCACCGTGGTGCTCCCCTCCCTGCTCTTCTCTACGTGGATCCCGGTCGAGTCAGACGTGATGGGCGCGGCGTTCGTGTGTGAAGCCGCGGCGTTGCTCCCCCGAGTGCTGGACGGCGCCACCGGCAGATCCCGGCTTCTGCTCGTCCTCTGGCTGCTCGGCGCCGCGACCACCAAGGAGACCTCCGCGGCCGCCGGGGGGCTGCTCGTGGGCGCATTCGCGCTGACCGCGCCGCGGGGCCAGCGCCTCGCCGCCTGGTCGTGGGTGGGGGGTTACGCCGTGGTCCTCGGGATCTGCATCACGCCGCTGCTGCTGTCCAAGGGGCTCACCCCGCACGACTTCCACGTGGACGCCGAGGGCTTCTCGTGGTCCCGGGCCGGCTACCTCGGGCTGCACAACCTCGCGCAGGTGTTCTACGTCACGAGCAGCGCCGGGGCGGTGGCGCTGCTCGTGCTCGCGTTGGCGCACGGTCATGAGCGGCGCCCGCGCCTCGTTCGCTGGCTGGGAGCGCTGGCCGTGGCCGCGCTGTTCCTCGCCCCGCCGCTGCGCGTCTACAACCACTACGAGTCCGTGATCATCGATCACATCGACTTCGTCGGCCCGTCCACGGGCGTCGCTGTCCTGGCCCTGGCCGTGCTCGCCCTGGCCGGCCCGCGTCACCAGAGGGTGGCCGCGCTGATCGCGCTCGGGCTCCTGGCCACCCTCGTGCTGGCGCCGGTGCTGGCGCGGCAGTCGCGGCCAGATGTGTCGGCGCGCCTCTACGCCCCGGTTATCCCCTTCCTCCACGCGCTCGCCTGGCGCGGCGTCGACCGCGCCCGCGAACAGCTGCCGCGAGCCGCGAGCCGGGCGCTCTGGGTGTGCTTCGCCTTGTTCCCCCTGTTCAACGCGGTCAACGGCGTGGGCGCGTGGCGGGCCCGCATGAGCACGGAGTCCGTGGCCAAGCCGGAGCTCGCCGCGCTGATCACGCGGGACGGCGTCAGCTGCCCCATCGTGATCGCCACAAACCGCAACCACGAGCTGGCGATCGAGGAGCTCAAGGCCCTGGGTGTGCCCTGGCCGGCGTGCGCCGAGCTGTTCGTCCCCAACCGGATGCCGCTCGACTCGAGCGATGCCGATCTCTCCACCTGGCGCGCGCAGGGCTACCTCTACTCGCTCGGCGAGTCCCAGGCGCCCAAGGTGCTGGAGGCGCTGATCGAGAAGCGCGTCCCAGAGCGCTGCGTGGTCCTGTACGAGCAGTCGGCCAAGACCACGCTCGAGACCTTCGGGCGCTTCGTGGAGTTCTCCGGCGACTTCGCATGGGCATTCGACAAGCTCCCGGAGTTCAACCGGGAGATGCACCAGCAGCAGCTGGAGCTGCAGTTCCGCGAGAACACCAGCTACGAGGCGCTCTTCAGGCGCGTGGGCGCGCCGCGGCGGCTGGTCGCGGCGCCCTACGTCCTGCTGCCCATCAACCCGAACGAGGTGGTCGGGCGGCTCCTGAGGGGCATGCCGCTGGTCGAGACCTACCAATACGAGATCCGGCTGATGCCGCTCGACGGGTGCCTGCAAGGCGCGGCGCGTCCCTGACGGGACGCGGGCTCTCACTCGACCGTAAGGCTGCCACCATTCCCGACGACGTCCGTCACGTTCACGCTGACGGCCGCCGCGAGCTCGGCGGCTGTGAGCGGTACCTCGCCCACGCCCTGCTGCGGGGTCACGGTCAGCGTCTTCGTGGTGCCATCTCCCAGGTCCACCACCACGAACCAGGGGCCTGGGAGCGCGATCATCGCGTCGCTCGAGCCGAGACCCAGGGCGCGCAATCCCGGCGCGTTGCCGAGTCGCGCCGTGACGACGAGCGCTGATTCGGTGCGCGTGGCGCTCGCCCCGACAAGCGTCGCCGGGGCCACCGTGAAGGGCTCGCTCGCGAGCGTGTACGGGACCGAGCCGGCCCCGGTCCAGGCCCGGCCAGTTACCGCGAACCGGTACCGACCGAGAGGCAAGGAGAACGGGCGGTCTGGGACGCTCGCGGCGAACGGCTCGGGCGGCACCGCCTGCCACGTGGCCGCGTAGAAGTGCTGAGTCGGCGCCGCGGCGTCGATGGGGTCGGGCGTGTAGGTGAGGATGACGGCCCCGTCTCCCGAGCTCGCCGGCTCCGCCCGGCTCCCCAGGAGCGGGACGAAGGTGCCCGGCGCGGTCTCGCGCTCGATGTGGACCTGCGGGAAGTCCACGGCGGGGTCGCCCCCGAGCCACACGAAGCGCGCTGCGCCCACGGCCCGGGCAATGGTCGAGTCCGGCTGCGCGCTGGCTGGCATCGCTACCGAGTCGGGCAGGAACAAGGTGCTTGGCAGCGTGGACGGAACGGTGCCGTGGTCTGTCGTGACCACGGGCACCACCGGCGGCGCGTCCGGGAATGGGAACGACTCGAAGCGCGAGGTGCCGCGCTCGGGATCCTCCCGCTCCGGCGTCCAGGCGATGGCCGCTGACTTCAGCGCCCCGCCCAGCACCATCTCCCCCTCGAGCGGCCCCCACACGTTGATGCTGGGCTCGTAGCCGCCGGCCAACCAGTCTTCGGCGGTCATCACGTAGCCCACGTGGTCCTGCGCATAACCGACCATCAGCGTGCGCCCGGGGCCGGCCGGCGACTGTGAGCGCAGGTAGGCGGCGAAGGGAGCCAGGGGTTCGCCGGGCACCGTCAGGAGCAACGTCGAGCCCGCCAGCTCCATATCGAATCGAACCGCCGTGGCCGTGGTCCGGAGCGTGTCGCAGATGGGCGTCTCGGGCGGGACGACGTCGTATAGACCGCCAACGAGCGGGGCGAGCATGCGGACGTCTTCACACGAGGAGTACGGGCCGATCTTGTCGGTCCCGGGGATGCCGACGATCCCTCTCTTCTCCATGTCGCCGCAGAACACGGCCCCGGACGCCGCGTTGAACTCGTCGATGGGGTTCTTCACCGCGCCTTCCGGGGTGTAGACCTCCCCGTCGGGCGTGTAGTCACCCGGCTCCGTGTAGGCCAGCGTGACACCGCCGGGGCGCGTCACCACGGCGGCATACCCCACGAAGTACGTTCGGGTGACCACCTCGATGGCCACGGCCGGCTCCGTGACCACCGACTCGATCAGCGGCGCGAAGGCGTCCTTCGCCAGGTCGCCCACGACCTCGATGTTCGGGATGTCCAAGCAGCGCGCCGCGTTCGCGCAGGCCGTGCGTCCGTGGGTGTATTGCGGGCTCACGTCCCCTCCTGCGCCCTGGACGTGGAATACGGGGAAACCGAGCGCGCTCGACAGCGCCCGCTCGATGCCGCCGGGCACGTCCGACGAGAAGAGCGGGCTCACCTCGGTGCCGATCGTGCCGTGGATGGGGAAGGAGAGCAGCGCCACCATGGGGGAGCCATCCACCCGATCGACCCGCAGGGCCCACACCTCGTGGTCCTTGTCCTTCCCGGCCGTGTTGCCGTCTGGCCCGAGCAGCGTGTTGTTCTCGCCGCGACGGTCGTGGCTGATCGCACCCGCCATGTCTGCGTTCGGGTCGGACGCAAAGCCGATGCGCGCGGGCTCCAAGGCGCCGAGCGCCGCTAGGGCGGCCTCTGCGTGAGACGCCACGGCCCGCTCGAACAACGCCCGACTGGGACGGTCGATCCCCGGCATGAGCGTGAGGCTGGGCAACCAGTTCGACGGGCTCGAGTGGCTGTGCGACGCCATGATGATGACGTGCCCGCGCATGGATCCGTCGGGTGCGATCGCCTGCTCCACCGCGAAGAGCGCGTTCTCGTTGATGAACACCGAGTCCGTCTGCAGCAGGACCAAACGCTCGCCGTCGATCTCCATGGCGAGCGCGTCGACCTTCGGCGAGTCATGGGCACCCGCCGACGGGATGAAGCGGGTGGCGAAACGCGCGACCCGCGCGTCGAGCGCGATGCTGTCGCCTTTGCCCCCGAAGGTGGTGCTGCGAGAGCCGTAACCGCCCATCGGGGTCCCGATCGGCAGGTCGAGGACACGCCGCGCCACGCCGGCCTTCACGGGGGAACGCGTGGGCGGGGGCCGCGCCGCGCGAGTGGGCGCCGGCACCATCTCGCAGTGCGGGAAAGCGGGGCCATCCGGCTCGACTGGGGGCTCCACGTCCTCCGAGAGGACGTCCGTCGGTGTCCCGGTTGCGTCGGCTCCCGCGCCGAGCTCGTCCAGCGCCGCGACATCGCCCGGCGAGCCGTCTGGATCAGCGAGCGCGTCCGAAACGACGTCACTCGCTGCTTGCGCGGACGGGGCCGCGTCGGTGGAGCAGCCGGCGACTCCGAGGCCGATCAGCACGCTCACGCTCACTGGCCAGCGGGTCATCGGGCTACTTGCACTGGGCGGCGTAGCTCTCATCACAGCCCTCTTCCTCGCTCTGATCCAGCGCCCCGTCGGAGCAGCCGCAAGCGCCGTTGCAGAACCACTCGACGCGGCCCGTTCGGAAGAATGTGTCCTGCTGCAGATACGAAGCCGTGAGAATCCGAACCCGGTCGTGCGGATCGCAGCCGTTCGTGCTCGCCTCGTTCCCTTCGGGATTGGGCTCGAGGCCGAAGTCGTATTCGATCATCACCGAGCGGTCTTGCAGCGGCGCCGCGAGCTCCTCGATGCCGTAGACGCTCTCCCAGACCCCCGGCTCACCCCCATCGGCACGGAGCTGCACGGCGCCGATGGCCCGGGCCATGATGTGCGCCCCGAAGCCCGAGACCTGATGGTCGCCTCTGGCGACGTGAAGGATGACCCGATGCGGCGGCGTCCCGGGCAAGGGATCGTTCTCGATATGTGCGGCGAAGCCCGAGGGCTCGATGCGGTCCCAGACCATCTGGACCATGCCCAGGATGAGCTGGTGGGCCACGGGGTCCAGGCCGAAGCCCGTGTTCATGAGGAAGTTGTAGTACTGGAAGTCTACGCTCCGCTGGAGGAGCAGGTTGTAGGGCGCGCCGGGCTCGCCGAGCAGCCCGCGTGTCACATCCGTGCTGAGCGCCATGTACGTCCCGCCCATGATGCCGCCCTGGCTGTCTCCGCGGTAGGCACGCAGGCTGGCGTCCATCCAGGCGGGCTCGAGGAGCACGGCGCCGGTTTCGTCCTTGATCCCCTCCTTGGCCACCCGACCCCGCATCATGCGCATCGCGAGGAGCTGGTTCACCATGCCCTGCACCTGACGCTCGGGGAACGACTTCACCACCTCGCAGCGCCCCAGGAAGCCCTGAGCCGCGAGGCCACTCGAGACCTTGTCGAAGCCGAAGTAGTTCGTGCTGAACACGATGTAGAGCTGTTCGTTGGCTGCCCGTGCGAGGAAGCCGGACGACCCCTCGCTGCGGTGTCCGAAGAGGCCGTGACCGTTCTGCAGGAGCCCGTGCTTGGCCCCCTTCTCGACGCTGCGCGGGACCAGGATGAGCACCTCCTGGTCCATCGTGCCGTTCTGAACGAGCTCGCCTTGATCGTCGAGGCTCAGGCGGTCCACAGGCTCCTTCTCGTCGAAGGTGGTGCTCGCGTTCGTGAGAAAGAGCGGCACCGTCATTACGACCTCGATACGGCGGAGAATGTGGGGGCTCTGCGCCGGATCCGGGAGCTCGGTGACCTCCTTCACCACGAAGGGCGGGCCGTCCTCACCCACCAGAGCCAGCGCCTTGTCGCGCATGGACACGGCGTGACGCTGGATGTTGTCCCGGCTCGCCGTGGTGTAGGCCCAGGTGATCTGCAGGTCCGACCGAGGGACGCCGGCGCCGTCGAGCCGCTCGAAGAGGTCCTCGTAGAGCCCTCGCCGTGCGTACACGGACCAGCGCTCGGCGGGTGTTCCGTCGTCGAGGGCTCCGCCGTCGCGGAGCGCTCGAAAGACGGGGGACGGGGCGATCGGCACCCCGACTTCGTCGACGAGTCCCCGGATCGCCACGATGTAGCGCGTGCCGGTCTTCAGCAGCACCGCCGGGCGGATGAGGATGAGGCTCCGATCGGCCTCACCGTCGATCTGGGCCGCCTTTTGGTGGTCGACCCAGTGCGGGACTCGGGCGCCGGTCTCGGCATCGATGAGCACCGTGGGTGACGACGCCTCGAGAGACCGCTCGATGGTGTGGGGAGTGGCGCACCCCTGCACGGTCGCCCCGGGGAGGTTGGTCATCGCCGCCTGGGATGGCGAGAACCCGTCGTGATCGAAGAACAGCTCGGGAGGGCAGGCCGCCGCGGCGCTCAGCGGCTTCGGGAGCGTGGTCTGGCCGAAGCGCACCGACTTGCCGCTCGCGTTTCGTCCGGTGGGATCGTCCACGAGGAACACGTCCGACGGGAAAGGTAGCGCGCAGTGGCCAGGCACCATGGGGTCACAATCCCCGCCGAGGAGCGGCAGACCGCCGTCCGGTTTCGGCGGCACCACTTCGGTGTCGGTGGAGATGCCCTGGTCGCTATCGGACGCCGAGGCGGTCTCCTCGGGTGCCGCGCTATCCGGGGACGCGGGCGTCGTGTCCGTGGCGACGGCGTGGGTGTCCGGGACGCTCGTGGGTTCGGCGTCGTCCGAAGTGCAGCCCGACGGCACCGAGGCGAGGACGGTTGCCAGTGTGAAGATCGCAGCGAGACGGCGCATCGCGTGTCGCTCCCTCGCCCCGCCGGGGGCTCGCTCAGGCCCGTGTAGACCGGCCCGTCGCACGGCGCAGGACCGCGAGCAGGAGCAGACACAGCGCCCCGGCCGCCCAGGGGTCTCCGGCCGTGCGCGACGTGGTGCAGCCGTCGTCGGATGCGGCCGCCGTACCATCACCGCCGTCGACGACGTCCGTAGAATCGGTCGTATCCGCCGCGTCGGTGCCGTCGGCGGCGTCGGTCGCGTCCGTGGCGTCGGCCGCGTCCGTAGCGTCGGCCGCGTCCGTGGCGTCGGCCGCGTCCGTGGCGTCGGCCGCGTCCGCGGCGTCCGCCCCGTCGGTCGCTTCAGGGTAGTTGTTGTACTGCGCCACCGGCGCCTCGTAGTTGCCCGTGTTGTGCAGGTCGTGTCCGAAGCTCTGCCACTCGATCCGGCCCGAGGTCGGCCCGCCCACCTTCCAGGCGAAGACCCACCCGTTTCGCGTGGTGGACACGAGGTCGAAGGTGTCGTCCCCGTCGAGGTCCCCGAAGGTGGCGGAGCTGGTGATCCAGCCGCCGGTGTTCTTCGGGAAGCCCTCGGGCTCGGAGCCGTCCTCGCGGAATGCGTGCAGGAGATACCCCGCGGAGCCGGCGATGAGCTCGACCTTACCGTCGCCGTCGATGTCGGCGGCCGTGGGCGTGATGAAGAACTGCCAGTCGTCCATGAGCCGCGGCCACGAAGGGAGGTACGAGCCTGTCTTCAGGTTCCAGACGGAGAGCTGGTGATCGAAGACGGCGCGTTTGCCGCCCTCGGCGAACGTGAGCGCGAAGTCGAAGCCCGCCGTCCCCTTGGCCAGCTCGGGGAGCCCGTCGCCGTCGAAGTCGAGGAACATGCCGTTGTTGATGAGCGTGTACGAGGGCGAGTCGTCCGAGTTCGACTTCCAGCCGAGGTTGGAGTTGTCGATCGACAACGGCCCTTCCTCCCACTCGAAGCCGTACCCGTCGTGTGACCAGATCTGGGGATTCAGGGCGATCGCGTCCATGTGGATCTCGAGCTTCCCGTCGTCATCGAGGTCAGCGAGCGCCGGAGAGGACGGGCAGCCGGTTCCGACAAGAGGCAGCGTCTCGACGATGAGCCCCGTGAGCGAGATGGGCCACCCGGCGGCGAGCGCAGCGGTCGTGTCTTCGGTGGTGGGCGCGCCCGTGGCCTCCAGCACATAGCCGCGGCCCTCGTTCTTGCCGTAGACCTCGTTGGTACAGACCGCGATCTCGGGCTTGCCGTCGTTGTCGATGTCGCCCACTGCCGGCGTGATGATCATGCGCGACCGGCCCTCTTCGAGCGGATCGTGGATCAGCACCGGCCACCCTGCGAGCGGCGAGCCGTCGTGGTGCCAGATGTAGAGATAGCCGTCCATTGCGGCCGAGATGATCTCGAGGTCCTGATCTCCGTCGAGGTCGTAGAGCGAGGGGGCCCCGAAGAAGCCGGGCTCTACGACGCGGTCGGGGCTGGTCTCTGCCGAGAACTCCGGCTTGACGCGCTGCGGCCACCCGGTGGCGAGCTCGCCCTTGTTGTCGAAGACGTACATGACGCCGTCCCACGTGGGGACCACGATAAACAGCCCGTCCGCGACGTCACCGGTGAGCGCCCCGACGGCCGGGCCCATCATGGACCAGTCGCGATTGACGGCAGGATCCACGCCGCCCTGCGTGGGGCAGCCCGTCTTGTCTTCGCGGAAGGCGCAGATCCCGCCGAGCGTGGCCACCTCGGCGCGCTCGTCGAGCGCGGCGGGGAAGCCCGGGGCCTCGCCACCGTCGCCGGTGAACGCGTGGACGTATCCGTCGGTGGAGACCACGATGAACTCCTCCGAGCCGTCGCCGTCCACGTCCACGATCTTGCCCGAGCCCTCGAGGCTTGCCCCGACGTGCTTCGGGTAACCCGGCAGCAGCGACGGGTCGGAGATCAGGTGGAACGCCTTTCGGTAGTCGTTCTTGAGCGTCTTGCCCCCGTGCTTCGTCTCGACCCGCAGGCGCATCGTGATCGTCCAGTCATGGGGATCGACCAGCTTCGAGAAGTCGAGGCTCTCGGCCGTCTTGGCCACGTCCCAGGTGGTGAGCTTGCCAGGCGTGGCCCCGCCGACCGCCGTGGTCCCCTTGGCGAGCTCGATCCACTGCGCGCCCGTCCCCTCGCCCAGCGCGAGGCCCTTCTCCGGCCAGACGCCGAGGGCGATCTCCAAGGTCCAGCTGTAGTTGTCGTAGCGGGCCGGGAGGCCGTCGGCGCGGTTACCGACCGAGCCGAGCACGTCGACCTTGGGTCTCGCCGCGATGTCGATGGGCTCGAACCAGAGCGGGCCCGTGATGTCGGCTTCCGGCGGGATCTGGTCGTCGAGGATCAGGTCGACGGACTTGCGCGCGTTGTTGCGCCCATACCCGAAGTGCAGGTCCCAGCCGGGACCGGAGGGGAACTTGGTGATGTCGTCCTTGGCCTCTGGCACCACGATGTCGTCGACGCTCTGGATGAGGACGCCTCGGATCTCCTCCGCGGACAGCGGTGGGTCCAGGTTCGCCTGCAGCCCCGCTGAGTACATGAGGCCCACGTGGCCCGCGGTGATCCCGGTGGCCTCCGAGCTGCACCCGTTGCCCGGCGTGGACAGGATGAGCTGCGCGCCGAAGTTGGTGCAGTTGTTGAAGTTCAGGAACGTCGTAGACTTCGACGCCTTTGTGTTGTCGTGCACGATAGCATGTACATACAGCGTGTGGTTGTTCGTGCCCGGCATGTTGTGGTGGAAGCTGAGCTCGTCCGCCGCGCTGGCCACGATCGCCACGTTGTTTCGGAAGGCGTACTCGATCGCGCCGACGGAGTAGGGGTTGTTGTTCAGGGAGCCGAGCGCCTCCTGGACGACCTTTGCGCCGGAGTCCACGGCGAAGATCGTGCCGGTGGCGAAGTCGTTGACGTCAACAACGAACGAGTCGCCCACGCGGACCATGAGGATCGTGCACTCGGGGCACACACCGATGTCGCCGCGGCCGTCGTTGCCCGCGGCGCCCGAGTCGCGGGCCTCGCCCGTGCCGTGCCCATAGCGCGTGTCGTCCCGCGGGTTGTTGTCGTTGTGGAAGGCGTCCCAGCCCGAGATGTCGTCGGTGAAGCCGTTGCCGTCGTCGTCCACACCGTCAGAGCAGGTGAGGATCAGGTCCTCCGGATCGAGGCGCCCGGTCTTGTTACCGGCGGTGTCCGTGACCGCCTCGTAGTCCGACGGGACGAAGAGGTAGTCGGCGATGTTGAAGAAGCCGTTGCCGTCGATGTCGAAGTCGTCGACTGCCTCGCCCTTGTTGGGCTTGCAGTTCCCCAGCTCCCCCTTGTTGAGGTGGAACTTCATCTGCAGATCGCCGCTGTCCCAGTTGATACCCGAGTCCAGCACGGCGATCAGCACGCGGCGGTCACCGATCGTGCGCTGCCAGGCCCGGTCCGCGTGGATCCCCGTGCCCATCGCGATCTCTTCCTGCCGGAACCCCTTCGTGGTGGCCCAGTTAGCGGGCACGAAGGACCAGAGGTTCCACTGTCCCCCTGTCACATTCCCCTGCGCATCTATCTGGATGAACCCGGGGTCGGCCGGATAGGCCAAGCGGGGATCTTCATCCTTCCCGTTTGGCCACTCCGCCAAGGCAGTGAGCGAGAGCGAGAGCGAGAGCAGCAGAGCGATTCGAGACAGCATGGGACGTTCCTCCGAGGTCGGGGAGGATTTCACATCCCGAGCACAGCGACCAGCCCTCAGAGCGCGAGCACCTCGCCTTCCGTGGTGAGGCAGCTCACCGTACCGGAGCGGGTCTGGATGCACTCCTGGCAGCGGCGCTCCTCCGGCACCAGCGTCCCGCCCTCGCAAACGAGCAGAGTCTGACCATCGGTGCCGCACGCGCGCTCTCGACCGTCGGTCGCCCCGGTCCGGAATCCGGGGCACGGGAAGCCGCTGGGGAATCGGATCCCCTCGTTGGCGTCGAGACAATAGATCGCCCTGCCCTCTCCCTCGTCCACGCAGCCCTTGGGGCACACGGCGCCCGCCGCGAGGCGGCCGTCGACGCAGGTGAGCAGCTCCGTAGACGTGTGGCTGCAGACCACCATCCCGGGCTGGCAGACGGCGCCGACGGGCGCCGTGAGGGTGTTTCGGTCGGTGACGCAGCGAACCACGCCGCCGGACTCCGTACATCCGCCGGGGCACGGCACGCCCTCCACAACGGCACCGCTGGCACACACCTGAACGGCGTTGGCAGCGCAGGTGAGCCCGCCCTCCGGGGTGCACCCGCCGGGTGGCGCGTCCTTGCGGCAGCTCCACACGCAGAGACCGAGGAGCAGGAGATGCTTCACTTGACCACGCGGAGGCGCGACGCGGGCGGCGCCTCGTCGCCGTGTTCGAGGACGTCGAACACGCTCTGATCGGCCTCCCGGGCGGCGCGCAGGGCTGTGGCGTCCTCCTTCAGCCGCTGGAGGTTGGTCCGGAAGCCGTGCGCCTCGAAGATGCGCGTGATGCGGGCGTGGTGCCGTTCCAACGTGGCCTTCACGCTGAGATAGCCCGTCTCCGCCGCGACGGCCCGCCGCCAGAAGTCGATGGGGCTGATGTTGAACATCTCCGCGTTGTCTTCGGTGGGTTCGATCAGCAGCAGGTCGCCGCGGAACCGCGGGTCGAGCGCCAGCCGCTTCACGCCCAGCTCGAGCCGGCTGTGCAGCAGCGAGCGGAACGTCTGGTCCAGGACGACTCCCGGGCCCATCTCGGCCATTGAGCGGTACCGGCGGTCGCGCCCGTCGCCCACGTTCACGTAGGGGCGGAACGGGTTGTAGGCGATGATGAGATCCGCCCCCTTGGCCGCCGCCTGCGAGATGTTGGCCGTGCGCTGGACGCCGCCGTCGAGGTAGTCGTCCTTGCCGATCCGCGTGGGCTTGAAGAACCCGGGGATGCTGCAGGAGGCCTGCACGGCCTCGCTGATGGTGGCCGAGTTGTCTTCGTCGTGCCCGAAGAGCACCGAGCGCGCCGTGTTGAGGTTGGTCGCGAAGATGTAGAGGCTGTTGCGCCGCAGGAGGTGCAACAGCTTGAAGTTGTTTGGCAGCCGGTTGCGTTCGAGGTTCTCGCGCACGAAGCCCTCGAGCGGCTTCGAGTCGAAGATGCCGCTGGGCACGTACTGGAGCAGCGAAGTGGAGAGCGCCGCCGTTCCGAAGGCCTCCTGAAGGACCGGGGTCATCAGCCGCTCGGCGCGCGCCCACCCCGGCTCCTTGACGAAGTCGAGGAACAGCCGCCGCCCGCGATGGCTCCGGAGCACCTCGTAGAACGCGCGCGCCATCGCCGGTCCGGCGGTAGCGCCATCGCGGACCGCACGCAGGGGCCTCGACACGTACTCGGAGAAGTTGGGCCAGTAGAAGTGCCAGGGTCGGAACTGGGAGATGATGGGCGAGCCACCGTAGACGCTGCGTATCAGCTCCTCGGCGGGCACACCCGCCGATAGCGGCGCCGCGAGGAACGCTCCCGCCGAGACCCCCACGTAGAGGTCCAGCTCGTTCATCTTGCGGCCTTCGAGGTACGTGTTGAGCGCCAGAAGACCGCCCAACTTGAAGGCGCCGCCGCTGATCGCCCCGCCCGCGAGGACCAGCGCGACCTTGGGGTTGTCGCGCTTCTTTCGGACGAGGTGAGACTTCTCGATGACGGTGAGACCCATGGACCGCCGAGCTTACTCGCAGAGGCCGGATTGCCAACCAACCTACCCGTTCAGCGAGGTCCGGGGCCGGACGTTGGACGCGCCCTGGTGCGCGCCCCGCGCTGCGCGGTCTCTTGGGTCTCCAGGCACGCCAGCGCCAGTGGGCGTGCTCAGCCCGGCAGGAGTCGGCCTCTAGACACCGGGCTGCCCCCTTGCAAACCCGGACGAATCCGGATGTTCCGACCGTCAGCGCGCCCCTGATCGTGCGCGGAGCCCCCCCGGTAGCTCCCGGCGGAGAGGCGGCTCGTCCGCGGGTGGCGGCGCTCGTACAGCGCGTCGGCGCCCGGGTCCCCGAGCCAGACGAGGCCCTCCTGCTCGTGGCGACGAGACTGGGCGTCGAGGTGCTCCTTGAAGCCCATGAGCAGGCCGACACGGTAGCCGCCGCGGTCCGAGCCCCGGACCACGCGGCCGCGCTGAGGTTGGCGGCGATACCGCTCCCAGAGCTCGTCGAGGAGGCGCTCCAGGTAGTCGTGGGCATAGCTGGCGAGCTCGAGGCTGTCGTGTTGACCCACGATCTCCAGAAACGAGACCTCACGGTCGTCGACCGCGCGGCGCGTTCTGATCCAGATGCACTTCACGAAGAAGTGCGACTGAAGGATGTTCGACAGGAGCTTCCGCTCGGCCGAGATCCTGCCGACGGGCTCGCCGACGCGCCGGCTCCCGTACGCGGCGTCTGGGGCTTCCACGCCGACGCGGTCAATGTTGTGACGCAGCAGGAGCTTGTTGGCGTGCGCCATGGCCGTCTGCGCCTCGTGCTCGTTGTCGGACTCGCTGAGCGTGAGGAGCTTGCGAATCCGCGCAACCACGCGCGTCTGCTCGGGCGTGGCGGCAGGTCCCGAGGTGGATGGCTGGATTCTGAGCTGCGCGCAGGCCCTCGCGAACAGCTCTCCATGGGCCGGGGAGTCGACGCCCCCCAGCACCTCCTGGACCAGCTGGTGGGCCATTTCGTGGCGGAGCGTCTCCTCCACCTCCGCCCAGGTGTCCGTGGCGAGGTGGCGCACGTTGATCGAGAGGACTCGGCCCTTCCCGTCCCACCGCCCGAGGATCCCCACGGTGTCGATGAGCGCGAACGAGGGAGGTCGAAGCTTCCTCCCGCAGTCGGTCGCGTTGACCGAGGTCCAACGCGTCAGGAGGTCGGCGAGCCAGCGCCGCTGCACAGCTTCGGGGATCTGGGAGACACGCAGTTCCATGGGGCGCCGGTTTACCGTAGACGGGACCGTTCCTCCAGCCGCAGGACGCACGGCTGACGCGTCAGCTGTGTCGCGGGCCCTGCTCGTTCAGGAGCGTCCGCGCCGCCGACCAAAGGGCCGCGCCGAGCCGGGACTCCAGCGCCTCCAGGGCGTCCCGGCTCGCCTGGTCCGCTGGATCCCAAGACAGGAGGACGAGGGCCGCGAGCGCGCGGAGGGCTGCCAGCTCCAGCGCCTCCACCTGGGGTAGCACGCGGCGCAGCTCTGCCGCGTCGCCGCTCCCCCACGCTGACAACACCGCGCACTCGGCGAGGCCGGCCGCGTGGGGGAACCTCTCGAAGAGGCGCCTCGCGGCGACCACGTGCTCCGAAGACTCGGCGCGGCGCCCCCGCCACAAGGCGGAACGCGCGAGGCCGAGGTGGGCGCGGGCGCGGCCCAACGGCAGCCCGAGGGCAACCTGAGCGGAGAGGGCGGCGGCGTATCCGACTGTGGCCGCCTCGGGGTCTCCGCGACGCTCAGCCAGCGATGCCTGCAACGTCAAGACGTCGGCGGCCCCCTGGGGGATCGCCGACTCCCTGAAGAACGCCTCGGCTTCGCGTGCGAGCCCGTCGGCCTCGGTCCATCGGCCCATCCAGCCGAGCACCTCCGCCCGAAGCCCGAGCGACGAGGCGCGACCGCGACGGTCACCGAGCGCCTCGAAGCGCATCGCGCACTCGCGGAGGGAGCGCTCGCTCTCGGAGAAGGGCGTCCGGCACACCGACAGGCCGGCTAGGCTCGCCGCGGCGGCCAGCGCGATCGGCTCGTTCGAGACCTCGCCCGCGCGGTGCTCCACAGCCGCAAGCTCCTCTCGAGCCCCCTGGAGATCGCCCAGCTGCGCCCGCACCTGGGCGGCGCCGAGCCGCACCAGGAGCGCTTCGCGCGGTCGCGCCGCGTCAGTGAACAGCCGCTCTGCGCGGCGAAGGCGCGCGAGCACGTCGTCCAGGCCGCCTTCCTCCTGGTCCAGCGAGGCGAGGTTGGCGAGATCGGTGGCATACGACACGCCGGAGGTCCCCGGAGGGCTCAGCTCGAGGCTCTCCTCCAGGGCGCGCCGGGCATCGTCGCGCCGCCCCGACGCAGTGAACACGTGGGCCAGGTTGTTCAGGGCGGCCCGCGCCGCCGGGACATCACCCGCTGAGCGGGCGTGTGACAGCGCGACGCTGTAGGCCCGCTCGGCCTCGGCGAGATCCCCGGCCTGCCGAGCGAGGTTACCCAGGTTCTGCAGCGCAATCCGCCGACCGTCCGACAGGCCCGCGGCCTCGGCGACCGAGAGCGACTCGGCGAAGCGGTCCCGGGCGCCCGCCGTGTCGCCGAGGGACCGCCGAACCTCCCCGAGGGCGTTGAGCGCGGTGATCACTCCTCCGGGAAGGCCCAGCTGCCGAAACTCCACCAGAGCTTCGGTGAGCAGGCGCTGCGCCTCGCCGAGCTCCTGCCGAGCAAGTGCATTCAGCCCGAGGTTGCCAAGGCACTCGGCGGCGCCGCCCGGATTGCCGGCCTCGCGGTGCGCCTCTCGCGCGCGGTGGAACCACTCGGCAGCAGTGACCAGGTCTCCCCGCTCGCGCGCCACGAGCCCGAGGTTGCCCATGGCGTTCGCCGCGGCACGGCTCGGACCGACAGAGAGCGCGGTGGCCCTCGCGAAGTGCTCCTCCGCTGCGGCCGGATTTCCGCCGAGCAAACACGTGGTCCCTGCGTTGTTGGCCGTGGCCGCGGCAGCCTCCCGGTCCCCGACCGCTTCGAAGTCCGCCGAAGCGCGCTCGTACGCCGTGATGGCCTCGGCGAGCCGCCCGCCCCGTCGGAGCGTGACCGCCAGCGAGACCGTGTCATGCGCGCGCTTCCTGAGCTGCTGCGCTGAAGGAATGCGGGCCATCGCCGTCAAACGTCCCCTCGACCGTTCACTGGGGCGCACTGTGCCCGAGTGGAGAGAGGGTGGGAAGAGGCAGCATGGAGCCAAAACTGTTGATAAAATCGCCCATCATCAAGATTCTACTTCAACTCCGAGCCGGAACGACCGAGACTGATCCTTGCAGACCCAACGGTCGCACCGCTGGAGATCATCCGATGGAGACCTTGCTCAGCTTGATCACGACCGTCGCCCGCCAGGCGATCACCGTTGGCGCCCACGCGTCTTGCGCCGCGACCCTCATCGGGACCACGGCCTCGTGCAGCGGTCCGGAGGCCAGCATCCGCCGCGAGCCCGCCCGGCTGGTGGTGGAGTCCGCGACCTTCGACGACGAAGAGCCCGTTCGAACTGCCGCACCTCCCCCGCGGAGCCCAGCACCCAACCAACCGACGATGGCTGCGGTGACCCCCGCGGTCGTGCCCCGCGCTCCCGAGGCGCGTGCTCCAACGGTATCGGAGGCGCCGCTTCCCATGCCGAAGCGCATCGCGCCCCTGTCTGAGTCGGGGCGCGCCCGATGTGAAGCGATCAAGCCGGTCGCCGAGCGCCTCGCCGAGCAGCACGGGGTGGACTCCGCGCTGATCATGGCCGTGGCGCGGGTGGAGAGCGACTACAACCCCGACGCCCGCAACAAGCGGACTGGCGCCGCCGGGCTGATGCAGGTGATGCCCAGCACGGGCGAGTACTTCAAGTGCGGCGACCTCGGCGACGCCGACCAGAACCTCGCGTGCGGGGTCCGCGTGCTGCGCCGCTACATCGACTACTTCGATGGCGACCTCAACTACGCCGTTGCCGCCTACCACGCCGGCCCGAAGTGGTCGAAGAAGGCCAAGGCCCAGGGCCTATTGCCGGGGAACTACAGCTACATCGAGAAGGTGATGCAGCTGCGAACCCGCTTCCGGCGTCGCGGGTGCGGTTGAGCCGCTAGGCTCCGTCCCCGCGCGTCAGAGCGCCACGCACCCGCTCGGGCTGTTACTCGTGTGGGAGCGCCGCTAGTTCGGCGTGCCGCGCAGCGCCTTCGCGCGCCAGACTCATCAGCTCTTCGATCGCCCTGAGCGTCTCGACCGCGTCCGCGTGGCAGGCGCGCCAACGCTGGGCCTCACCGCGAACGGCCACGAGCTGGGCTTCCAACGCGGCGACCTTGGCTTCTGCCGCCCGTGCGTCTCCGCCATTGCGCAGCGCTTCGTTCTCATCCCGGGCCCGAGTTACCTCGCGCCTGAGCTCCTCCTCGGCCCGTTGCGCGCCGACTTGTTGATCGTGAAGGCGCCCGAGCGTCTCGTCGCGCTCCCGGCGCAGGACGTCGGCCTCCGCCCGCGCGGCCGTGAGCGCCGTGGTGAGCCGCGTGACCTCCGGGTCGACCGCCTCGGGAGCAGCGCGGGTGCGCGCCGCTGACGGAGGCGCGTTCGGGTCCCAAGACTCCACGGCGCGTGGCTCCGGAGCCCGTCGCCGGGGCACAACGAACTCACTGCTCGGCGGCGGAGCGCTCAGCCCGGAGTCGAGCGAAACGAACTCGGGCTCGGGCACCGCTCTGCGGCGTCCGCCAGCCGGGTGAACGTCGGCGTTCGTATCGAAGCCCGAGGCCATCGGGGCGCCGTGGTCGGGCGGGGCGGAGGTGAGCGGCGCCGACGCAGCAACCGGGGCTCGCGCCGTGTAATCCCGCTCCGGAGGCGGGGGCGGGACGCTCGCCCGGGGCTCCTCTGCGGGAGCGGAGCGCACCAACTCCACCACGTCGGGAGCGGCGGGGGCCGGCGGGCCCGAGTGGTCGTCTGCCAGAGCATCCTCGAGCGCCCACGGCTCGCCTGTGGACGAGAGCCGCGTCTCGCGGGCCAGGTCCCAACGGTCCGTGGGGTGGATCACGGGAGGTGGGGGCTGGAAATCGGCGAACGGGTCGAGCTCCCGGAGGATCGCGTCGAACCCATCATCGTCAGGCTCGCCGGATGTCGTGGGGGGCCGCGCCGGAGCAGCGGGTGGGTCGAACGCGCTGAGATCGGGCATGTCGAGCGCCTCGGCGGCGAGCGCGCTCGGGTCGGGCGCAGGCGGCAGGGTGGACATCCCGCGCGTGCCGGCTCGTGCCAACAAGTCCAAATCCTGTTGGGGCCGGGGCAGCAGAGCTCCCCGGAACGGTTCACCTCCGCGCTCTCGCGCTCCAGTGAATTCCGCTGCGTCTCCCGGCGTGACCTCGAGCGAGAACAGCAGCGCATCGTCAGGCAGCGGCGGGGGCAGCGACGGCAGCGCCAACGCCGCGGCCCAGTCGGCGCGGGCGGCGGGAAGCCGCAGGTACGCGTCTGCGCGTGTGGGCAGGCGGGAGTGGTCGGCGAGCTCCTGGTCGCTGGCCCGCGCTGAAGCGAGCACGAGCCTCAGGCTGGCGAGGGCCGGGTCGCGCTTGATCCGTCGGCAAACCGCAAAGCCGCGCTCGAGGTCCGCAGACAGTACCAGCGCCGCCGGCCGCTCTACGCGTGCACGGTCGAGCGCAGCGTCGACCTCAGGCGCTACGCGCACCGTGTATCCTGCCGCGGCGTCGCGCACCTCCGCCTCGAGCTCGGGGCTGGGCCCGACGATGACGACCAGGGTCCCAGCCTCCGATGGGGTCACGGGGGCGGCTCCTTCGCGTTGAGCCGGTCGTAGATCTTGGAGGCCAGCGTGACGAGCTCCTGGGGCGAGTCGCAGGTGCGTTGGTCGCACGTGAGCGCCACAACGGTGGGAGCCGCGTTGTCGGACAGGAGGAAGACCAGGTAGTAGAGGTCATTCCAGAAGGCGAAGAAGGTCTTGCTGCCGACGGCGGTGGTCTCCTCCGCGTTCGGGTAGCTGCGCACCATCTGGGTGTATCGCCGCTGCGCGTCGATCGGGGAGCGCGGGCGCCAGATCTGAAGCCCGGCGTAGTACTGCGACCCGTCGGGGCTGCCGAAGTACAGCGAGTCGTAGCGGTCGTCGCCGGCCATCCCCGGGAGCTCGTGAACATCCAGGGGACGCTTGGCCCCCAGCGCCTCGAAGACGTCGTCTTCGCGGAGGTAGATCGCGGCGTTCGGCTTGGACTGCGTGGGCAGGGTAGGCCGAATGGCGAGCGAAGGCGCCTCGCCGGGCATGGCGGGCTCGATCGCGGAGGGCACCGCTGCAGGATCCGGAGCGGCCGGGAGCTCGCGCGTTGGCCGCCCGAGGTGCGGCTGCGGCGGCTGAGCACCCACGTCCACGCCGACCTCCGGCGGGGGGAGCGCCAGGTTTGGTCCCGGTCGACCCGGGTTCGGCCGTCCCATCGTTGGACGAACGGGGCGAGCGGGGGGCTGCGGCGCGTCGACGCCCTCGTCGAACGTGGGCTCGGCGCCCGGCGGGGTGGACGGCGGCGCCCGGGGAGCACCGAGGGGCTTCAGGTCTGCAGCGGAATAACGTCCGCCGGGTCGGCCGGCCGCGGAAGGGACCACCGCGCCGCCGTTCTCCGCCATGGCGGTAGGGGCCGACGGATCGGGCTCTGCCACCGCACCGCGGTCGGCGACCCCAGCGCCAGAGGGGGGCTGCAAACCGAGCGCCGCGATCGGCTGCTCCACAACCACGGCGCCGGGCGGCAGCGTGGGGTCGGCAGCCTCTGGGGCGCTGGCGGGCGCGCTGGCGGCCGCGGGCCGGGAAGGCCGCGCAGACGGCTTGCGTTGTGCTCGCTCACGGGGCGCCGGGGTGGAGGGCTTGCCGGCCTCGGCGAGCCGGCGAGTCGGGGGCTCCGCGTCGGCCGCGGACGCCTCGAGTGGGGCCGCCTTGCTGACCTTCTCCGCCTCGGGCAGGGGAACGGGCTGGGCCTCGTCCTTCTTGCAGCCCGCCGACGCGACCGCGAAAGCGGCGCCGATGGCCACGGGGGAAAC
Source organism: Pseudomonadota bacterium (assembly GCA_005776725.1). Lineage (GTDB taxonomy): Bacteria > Myxococcota_A > UBA9042 > SXOO01. Next base: position 6,145 of record SXOO01000262.1, on the reverse strand, counting down.
GAGCGACAACAAACGCATGCGAACACTCCGTTGGTCCGTCCGCCGACGCAACGACGCGGCCCTGCGGCGACAAGAAACGGCCCAGGACAAAGCCGGCTGGGCGAGCGGAGCGTAATGGCCGCTCCCGAAGGGTGTCAACGAACACGCCAGGATTCGCGGGATTCCAGCGCTGAGCCCGCCCGAGCCACGGCGTGCGCCCCTGCCCCCAGTGGAATTCACCTGTTCGCGAGAGCGAGGAGGTGAACCGGGCAGGGAGCTCTGCTGCCCCGGCCCCAACATGAATTTGCTGACCGCCACGACAGCTGCGTGGCACGCTGCGCCTCCGCCCTTCGTCGCCCCCCGCTGGAGCCGCACCCAATGAGCACCCAGAACAGAGCCCCCATCCTCGTCTACGGCGCTAATGGCTATACCGGCGAGCTGATCATGCGCGCCGCGCGGGCCCGAAACGTCGCAGTGATCGCCGCCGGCAGGAGCCGGGCGCCGGTGGAGGCCATCGCGGCGCTCTGCGGGTCGCCGTCTCGTATCTTCGACCTCTCGGGAGAAGACGTTGCCCGGCACCTCGAGGGAGTCTCGGCTGTGCTTCACTGCGCGGGTCCCTTCTCGCGAACCTGGCGACCGATGGTCGAGGCGTGCCTGGCGGCGAAGGTGTCCTACCTGGACGTCACCGGAGAGATCTCGGTGTTCGAGTCGATCAAGGCGCGCGCCCGCGACGCCGAGGCTGCCGGGATCGCGCTGCTGCCTGGGGCCGGCTTCGACGTCGTTCCGTCCGATTGCCTCGCCGCTCACCTCGCCCAGCGCCTCCCCAGCGCCACACACCTCGTTCTGGCTTTTCGAATGATCGGCGGGGGCATCTCGCACGGCACGATGGCCACGGTGATCGAGAACCTCCCGAAGGGCGCGTCGGTTCGCGAGAGCGGTCGGCTCATAGAGATCCCCAACGGCGAGCGGGTACGGAGCATCGACTTCGGGCGCGGCCCCACTCGCTGTGCGGCGATCCAGTGGGGGGATCTGTCTACGGGGTATACGAGCACGGGCATCCCGAACATCGAGGTCTACACCACGATGCCGCGCTCAGCGTCCTTCGCCAGCCGGCTCCTCGGTGCTGTTCCGTCCTTGGCGGCGGCGTCCCCGGTCCAGCGGTTCCTCCAGGCCCGCGCGCGCAACCGTCCCCGAGGCCCCAACGACGAGCAGCGGGCGGCTGCTCTCAGCCTCCTCTGGGGTGAGGTTAGGGACGGCGCGGGCGGAAGCGCGTCGGCGCGGCTCCAGACCCCCGAGGGCTACACGCTAACCGCGGAGACGGCGCTCACGATCGCCGAGCGGATCGGCGAGCTGCGCCCCGGCTATCACACGCCAGCGACCGCCTTCGGCCCGGACTTCATCCTGGGCTTCAGCGGCGTGACCCGCACCGAGCTGTGAGCGCGCTCAGCTGACGCCGAGCATCGTCTCGTCGAGGACGTGGTCTACGACGGACTCGAGGCTCTTCGTCTCCTCATAAACCCGCAGCTGCCGGTCGGCGCTGGTCCCCTCGTTGAGCATCTTCTCGAGGTGCGCGAGCTCCTGCCGGGAGCCGAGCTCGTCCACCACGGGCTCGACCAGATCGAGCATCTCGCGGATGAGGTCGCGGAGCGGCACCTCCTTCTGGCGCCCGAAGTCGATGAGCTTCCCGTGGACGCCGTAACGCACGGCCCGCCACTTGTTCTCCTCGATGAGGGCGCTCGGGTAGTACCGCCACGATTGGTTGTTGCGGTGGAGCCGCATCAGCGTGGCCACGATCGCCTGCACCAGCGCCGCGATCGCGATGACGTCGTCCACCTTCGTGGGGAGGTCGGTGACTCGGAACTCGAGCGTCGAGTAGATCGGGTGCGGCCGCAGGTCCCACCACATGCGCCGCTCGTTGTCGACGCACTTGGTCTGGACCAGCAGCTCGATGAACGAGTTGAACTCGGAGTAGCTTCGGAACGTCTCTGGGATGCCGGTGCGGGGCAGTCGCTTGAAGATCAGGCTGCGCACCGACTGGAGCCCAGTGTTGCGGCCGTTGAAGAACGGCGAGCTGGTGCTGAGCGCCAGGATGTGCGGGAGGAAGTACCGCGCCGAGTTGAAGACCGCGATGGCGTCTTCCCGGTCCGGGATACCGACGTGGACGTGCAGGCCGAAGATGAGGTTGGCGCGCGCCACGTCCTGGAGCTCGCCGACCAGCTCCTGGTACCGCGGCCCCACGTTGATCTGCTGCTCCTGCCACCGCGAGAAGGGGTGGGTGGAGGCCGCGGCGATGCGCATCCCGACCTCACCGGCGATCCGGGCGGCCTCGCGGCGGTTGTCGATCACCTGCTGCCGTGCCTCCGCCACGTTCTTGCAGATGCCGGAGGCCACCTCCACCACGGACTGGTGGAGCTCGGCCATGATCTTGATCGACCCGAGCTGCTGGCGGGCCTCCATCATCTGGCTGATCGCGTTGGTGAGCTCGCGCGTCCTCGGATCGATGATCTGGAACTCTTCCTCGATCCCAAGGGTGAACTGGTCGTCGCTCATCGGGGCGGCTCTCCTTCAGCGGAACGTGGAGGTTCGGCGCCACCCGACGCGGGTGGAGCCTTCGAGATGCACTGACCGTACTCCGCCTCGGCAGCGGAGATCTCCGTCAGGATGGCCTGATTCGTGACCTTCGTCTTCTCGCGCTTGGTGGCGAGCTCCTTGTGCTTGGCCCGCGCCTTGTCCCAACACTTCGGATCGCTGCCGTCGCAGCGACACGCGGCGCGGGCTGCCTTCTGCGCCGCGGCGCGCACGTTGTATTGGTCGCAGGTGTCCGCGTAGGGTTTGTGCTTCGTGTTCTTCCCGTTATCGCTGCACCAGTGCTGCCAGATCGACCGACACTCCACCGGAGCGGTCCCATGCCGCTCGGTCTCTTCCTTCATGTAGAACATGTGGAAGGTCTCGAGCTTGTCACCCGCGTCGGCGCGGTCTCGGTCGAACAGACGGCACACGTACCGCCCGTAGTGCTTTCTGTGCTTCTTGAACGTGTTCATCCAGAGGTTCATCATGTACTTCCGCCAGCGCTGCCCCGGGTATGTGGCCGAGACCACCTCCGGCTTGGCCCACACCACGGTCTCTGACTCGCCCCAGAGATTCACCACCTTGCCCTTCCGGGTGGTCCCGGCGATCACGAACCAGCCGTCGCCCTTCATGGGGCGCGGCGCGAACATGTCCCACTTCTGATCGAGCCGCAGTGTGTATCCGAGCGCCTTGGCGTTCTCGATCTCGATGGCCCCGTTGAAGAAGCTGTACTTGTCTTGCAGCGCGGTCTCCACCTCGTAGCCGAAGACCTTCACGCGGTGCTCCGGGAGCGTGCCGTTGTTCCACATGACGACATACACGAGCAGGAACGCCGCGATGGGCTGCACGATACGAGGCGCGCTCCAGCTCTGCGGGCGCTCACGCAGGAACGAGGGGTGCTGGCCGAAGGCCCCCCGACGGCTCCGGACGAAGCTGTAGACGGCGTTCACGAGGCGGGGCAGCAGCGCGAGGAGAGGCGCCATCCAGAAGAAGATGGGAGAGGCCCTAACCGCCGCGATGATCGCGGCTCCCTCCACGTGAACACCGCCGTCGTGGTCCACGTAGACCCAGCTGTTGGACGCTTCGAGCCGCGCGGCGAGTGTGGAGTCGACCGAAGCGGGCACCACCCGAGTGCGGCGGAGGAGGAGACCCGTGCTCACGAGCTGGGCCATGCGGCGGCAGTAGCCGCAGTCTCCGTCGTAGGCGATCACCGCCTCACCGCGGCGTCGACCGTCTACCCAGCGGCCCAGGCGGTCCCAGAACGCGCTCGGGATCATGGGCAACCAGCTGGTGCAGGAGACGAAGACGAAGAGCCCGATCTTGAGGCCGAAGCCGAAGCCCGCGTGGAGCCCCAGGAAGCCGAGCACCGCCACTCCCCGGAAGAACTGCGAGCCGATCGGCATGAGGGCCAGGAGCGGCCCGAGCCACTCGAACCAGAGCGTGACGTGGGTCAGGAGCTCCAAGAGCGGAGGGAACTGCAGGAGGAACTCCGCGACCGGCGTGGAGAAGTGATCGATGTTGAGCGCATACCAGACCGCCGAGCCGTCTCGCCACTCCTCGCCTGTCTTCAGCTTGGCGGTATACCAATAGACCAGACACACCTGCATCAGATAGGCAAACGACACCATCGAGAGTGTGGCCTTGGGCGGCGGCGAGGTGGCCTCGGTGGCGTTGAGGGCGCGGTCGAACGACCAGTGGGCGCCGAGGGGCAGGAACATGCTCCAGAAGAACAGCTGCCGGAGCAGGATGTCTCCGCCCTGGAGAACGTAGGGGTTGCGCGTGTGTAGCGAGATGAGGAAGAGCCACGACAAGAAGTGCATGAGGCGGGTGCGCCACCCCACCAGAAAGAGCAACGTGAACGCCGCCTGCACGACCATGAGCAGCTTCATCGCGAACGCAGTGCCACCCCACATGTGGAAGCACAACACGAACTTGCCCATGAAGTTGGTGACGTATTCGGCGCGCGGGAGAACCCCGAAGTCTGTGTAGTGCGCCTCGACGTGCGGCCAGCGGTTCCACAGGTCGACCAACACGAGGGAGGCCAGGACTACGCGGAAGAAGGACAGCGATCGCGTGTCGAGCGAGAAGGCGTTGAACAGGAGCCCCGTTCTCGGCGAGGGCTCGACTGGGGCGCCGGCCGGGCTTCCGGCGGTGGCGGTAGGGCTCTCGCTCATCGGGGGTCTCAGTCCTTCGGTCCGCAGTGGCCTACCCTACTCCGGGCCGGCAGGCGCGGACAAGGACCGAGGTGGCCCGGGTGGCCCGGGGGCGCCGAGGCGGGTTCGGCCTCCACGTGGAGCACGCGTACTCCCACGGCCGGCGCCGGGGCCAACTGGCCCCGGTGAAACTACATCAACAATATCGCGCTGTTGATGCGGTTTCACGCGGGCTCCGGGCTGCCCCCGGAAGTTGGCACGCCGCTTCCATCTAATGAAGGTGCTGGGGTCGAGCGTGGAGTACCCATGCTCCAGCCCAGTGGAACGGTTATGGGAAGGAGCGACGGCGTGACGACCACCACAGCGATTATCCTGGCGGCGGGCAGAGGCTCCCGATTGGACCCAGGCGGACAGGTCTCAGCGTTCTCGAAGCCGCTGATCAAGGTGGGGGGCAAGAGCCTGCTCGCGCGCACCATCGACAACTGCCGGCTCGCCGGCATGCAGCGCATCCTCGTGGTCACGGGCTACAACGCCGAGCTGGTCAGCGCGGAGGCGCGGCGCCTCTCGCGAGGCGATGTCGAGACCGTGTTCAACCCGCTGTGGGAGCGCTCCAACGGGCTCTCCCTGTACGCCTGCAAAGACCGCGTGGACGGCCCCTTCGCGCTCATGATGAGCGACCACATCTTCGATCCCAACATCCTCCGTCGGATGGTGGCGCGCGGCGTCCGCCCGGACTCCGTCAGCCTCGCCGTGGACTTCAAGGAGGTCTTCGACCTCGACGACGCCACCAAGGTGGGCATCGAGGGCGGCCGGATCGTGCGCATCTCGAAGGCGCTGATCGACTACGACGCGATCGACTGCGGCGTGTTTCACTGCACCCCGGCGATCTTCGCGGCGCTCGAGGAGGCGATGGGCGCCCGCGGCGACTGCTCGCTGTCCGAGGGCATGATGGTCCTCGCGCGGCGCGGAGCCTTCCTCCCGTTCGACATCGGCGACGCTTGGTGGCAGGACGTGGACACGCCGGACATGATGGAAGAGGCCATGGGGCTCCTCGCCAGCGTGGAGGCTTCCACGTCGAACGCCTGGGCCGCCTCGGCCTGAGCAGCCCCTCCCCCGCCGCGCCAGCTCCCCACGCGTCACCCGACGCGTCGCGGTGAGCCCTCCCAGCTGAGGCCGCGCGGCCCCTCAACGACAACTTGTGGGAGCTTGCAGGAGTCCGGAGCCGGGTGCTCTTGGCCGCGAGCCTCCGTAGTGGAGCTCCGTCTGCCCCTTCCGGCCGGCGTGACGCGAGCGCGGTCCCCGAAAACGACAAAAGCCCCGGAGGTTTCCCTCCGAGGCTCGCTTGTCCCGAGTGCCGAAACGTTGTCCGAATCGTCGCCCGGAGCGCCGCCGAAGCGGCTCAATCGGTGGAGGTAATCGGGATCGAACCGACGACCTCTTGAATG
>SXOO01000261.1 GCA_005776725.1 Pseudomonadota bacterium | reverse complement strand
GACGCTGCCGAGGAGCCGCAGGCTCGAGAGGTCGTGCGCGTCCGGCAGCTCGTGGCCCCACTTCATGAAGGCCCGGATGGCTGTGGGCGCCGTGTAGAAGATCGTGACCCCGTGTCGCGCGATCGCGTCCCAGAAGCGGTCCTTGCGCGGGAAGTCCGGCGCCCCCTCGTAGACGAAGATCGTGGCCCCGTTCTGCAGGGGGCCATAGACGACGTAGCTGTGGCCAGTGACCCAGCCGATGTCCGCCGTGCACCAGAAGACGTCGCGGTCGGTGAGGTCGAAGACCAGTGACGCCGTGGTGGCCGTGCCCACCGCGTACCCGCCGGTCGAGTGGACGATGCCCTTCGGTTTCCCGGTGGTGCCCGACGTGTAGAGGATGAACAGAAGGTCCTCGGAGTCCATGGGCTCCGGCGGGCGGTGGGCGGGCTGAGTCGCGACGAGCTCATCGAACCACACGTCGCGACCGGGGGTCATCGCGCACGGGATGGTGCGCGGGTCGCCCTTGGGGTGCCGCCGAGACACGAGCACGCGCGTGATCGAGGGCGTGTTGGCGAGCGCGCGGTCGGCCTCGGCCTTGAGCGGCACAACCTGGCCGCGGCGGTATCCCCCGTCGGCCGTGAGCAGGACCTTGGCCTCCGCGTCGTTGATCCGGTCCGCCAGGCTGTCGGCCGAGAACCCGCCGAAGACCACACTATGGACGGCCCCGATCCGCGCGCACGCCAACATCGCGGCGATCGCGTCCACGGTCATGGGCATGTAGATCGCGACGCGGTCGCCCTTCTCCACGCCCAGCGACTCGAGGCCGTTGGCGAGCCGCTGCACGTCCCGGAGGAGCTGTCGGTAGGTGAGCGTGACCACCTCGCCGTCCTCTCCCTCCCAGATCAGCGCCGCTTTGTTGCCGCGTCCGGCCGCGACGTGGCGGTCAAGGCAGTTGGCCGAGAGGTTCAGCTTCCCTCCCACGTACCAGCGCGCGTGCGGGCTGTTCCACTCGAGGAGCGTGTGCCACGGCGTGAGCCAGTCCACACGCTCGGACGCGCCCGCCCAGAAGGCCGCGGGATCGCGCCTAGCGTCCTCTACGAGCGAGGCGGGCAGCGGGCGCTCGCCGAAGCCCGGCGGCGGCGGAAAGAGGCGGTCTTCGGTGAGCAGGTCGGAGAAGACGTCGGACGACACAGGCAATCCTCGCGGTGTAGTGGCGCCCGAGGGTCGCTGAGGCCTCGCGCCTCTGCAAGCGATCGCGCGGACCTGCTACGGTGCACGCGTGCCATCGAGTCTGCCCTGGCCCTGGCGCTCCGAGTGGGGCCTCTTCGTCGCCCTGCTCGTGGCGTACAACCTCAACGTGCACTACACGCCGGCGTTCGCGCCCGCGAACGAGTCGGTGCGCCTCTACGCCACGCAAGCGCTGGTAGACCACGGGCAGCTGGCGCTCGACCCGGTCCTCGCCGCCCACGGCGTCCGCAACGTCGACAAGGCCAGCTACCAGGGCCGCGCGTACCTCGACAAGGCCCCGGGGGCGTCGCTCCTGGCGGCGCCCGTCTACGCCGTTGGCCGACTGCTCGGGGGTGGGGCACACAGCGGGGTGTTGCACTACTGGCTCGAGCTGTTCACCCGGCTGCTGGTGGGTCTCCCGTGTGCGCTGGCGGGCCTGGTCCTGCGACGGACCGTGGTGCTCCTGGGCGGCAGCTTCGGCGCAGGCACCTTCGCCGCCCTCCTGGTGGGCCTCGCGTCGCCTGTGGCGATCTACGCCACGCTGTTCTTCGGCCACGGCCTCGCCGCGGCGCTGGCGATGTTCGGCTACTACGCGGCGGTCGCTTCGCCGGGGTCGAGCCCCACCTCGCGCGGGCCCGCGCTCGCAGCCGGGGCCTTCGCTGGGCTCATGGTGCTGGTCGAGACCCAGACCGCGGCCCTGGCCGTGGGGTTGCTGGCCGCGCTGGCGCTGAGGCGCGGCGCCCGGTCGTTGCTGCTCGCGGGGCTCGGGGCGCTGCCTTTCGCCGCGGCGCAGGCGATCTGGAACTACGCGATCTTCGGTAACCCCTTCGAGTTCGCGTACGGACACAAGGCAGACGCGACGCTGAGCGCGATCCACGCGACCGGGCTCTTCGGGATGGGCCTCCCCAGCGCGGAGGCTCTGGTGGGCCTCACCTTCGGCCCCCACCGCGGCCTGTTCTTTCACGCCCCCGCCTTGCTGCTGGCCGTGTTCGTGGTGCTCCCCGGTGTGAGCGGCGCCGCGCGGTGGGCCGCCGGGCTCGCGGTGCTCCACACGCTCTTCCTGGCGGGGTTCAAGGACTGGCCCGCGGGCGACTCCTGGGCGCCCCGGCACCTGCTCCCCGCCGTGCCGCTGCTCGGGGTCGCCGCCGGCCTCGCCCTCGACCGCTGCCTCGGTGGCGCTGGAGGCTCGGAGGACCGGGAGGCTCCGCCGCTGCGGTTGGGAGCGCCCACGCGCTACACGCTCATGGCGCTCGTGGGAGCGGCGTTCGGGTGGGGTATCACGGCCGCCTGGCTGCCGGTGGTCACGTTCCCCTACGCGCCCACCGCCTTCGCGGTGCCCCTGCTGGAGCTGGCGGTGCCTTACGCACTGGCGGGGTACCACGTGCCTGGCCCAGGTCTGGCCGTGCTGGCCGTGGTCTGCGGCCTCGTCGCACTGGCGAGCCGCCTGCGGTGGTCGCGGCTCGCGCTCGTCGTCGCCTTGGCCCTGGCGGTGGGTGTCGTCGCGCCGCTCCTGCTCTCGAGGGAGCCTGACGCGCGCGGGCAGCGCATCCGGGCCCGCGTGGCGTGCCTCATGGAGTACGTCGACTGCCGCCGCTGAGTCCTCTCGCAGCGTGTTGGCCGCTGGGCCGTGCGCGCTCGTCACCTGTGGCATCATGGCGCGATGTCGCTCTCCATCGTGATCACCGAGTGCCTGCAGACCGACTTCGTCGGCCTGATCGGCCCCCACGACGCCCTCCCCAACCGCCTACACGTGGGCAACGCCGAGTCCCTCCGGCTGCTCGGCAGCCAGCCGTCCTCCGGGCCGGTGGCGCAGTTCCTGGCGTGGGCGCGCGCGCTCCCCGAGGACGAGCTGGCGATCGTGCACGTGCGCGACCTCCACGATCCGAACGACCCGCGCCAGCGAGAGCACCTGGCTCACTTCGGCGACCACTGCCTCGCCGGGTCTCGCGGCGCCTCGTTCGTGCCCGGGCTCGGCATCGACTCCGGCGGCCGCGAACGCGTGGTGGACGCCCTCACGCTCAGCGACTTCGAGCACAGCCGCCTTCCGGAGGTGCTGGACTCGCTGCTCGATGGCCGGGACCGCGCCGAGGTGCGCGTAGGCGTCATCGGCGTGTGGACGGACGCCAAGGTCAGCTACCTGCTCTATGACCTCGCGACGCGCGTCGGCCTGTCGCGCCTCGCCACCTGCAGCGCGCTCACGGCCAGCGTGTCCCGTCACGGACACTTCTTCGCGCTGGACCACCTGCGCAGCGTGCTGGGCGTCACAGTGCACGACTCGGTCGGGGACTTCGCCGCCTGGCTGAATCCGCGGTCCCCGCTCGCGCTCGCGCCCCTGCGCGTCGAGCGCGGGCCACGGCTCTCGGGGCCGCCTCTGGAGCCGGACGATCAGGCGCTGGTCCAGTGGCTCTTCCGCGACAGCGCCGAGGTCGCGCTCTTCCCGCTCGGAGGCGGCTTCTCGGGGGCTGTGGTGTTCCGCACCGAGTCCACCGACCGCCTTGGGCACGCGGAGGCGCCGTGCGTGCTGAAGCTGGGGCCGCGGGACACCATCGCCGCTGAACGGACGGCGTTCGAGCGCATCGAGAGCGTGCTCGGGAACCACGCGCCGAGCCTCCGTGGTTTCGTGGACCTCGGGGCCCGGGGCGGGCTCAAGTACGCCTACGCAGCGATGGGGCGGGGCGGGGTGCGGACGCTCAAGAGCCTGTTCGAGACGGCCACCGAGCTCCCGACGGACGCCACGGGTGACGCCCTCCTGCCAGGGACGGAGAAGATCCTCGCGGTCTTGAAGGAGGTCTTCGACGACGTGCTTGCGCCGCTCTACAGCGCGGCCCGTTACGAGCGGTGCGTCCTCACCGAGGCCTACGGGTTCTCGTCGCGCTGGGCCCACAGCGTGGCGCAGAAGGTGCGGGCGCTCGATCCGTCGGCCGACGACGGCCACCCGGTCGTGCGCTTCTATCGCGAGACTCTCAGCGGTCCCCTGCCCAGGCACGAGCAGCACTTCGTCTCGTACGTCCACGGCGACCTCAATGGCGCGAACGTGCTGCTCGACGACCGCGAGAACGTCTGGGTGATCGACTTCGTCCACACTGGCAGAGCCCACGTGTGGAAGGACCTCGCGAAGCTCGAGAACGACGTGCTTTACCTGTTCACGCCGCTACGGGACGAGGACGAGCTCGCCGAGGCAGGTCTCATCACCACCGCCCTCGGGGCGGTCCAGGACCTGCGGGCGCCCCTCGGCCCGCTGCCGGACGGCGTCACAGCGCCCGCGCTGCGCCGCGCGTGGGCCGTCTTGTCCTCACTCCGCGCGTTCGGCGGCCGGGTCACCCGCGAAGACCGCCACCCCGGCCAGCTCGACTGGGCGCTCCTTCGATACGCCGTGCACACCCTGGGCTTCGACGAAGCCTCTCCGCTCCAAAAGCGGTGGGCGCTGCACGCCGCCGCCGGCTTCGTGCGCAACATCGAGGCCGCGCTGGCTGAAGAGAGGGCGCTCCGCGTGGACTGGCTCCCCGGAGAGGCGGTGGGCCTCACGCTGTGTCCCGGTCGGCGAGATCGGGGGCGTGAGCTCGCCGCCGACCTCCGAGCGTTACAAGGCGCCGGCATCACCCACGTCGTCAGCCTCCTCACGGACGCCGAGCTCGAGTGGGCCGGCGTCCCCGAGCTGCCGGACGTGCTGCGCGACCACTTCGCCTGCCATCGGGTCTTCGTGGGCGACCAGAACGCGCCTTCGGAGGCCGAGGTGCATGAAGCGGTGGAGTGGGTCGAGCGGGCGCTGGCGGCTGGCGGCCGCGTGGTCGTGCACTGCATGGGGGGGCTCGGGCGCTCGGGGCTGCTGGCGGCCGCGTGGCTCATGTCCTCTCGGGGCTGCACGGCCGAGGCGGCGCTGGAGACCGTTCGTGCCGTGCGGGGACCTCGAGCCGTGGAGAGCGCGCCCCAGGAGGCCTTCGTCCACGCCTGGCGCTAGACGACCCGCGCGCAACCGAGAGAGCATCCGCCGTGCCGCGACGGAGCTGTCCGCGCCCGCAGCGGGGTGTTGGGCGAGTCCCGAAGAAGAAAGCGCCGAGCGGCGCGAGTCACCGAGGAGGGAGTCATGCACATCGTCGTCACAGGGGCATCGTCCGGGATCGGCGAGGCCATCGCGAGGCAGTGGGCGGGGCACGGCGCCAGGGTGTCGCTGGTCGCCCGCCGCGTGGACAAGCTCGAGGCGCTGGCGTCGGAGCTCGGGGGCAAAGCCTTCCCCTCGGACCTCGCTGAGCCCGCGAACGCTGGCGCCTTTCTCCCGGCCGCCGAGGCGGCGCACGGGCCGGTCGACGTGCTGGTGAACAACGCCGGCATGCAGTTCGTGCAGGAGTTCACCTCGGTCGAGCCCGTCGACGGGGAGCGGCTACTCGCGCTGAACGTCCTCACGCCGCTGCGGCTCTCTCACGCCGTGCTGCCGGGTATGGTCGCGCGCCGGCGCGGCGGCATCATCAACGTCGCGTCGGTGGCTGGGCTCGTGCCCACGCCCAACATGGTCCACTACACCGCGTCGAAGTTCGCGCTGGCCGGCGCGTCCGAGGCGCTGCGGTGGGAGCTGCGCGACACGGGGGTCCGTGTGCTCACGGTCTACCCGGGGCCCGTCGAGACGGCGATGATGCGCGCCGCAGTGGCGCAATTCGACGCGTCGAGTCCGGCGTCGCGACTCCCCGCAGGGACGACGGCCGAGCTCGCGCGCAAGGTCTACGCAGCGTTCGAGCGGAACGACGCCCGGGTCATCTACCCTGGGGCCTACACGGTGGCGAGGTGGCTCGGGCCGCTCGCTGCGGACATCACCGGCCGGTTCAGTCCGCGCACACGCGGGCGTCCCTGAGCTGCGCGGGCCAGCTCACGACTACGACTCCGAAGGTGGCACCCAGGCGGGTGGTCGGCGCTCGAAGAAGGCACGCATTCCTTCCTGGCCCTCTGGGCTCGTCCGGAGGCGGGCGATCAGCGCCGAAGTCCGCGCCGCGGGTTCCTCCCATTGGTCCGCGAACCGGGCCAGCTCTTTGGAGGCGGCCAGCGCCTTCGGGCCGCCTTTCAGGAGGCTCTGGACCACGCCCTCCACGGCCGCGTCGAGCTCCGCCTCGTCCGTCACCAAGCGGTGTACGAGGCCGTAGAGGCGGGCGGTCTCCCCGTCGATGCGGTCGCCCGTGAGGAACAGCTCGCGGGCGCGCGACGACCCCACCTTGCGCACCACGAACGGCGAGATCACCGCGGGTGCGAGGCCGAGCCGAACCTCGGACAGTCCCAGCCGAGCGCGGGGCCCCGCGACTACGATGTCCGCGCAGGCTACGAGGCCGCAGCCGCCGCCGATCGCCGGTCCCTGTACGCGCGCCACAACGGGCTTCTCCAGCCCGTCGAGCGTGGCGAAGAGTCGCTGCAGCTCCAGCGCGTCAGCGCGATTCTGCGCCTCGTCGACCTGCGCAGTGGCCCGCATCCATTGGAGATCGGCGCCGGCGCAGAAGCTAGGGCCCGCTCCGGCCAGCACCACCACCCGGACGTCGTCGCGGCGAGCGAGCTCGTCGAAGGTGGCGAGGAGCGCCCGGATCAGCGCGTCGTCGAAGGCGTTGTGGCGATCGGGGCGGTTCATGGTGACGCGGGCGACACCCGCGTCTACCGCCAGCAGCACGTCGGACATGGTCAGCGCACTCCATGGTGACGGCGCCAGGACGCCGCCCGGCTCTACATACGGAAGATGCCCACCTTGGGGGGCGGGATCGGGGCGTTCAGCGTCGCGGACAACGCGAGCCCAAGGGCGTCCCGGGTCTTCGCGGGATCGAGGATGCCGTCGTCCCAGAGACGGGCGGTGCCGTAGTACGGGCTGCCCTCGCGCTCGTACTTGTCCAGCGTGGGCTGCTTGAACGCGGCGAGCTCTTCGGGGGTCATGGTGAGCCCACGCCGCGCCAGCTGGTCCTGCTTCACCGTGGACAACACGCCGGCGGCCTGTTCGCCGCCCATCACGGACGTGCGGGAGTTGGGCCAGGTGAACAGGAAGCGCGGTGAGT
>SXOO01000260.1 GCA_005776725.1 Pseudomonadota bacterium | reverse complement strand
CTCACCTGCGACCCGATCAAGGGCCTTGTGCAGGCGCCCTGTATCGAGCGCAACGCCATGGGGGTGGCCAAGGCGTGGAGCGCCGCCCTCCTCGCCCTCAACGCGGGAGGTCCGGGGATCGTGAGCCTCGACAAGGTGATCCGCGTGATGAAGCGCACCGGCGACGACATGATGCGGGAATACAAGGAGACGTCGGAGGGCGGGCTCGCGGTGGCCTTCCCGGAGTGCTGAGAAGCCCGCTGGCGCAATGAGCCGGCCAACCCCTGGCGGTTCTGGCAAGGGGCCCTAAACCTTCGGGCCATGCAGCCCTTCCCGCCAGGCCCTCCTCACGTCACCAACAACCCTTTGACGTTGCTGCGGTATGCGCGCGGCTTCTCCGCCGACCCGCTGGGCTTCGTCGGGGGACGCTTCGCGCAGTACGGAGACCTCTACGCCACGGTGTTTCGCGGCGTTCCGCTCTACGTCACGCGGCACCCCGAGCACATCCACGACGCCCTCGTGACGCACGGGCAGTCGATGGCGAAACCCGAGAAGGGCTTCGGGGCGCGCCAGCTCCGCCGCTTCCTGGGCACTGGGCTCGTCAACAGCAACGGCGACTTCTGGCGGCGCCAGCGCCGCATGATCAACCCGGCGTTCGGGCGCCGGCAGATCGAGGCCCTGGGCGAGGTAATGGTTCGGCGCACCGAGGCGCTGGGCGACCAGTGGCCCGGGGGACCCGCGGTGCTGGAGGTGGGCCAGGAGATGATGGGGCTCACCCTCGGGATCGTGGCGAAGACGCTCTTCGACCACGACGCCAGCGGACAGCAGGACCGGATCGCCAACGCCCTCGAGCAGTTCCGCAACTTCTCGGGCGCGGCGTCGATACTCCCCGACTGGGTGCCGCTCCCGAGCGTCCGGCGCGTGAATCGTGCGCTCAGCGACGTGAACGACGTGGTCTATGGCCTCATCGACTCACGCCGGAAGGAGGACGACGACGCCCTGGGGCGACGGACCGATCTGCTGAGCGCCCTGCTCCTGGCCACAGACACCGCGCCAGGCGCGCGCTCCGGGGAGCGGATGACGCGCGAGGAGCTGCGTGACGAGCTGCTCACCCTGTTCCTGGCGGGCCACGAGACCACGTCGCAGGCGCTCACGTGGACCTGGTACCTCTTGTCTCAGCACCCTGAGATCGAGGCGCGCCTCCACGCGGAGCTCGCGGACGTGCTGGGAGGCCGCTCCCCCACGCCGGCAGACGCGCTCCCTTACACCGACGCGGTCTTGCAGGAGTCCATGCGCCTGTTCCCGCCGGTCACGACCCTCGCGAGGGTGACCACCGCGCCGATCGAGCTGGGGGGCTACTCGATCCCGGAGGGGGCGGATGTGATCTGCTGGGTCTACTTTGCGCACCACGACGCGCGCTGGTGGCCGGAGCCGGAGCGCTTCGACCCCACGCGCTTCCTGCCGGGCCGCGTGGAGTCGATCCCGCGCGGCGCTTACACGCCGTTCGGCGCCGGCCAGCGCCAGTGCATCGGGAAACACTTCGCGCTCATGGAGGCGCGCCTCCTGCTGGCCACGCTGGCGCAGCGCTTCCGCCTCTCGCTGGTGCCCGGGCACCCCGTGGCGAAGCACGTAGCCGTGACCATGTCGCCGAAGCACGGCATGAAGATGCGCGTGCAGCGCCGCTGAGAGCGGACCCGCACGACCCTTGAACGGCCTTAGGAGACATTATCCTCGTGCGGCTACCACGGCGCACGTACCCAGAACATAGCCGCTGGGCCTCCCGAGCGGCGGCGGGTGACAACCGAGCTGTGGCCGGGGCAGCAGGGCTCTCCGGCCCGGTTCGCCCCCGCGCTCCGCCGCGTTGCATCGTGATGCAGCATGCATTACACCGTGATGCATGCGCACCACCGTCACCATCGCGGACCCGCTCCTGCAGGAGGCGCGTGCTCGCGCCCTGCAGAGTGGTCGAACGCTCGGCGAGCTGATCGAAGACGCACTTCGCGAGGCCTTCGCGCGCGCAGCAAGCGGTGGAGAGCGCACGGCCATCGACCTGCCAGTGTCCGGGGGGGGAGGCACGCTCCCAGGCGTGGACCTGACCTCGAACGCCGCCCTCGCCGACTACCTGGACGGGGTAGATGGTCCTCATCGACGTTAACATCCTCATATACGCAAATCGGGTCGACTCGGATCGCCACGCCGACTACCGGCGTTGGCTCTCAGACACGGTCAACGGCCCTGTCCCGTTCGGTCTCTCGGACGTGGCTCTCAGCGGCTACCTCCGCGTCGTCACGAACCCCCGAATCTACGACAAGCCAACCCCCCTGGTCGACGCGCTGCTCTTCGCAAACGCACTGGTCACCTCGCCACGGTGCGCGCTGGTCCGGCCGGCGGCAAAGCACTGGACGATCTTCCACGAGCTGTGTCGCCGAACGGAGGCCCGAGCGAATGTTATCCCGGACGCGTGGTTTGCAGCGCTTGCCATCGAGTCTGGCTGCGAGTGGATCACGGCCGACCGGGGCTTCGCCCGCTTCCCTGGCCTGCGGTTCCGGCACCCACTCGACCCGTAGGCGCTCCGTCGGCCCCCCAGCGGGCGTGGCGCCGGTCAGCCGCGCGGCGGCTTGTCGCGTTGCACCCCCTCAGGTAGTTGGCGCGCTCGAACGCGGCCCGGTCGGCCACTCGGAGCTGGCTCATGACGCCCCGCACTGGCCCACCGCGGTGTAGCGACGCGCCTTCAGCCACGCGCGCAGCTCGGCCAGTAGCACCTTGAGGTGGCCCGGGCCGTGCTTCAGCAGGGCCGAAGTGGTCATCACGGCGTCAGCGCCCGCCCGTGCGAGTCGCCGCCGCCACGAGCCCGTCCGGCTGGTAGCTAGTGGTCTCGGAGACTCCCAGGGAGGACGTGGTCACGGGCCGTCCGTGAGCGTCGTACGTGGTGCTGGTGTCGTCCTCCAGCGGCCCATCCACCGTCAGCGGGCGCCCGAGCGGCGAGTAGGTCGTGCTCCGTGTGATCCCCAAGAGGTCTGTGACCGACGCCGGCAGGCCCAGCCATCCTCACGTCACCATCAACCCATTGACGTTGCTGCGGTATGCGCGCGGCTTCTCCGCCCACCCGCTGGGCTTCGTCGGGGGGCGCTTCGCGCTCATGGAGGCGCGCCTCCTGCTCGCCACGCTGGCGCAGCGCTTCCGCCTCTCGCTGGTGCCCGGGCACCCCGTGGCGAAGCACGTGGCGGTGACCGTGTCGCCGAAGCACGGCATGAAGATGCGCGTGCAGCGCCGCTGAGAGCGGACCGACGAACCGTTCCAACGGCGTGAGTTGTGAGGAGCCACTTCGGCGACTCCCCGGATTCTTTACACACGAACTCGCGTGCCATCTCTATCATGAAGACCGCTTTCTGACAGATCGTCACACTCCGTGTCTGGCGTTTGGCGCCTAGCCTAGTCGAACTCCCACGTCTCGATTCCGCCCCAGAAGGTCCCTATGCTGAACAGCAGGACATCCTCCGCATAGCGGAGATTGTATTCGTCCCTGCCAGCGCGCACTGTGAGCATTAACCCAGGGGGCTGCGCAGCGGCAGAGCGAGAACCGATGAACATTGCCTTCAGCGCCCACTCGAGCGCCCAAGCCTTTACCGTAGGGTCCGCGGACGGCAATATTCCGACCCGAGCCTCAGTCTTCAGGACGACGCCACGTCCTGCAGCAGGCTGCCAGTAGAATCGCTCTTCGTAAGAAATGCCCAGTTCGATCTCGTTCGGTCTGAACCAGTGCTCCTCGATCTCCAGATAAGGCTCGTTGTTAGCATCAACCCCGTAGTACCAAGTGAGCCCGAAGTAGACCTCCGCCGCTCGTGACGGCGCCAAGCCGTTCGACCCGTCGCGCGTGATCCATGGACGGACTTCATGCACCCCGCCGATCCACTGGTATCCGAGCCGAAATCGAAAGTCAGCGACCACGGAGAAGTTGCCGTCTTCCAGGTTGTAGTAAAGCTCAGGACCCGGCGCTCTCCCGGGCTCCCGGGCGCCGAGATCCCTAACGCCCGAGTCGAGCGCCACAAACGTATCTCCCTCCTGGCCATTAGAGTAGTGCTCGATGTGAAAGCCGAGATTGAAACGGTGAACGTCACCCTGAATGTCGGGGCGGACTTGCACCGTGGTGATGACGTCGATCCCAGGGCGAAAACTCGGCATGCGAACGGGGGCCTCCCAGCTGTCTCCGTCTTCCACGATGAGCTGACGGACGTCAAAGCGGGGCGTGAGCGCCACGCCAACGCCCCAGCTGAGTCCGAGTGCGCTCCCGAGGTCGCTCAGGTTCTCCCAGATGAAGATGTTCGGTGACAGCCTCGCCTGCAGAACCATCGGCGTGTTGACGTGTAACTGGTCGCTCGCGTACTCCAGGGAGCTCACCGGATGATCGAGGTACGACCAGTCGAGAAGCGGCGCCTGCCCGAAGACCTGTTGAGCGGCTGCAGGCGTTGCAAGCGTCGCAAGTACCGCCGCGCCGGCGGCGAAGACGGACCGGGTGGCGGCCGGCGAGATCACGGCGCCACCACGGACAGATACTTCTCTTCGATCTCCCCCCACGAATACGATCGCGCATTCCAGGGACCCGAGGCCTGCTGTCCCGCCCCGATCGCCGAGGCCGCGTGATGCAGACACGAGCGGCCAAGTCGACTCAGCAGTGCCTCCCCCGCGCTCACCCCGAACTCCAGCGCGTCGACGAGGACGCTCGGACCGGTGGGGCTTGTTCCCTCGGCCCACACACACTCCCCAGCGGCACGGTCCCAGGCCGCCGTTCGCGCATGTGTCGGCATGGGAACTCCACTTGTGAGTCTTTGCACGGGCACGAGCCCCTTCCCCGCGCCGTCGTCCTTGGCTTTCAGATCGTTCGCTGAGACATACCACGCGACCTCCACCCGCGGGCCGCCCTCGGCGTGTGTGTCAATCCGTAGCTCCGCCACCGCTGGAGAACCGGCGATCCGACCTGCCCAGTCGGACGTGAACCCATGTCCTCCCTCTGCGACCATGTTCCCAAGACCAAGCCAAGTGAGACCCTCGTCGCCAGCCGTATCGGCCGCAACGCCAGAGCTGACCACCTCCCAGCCCATGACTGTGCCACCGCGAGTAATGCGCAGCAGGCCAGATTCGTGGATATCGCCACTCAGAACCAGAAGGCGGTCCTCGGCGTGCCGCTCGAAGTAGCGATCGAGCGCCTTCATGATCGCCGCGCGCGCCACCGGATTGCGGGACCACGCGTCTCCGAGGTCGTCCCGGAGCTCGGCCTTCATGGCGCCAAGCGCCCTCGACCGGGTATCCGCGACGAAGAGGGGCGTGTTGACTCCGAGAACGATGACCTGCGGTTTGGTTGTGCTAAGACCACTCAACCACGCCTCGAGCGCTTCCACTTGGCCACCCAGGAACTCCCCGCCATCCCTGGAGCGGAGCGAGCGCGTGTCGATGAGCCGAAAGTGCACGCTCCCGCGTGCGAAGTCGGTGTCGAAGCTCGTCGGATACTGCACGGCCGGCTGTGGGTTGCGTAGGCTCTGCCACCCTCGGAAAGCGTCCTGAGCCACGGCGAACCAGGACTGCCAGAACGGCCGCGTCTCGTCCCCCTGTGACCCCCAACCGTCGCGGATCTCGTGGTCGTCCCACATCATGGCGACGGGCATCGAGCCGAAGACGGACCGCATGTACGGCGAGCGAAGAAAGTGCGACTCGTACAGCACGTCCAGGAACTCTGCGCACTCCGCGGGATCGGGCGGTCCGCCGTCCCCGGACCGGTCAGTCAGGTGCATCGACGACGACCGATCACCGCCGAACGCAGCGAGCGTCTCGCCGTTGGGGCCGACTTCGTCCGGGTCGGGATCTACGTATACTTGGTCGCCGAGCGCCACTCCGAATGACGGCTTACCGGGCCAGTCCTTATGATCCAACGTGAGCGTCCCCTGCGCCCGCAGCGCGGCGATGAGCTGCATGAGCGCTCCGCGGTCCCGGAGGGTCGTCCTGCCGTTTTCCGGGTCAATCGCGTACGGCTCGTCGCAGCTCCACACGAGGAAGCTGAAGGAAGCGTCCTCGGCCGGGGGGCTCCGTGTTTCTTCACAGCGCCAGAAAGTGCGCGAGGGCGTGGCTCTCTGTGCCACCAGTTTGGAGCCGTCCGCACACTTCGGCTGCTCGCCGGCTGGGCCGGCGTGCCACCAGGCCGTGCCAGCAAGCATGTCTCTCGGGACTCCGGGATGTCTGAATCTGGTCTCCGCGGGCACATCGCCCAGAGCGCTGTGGCGCTTCCGAAAGTCGTCTACAGTGAAGTCTGCGCCCTGGTACACGTAACCGCACCCGGACACAGCCCAGAAGACGATCGATGCGGCGGGAGGGAGGCGAGGCAGCGACGTAGTTCTGTGCGACATGGGACGTCCTTCCACAGCCGGATGTGGTGGCTAGGCGAGATGAAGAGCAACGGTATCTACACGTCCTCGATGCGTCAACGACGCTCCAGGGCGCGGAGATCGAAGCAGGCGCCTGGCCGGAGGCCGCCGTGGGCATGTACCCAGACCGGCGTGGTGAGTGCCGGTGCGTTGGCGTTGAGCGCCACGAGTCATACCGGCCGGATGCTCGAGCGGCGGAACGACTCGTGCTCGAGACGCACTAGAGCGGCTGCTCCGCTATCCGGAAGCGCGCGGAGGGCGTGTTGCCCTGCCAACTCCTGCGGACCACCGCACCTGGTCTGAATTCGGCAGGCCTTTGCATCGCTGCCGGAGCGGGTCCGGCAACCGGATCCACGATTCGCGCGATCACCATCGGATCTCCCGCCGCGCTCGTGCGTTTGACGGCGAGACGCTCAGCGGTAGGGTGCCCACGCCAGAGGCCCCGTCGCCGCGACCGCCCGCCCGTGCCCGCCCGTTTGGGCCCTTTGTAACGAACGCCTTGGAGGTCCCCGTGTTCACCCGTCTTGCCCTCTCCCTCGCGGTGCTCGCCGTGCTGCCGGCCAGCGCTCAGACGCAGCCAGGACGCCAGCCGCTGCTGATCATCCAGACCGAGCCCGCCGCGCCGCCCGAGAAGGTGGGGGCCAAGACGGTGGATATCGAGGTCCGGGTGGTGGGCCAGCTGGCAGAGACCCGAATGACGCTCACCTTTGGCAACCCCCATGGGCGCGCCCTCGCGGGCGACCTCTACCTGCCGTTGCCGGAGCGAGCCACGGTGTCCGGCTACGCCCTGGATGTGGCCGGCAAGATGGTGGACGGCGTCGTGGTGGAGAAGCACGAGGCCCGCCGCATCTTCGAGCGCGAGATCCGGAAGGGCATCGACCCGGGCCTCGTGGAGTGGACCCAGGGGAACGTCTTTCACACGCGGGTCTTCCCCATCCCCGCCAACGGAACGCGCACCATCCGAGTGCGGTGGGTGGCGCCGCTCGATCTGGTGGGGAACAGCGCGTTCTACGATCTCCCGCTCAACTTCCCCGACAAGGTCGATCTCCGCCTCCGCGTGGAGGTGCGCGCCGGGACCGAGCTACCGGTCGCCTCGGGCAAAGGCCCGCTCTCGCTGGCCTTCTCACCGGCCTTCGTCGCTGAGTCCAAGGTGCAGGGGGCGCCCGTCGTCCAGGCCGTGCGCATCGAGGTCCCCGGGGTCACGAAGCAGCCGGTGCAGGTGGAGCGCGCGGCGGACGGCACGACGTGGTTCGCTATTCAGGAGGTCGTCCCCGTCCCCGAGGTCTCCGCGGCGCCGGTCCGGCGAGTGCGGCTGGTGTGGGACGCGTCCTGGTCGCGCGCCAAGGCCGATCACGCGGCCGAGCTGCGGCTCGTCGAGCGCCTCCTCGCCGAGCGGTTCTCCGCCGCGGAGGTCGAGGTAGTCGTGATGCGGCACGTGGCGGAGGCGCCGAAGCGCTTCGCCGCCGGCGAGGGGTCGAAGGTCGTGAGCTTCCTGAGCCGCGTGTACTACGACGGCGGCACCCAGCTCGGCGCCCTCGGAGACGCGGCGCGCCAGGGTGAGCGTCCCGACCTGCTGCTGTTGTTCTCCGACGGCCTCTCCACGTACGGCGAGGAGTCTCCCGGGGTGCTGGGCGTGCCGACCTGGGCCATCTCGTCCTCCAGCGAGGCCGCCCACGACGCCCTCGGCCACCTCGCCGGGCAGAACGGCGGCGCTTATTTCAACTTGGGGCGGGCCACGCCCGACGCCGTGGTGGCCGCGGTGGGCCGCCCGGTCTTCAGCCTGCTGCGAGCGCGCGCCGACGGCGCCACTGACCTCGTGCCCGCCGGAGTCGTGCCCGTTGTCGGGCCCTCGTTCGCGGCGGGGCGCCTGGTCGGCGATCGCGCTACGGTCGAGCTGGCCTGGGGGATCCCCGGCCAGGAGCCCAGCGTCACCCGCACCTATGTGATCGACCGCGCGGCTGCCCGAGACGGCGAGCTGGTGGGGTACGCCTGGGCCGAGCGGCGCCTCTCCGAGCTGATGGGGAGCCCCGCCGCCAACGCCGACGCCATCTTCGCGCTGGGCCAGGCGCACGGCATCGTGACGCCGGGCACCTCGCTGCTGGTGCTCGAGACGCTCGAGCAGTACCTCGAGTACGCCGTGCGTCCTCCCGCGACGCTCCCGGAGTTCCGGGCGGCGTGGGACGCCGAGATCAACCGGCGCGACGGCGTGCTCGAGGTCGCCGTGCGCGATCGGCTCACCGAGGTGGCGGCGATGTGGGCCGACGAGGTCGCGTGGTACGAGCGAAAGTTCAGCTACCCAAAGGACTTCCGTTACCACGTCGACTCGCCCAAGAAGAGCGCGCGGCCCAGTCTGGAGCTGGACAGGGCAGCGGCCCCCGCGCCCGCGGAGATGGCTGGGAGCGCCGCCCCCGAGGCGGAAGACCGACCGCGTGGCGTCGCCGAGAAGAAGGAGGCCCTGAAAGACAGCGGGACGCAGGATGACCCGGGCGGCGAGATCGCGCTGCGGCCGTGGACACCGGAGACGCCGTACGTGCGCGCACTGCGAGCGGCATCTGCCGACGGTCGGGTCGAGGTCTACCTGAAGCAGCGCGAGGAGTTCGGCACGGCGCCCAGCTTCTTCCTGGATGTCTCGGACTTCTTCCGTGAGGCCAAGGACGAGGCCATGGCCCTGCAGGTGCTCTCGAACATCGCCGAGCTGAAGCTCGGAGAGCCGGCGCTCCTCCGGATCCTGGCGCACCGCCTCGCGCAGCTCGGTCGCTTCGACGTGGCGATCCGAATCTTCGAGGAGGTCCTGCACCTCCGCCCCGAGGAGCCGCAGTCATACCGCGACCTGGCGCTGGTGTTCGGGCGGCGCGGCCTAGAGGGCGACGCGAAGACGCGCCGGAGCGACCTCGAGCGAGCCCTCTCGCTCCTGGCCGACGTGGTGAAGCGCCGCTGGGACCGCTTCGACGCGATCGAGATCATGGCGCTGACCGAGGCCAACCGCCTCTGGCCGCACGCCAAGGCCGCGGGGGTGAAAGACTTCCCGCTCGACGGGCGCTTCGTGGCCGCGATGGAGCTCGACGTCCGGATCGTCATGACCTGGGACGCGGACCTCACCGACATGGACCTCCACGTCCTCGAGCCGTCGTTCGAGGAGGCGTATTACGGCCACAACCTCACGACCATCGGCGGCAAAGTGTCGCGCGACTTCACGCAGGGCTATGGGCCGGAGGTCTACTCGGTGCGACGCGCCATGCCGGGGACCTACAAGGTGAAGACCAAGTTCTTCGGCAGCTCGGCCGCCCAGCTGCAAGGCGCCGTGACGCTCCAGGTGGACGTATTCACGAACTGGGGCCGGCCCACGGAGAAGCGGCAGTCGATGACGCTGCGCCTCACCGAGAACAAGGAGGAGTTCATCGTGGGCGAGGTGCGGTTCTAAGACCGCACTGGCGCCCTCAGGGCTTCGGTACGCGGAGGGTGGCGCTGATCATGAGCGAGCCGCTGAGCGCGTACATGAGCACCAGCGGGTGGAGGCGCCACGGCCCCAGCATCACCTCGCCCAGCCAGAGCGCCGAGCCCACGGCCCCCTGCCCCGCCGCCGCGGCCAGCACCACCACGAGGGCGAGGCTGGTGGGGATCGGGGTGCCCTCGAAGTAACGCACCTTGCCAGAGGGATCAGCGAGCGACGCCGCGGTCGCGTTGAAGCGGGCCAGGCGGCTGATCCCGCACGCCACGAAGTAGACCAGCACCACGCCGTCCCAGCCGCCGCGGAACCCGAGCGTGAAGCCGAGCACCGCGGGCGCCACGCCGAACGAGACGATGTCCGACAGCGAGTCGAGGTCTGCCCCGAGATACGAGTGCCGCCGACGCCACCGAGCCACCGCGCCGTCGAGCGCGTCGAGCACGAAGGCGGCGGGCAGCAACGCGAACGCAGTCCACAGGGCGGTCGGGTTGGGCGACGCGACATACGTCATGCAGAGCAGGATGGCCGTGGTGCCGCAGGCGGCGTTTCCGAGCGTGAGCACGTCGGCGAGGACGAACGACCGGATGAGCGAGAAGTGTTGCGGGCGCGGTGGATCGGCCATGCGCCACGCTAACCCGCGCGAGCGACCCGCGCCACAAGCGGCGCCCTCGCGTGCCCTCGCGTTGGGTGCGCCGCCCCGGCGAGTTCTGCCTACCCGCGATCCAAGAGGGCTGAGTCCACCCGAGTCCACCCGAGTCCACCCGCCGCCGCTTGACACCAGAGGCGCTCCCCGCGGTAGCGTGGCTGAATGCGCTTCCGCTGGCCCGGCCTTGTCGCCTCCTTGTTGCCGTTTGCCTGCTCGGTAGACCGGAACAAGGACCTCTACCGCGAGTCCACGGCCACCGCCGCGCTCAACACGAAGCAACTGCAGGCGCTCCACGTCCAGGGCAACCGGGTGAGCGGGGCGCTCCCGGCACCCACGGGCGGTCCCAGACTGGCGGGGCTCGATCAGGACCTCGCCCTGCTCGACGGAGAGAACCAGTTCGTGGCGCGCTTCGAACCTGGCACCACCGCGCTGCTCGTGGGCGTGGGAGCCGCCGGGGAGCACGTCCGTGTGCCGGTCCCGGCAGACGCTGACTCGCACGTCGTGCGGTTCAATCCGCAGGCCAAGCTCGTGGCGCGCAACGACCTGGTCTCGGTGACAGTGGCCGCGGCGGACGACCGCGGCGAGGTGGGCGCAGCCGCTCGGCTCGGTTTCCACACGCGGGCGACCGAGTCGCGCCGCGTCAGCGTACTGCCCAGCGACGGCGAGTCGGTGCTGGCGCTGGCCCACGCCAAGAGCAAGGACGGGACCTACCTGGTGGTCGGGGGGATGCGCACCGACGGCGGTGGCACCGTCGCCCTGTGGGAGCTCGCCACCGGGCGAGTCGTCCACCGCTTCGACGATCACACGGCCCCCGTGCGGACCGTAGCGTACGAACCCGCCCGCGGCATCATCGCCTCCGGGGGACAGGACCACACGGTGCGGCTCCGGGACGCGAAAGACGGCGCCCTCATCGCGACCCTGGGCGAGCACCTCGGCGAGGTCACGGCCACCGCGTGGACCCGGGATGGCACGGTCCTGCTCACCGCGGGGCGCGACGGGCTCATCGTCGGTCGCGATCCCGCCGACGGACACGCCGTGCAGCGCATCGAGACCGGCGCGCAGATCAACGCGGGGGTCGTGGGCGCGGGTGCCTTCGCCGTCGCCACCGGCGCGCTCTTCGAGTCCGGCGCGGTCCTTGTGGTTGACCTCGCGACCGCCGAGACCCGGCTGGAGCATGCGCTCCCCGGGGCGGCCACCGCCGTGGCGTTCACACCCGACGGTGGGCGCCTCGCGGTGGGCTATGGCCGCGGGCAGATTCGGGTGCTCACCGCCACCGGGGAGCTGGTCGCCGAGCTGCTCCCGGATTGCACCCCCGGCACGGCCGAGTGCGGGGAGATCGCCCGCTCCCTGGGCGTAGACGGGGTCCCTGCGCCCCGCGACACGCTGACCGCGCTCGCGTTTGCGCAGAACGGCAACCTGCTCTCCGCGGCGCTCACGGGGACCTTCGCGGTGTGGTCCGTCCCGGACGGCGTGATGACGCGCGGCTTCGAGCTGGGCTCAGCGGTCTTGTCGGGGCGCCTAGCGGAAGATTCGGGCTCCCTTGCTCTGGGACTCCACGACGGCACCGCGCTGGTGATCGCGCTCAACTGAGCGCGTCGTAGACGTCAACACGCGCTGGCCCGCGGGGGCGCCGATCGGCTAGTCTCCCCGGCTCACACCGGCCCCCGACGTCGGTGCGTGTTCCCTGTGGAGGTCTCCATGCGTGTCGTCGCCGCCGCTCTCATCACAACGTTCCTCGCGTGCGAGTCCTCGAGCTCGGATAAGGCGCCGGCCGACGCCTCGTCCAGCGGCGACACCAGCTCCTCGGTTGGAGACGACGCGACCACGGAGGGCGACACCTCGGACCCCAGCCCCGAGGAAGACGTGTCAGCCCCCGCCCCAGCCGTGGAAGAGCCGGCCGACGGCCCGGGCGCCCTGGCCGTCTACTCCGAGGGCACCTGCCCCACCTTCGAGGCGGGAACGCAGACGTTTCGGTCCTCAGGCCTAGACCGCGAGGTCGTCGTGACCCTGCCCACCAACCCGGAGGGCGCTGGTGTCGTGTTCCTCTGGCACGGCTTCGGCGACACCCATCAGAACTTCTCGGATGTGCTGGGCGCCAAGGGCATGAGCAAGAGCGAGAACGTGATCACCGTGGCCCCGCAGGCGGTGGTCGAGCCGATGGAGTCCGAGAAGCTGAAACCCTACGCGGCGGTCGCCGGCATGATGGGGCCGCTCCCGCCCACGTGGTCGATCCTGGACGGGCCGGAGCCCGACCTCACGCTCTTCGACGACCTCCTCACCTGCCTCAATACGCAGTTCGCCGTGGACCGGACCCGGGTCTACACCTTCGGCTTCAGCCAGGGAGCGATCTTCAGCGGGCGGCTCGTCATGGAGCGCGCGGACGTGCTCGCCTCAGCGGCGCTCTGGAGCGGCGGGCTCGGCTCCACCGGCGGCATCGTCGAGGTGGTGCGGATCCCCTACGCCACACCGTCGCGCAAGATCCCAGTCCTGGCCGTGGCCGGCGGCGTCCCCGATCTGTGGCCCAACGAGCAGCTCCCGCTCGTGAACTTCCAGACGGGCACCGACGAGCTCAGCACGGGCCTGCTCGGGGACGGACACGCGGTGGTGGCGTGTAACCACGGGCTGGGCCACACCATCCCGGGTGACGGCCTCACGTGGGGCCTCGAGTTCATGTTCGCGCATGTCTGGACCGCCGACGGGGACAGCCCGTACTACGGCCACGACGGAAAGGGCTTCCCGAAGTACTGCACGATGCCGCCAGCGCGGTGACGCGCCGAGAGCCCGGGGTGACGCATCCTGGGTCCGCCGGTTGGGTAGGCCCCCGCGGGCCCCAGCCCATAGCGTCTTAGGGCGGCGCCCTCCGAAGGCGATGCCCCCCGCGAGCCCACCGCATCCAGAGACCCCCAAACACCGACAGCACCATCCACGCCGGCGACGCCGGGCGGCTGCGGGCTTCGCAGGCGAAGATCGCCTCGAGGTAGGGCTGGGTCTGGTGCTCACGGAGCACCTCCACCCACCGGGTATTGCCGCAGAAGCCGTCGCTGAGCGTGCAGCCCTCTCGAAACACGAACCAGCGCCCGAGGAAGGCGTCGAGCGCGTGCGGCTCCAGCCCCGAGCGCAGCGCCCTCAAGGTGGCGTAGAGGTCGATCGTGGCCGCGACGGCCGCGTCGACGGTGCCACCCGCTTCGCCGGGCGCGGCGGTGCAGTCGTCCATGCTGTCGGAGTGCGCGAGGCCGTCACGCTCCTCCTCGAAGTTCGTGCCGATCGCGTCGATGTAGTTCAGCACCGCCACGAGCTCGCGATAGCCCGTGGCCTCGTCGCGGACGCTGTGCGAGAACGAGTCCTGAACCGCGTGCGCGGCCCGCCCCAGGGAGTAAAAGGCGGCGTTCACCGGGATCTCGATGCGCCCGTAGAAGTCGAGATAGAAGGTGCCCAGCGTCAGCTGCGCGGCACCTTTCCGAAGCGACGCCGCCAGCGCCTCACTGAGGAGCTCCGAGATCCGCGCTCGCGTGCCCTCGACGGCCGCCACCGCCCCCTCTGGTCCATCGTCCGCGGGGCCGCGCAGCGCGTGCGCGTATTGCCCTTCGGGATCGGGATCGGAGTGGAGCCGCCGCAGCGCCTCCAGGTTGAGCACTGAGTGCCCCTCGGTGTCGGGGCTCCGGACGCCGACCAGAAGGCTCATGAGCAGGAAGCGGTCCTCGTCCGTCACGTCCGACTCGTCCGCGAGGATGGGCGCCAGATCGGCGAACTCCGAGCCGAAGAAGCGCGCGACCTCGCGCCAGGTCTCGTCGTCGTCTCCGGTCTCTGCCGGCAGCGCCACCCCGTCGAGCGGAAGCGCCACCACGAAGTCGAGGAAGGCACGCAGCGTGATGCGCTCGTGGCAGCCTTCTGTGAAGCCGCTGGCTACCGTGAAGGCGCCAGCCCTCAGCGGCACCCCAACGGCCAGCACCAGGGCCAGGAGGCGCATCAGAAGAGGCCCTCGATGTAGAGGTCAGTCCGGTACTGCACGTCGATGAGCGGGATCCCGTCCAGCACGGGCATCACAATGGCAAAGCCGATCGGATCGAGCCCGATCACGAGGTGGCGGTGGATCGCCCACCGGAGCCCGACCGGGTGCAGATCGAAGTAGACCCCGGTGGTTCCGGCGTCGTCGAGCGCGGTGTCCCAGGCGAGGAACGAGGGGCCCACTGCGAAGGCGGTGCGGACGAAGCCGTCCCCGCCATAGGTCGCTTCGAAGCCGAAGCCGAGGTTGACGGCGCCTTGAACCACGTCCACGTCGTTCTCGACGGTGAGCCACATGTTGTGTTCGAGCACGACGTAGGCCCCGTAGCCCTTGTACCGGTAGCCGCCGCGCGCCGAGTACCCGAAGCGCCCTGAGAGCAGGCCCCGGTCACGCGTGTCCGAAAGGATGGACCCGTGGAGGTCCAGCGCGACGAAGGCTCCCGTGAGCCGGCGCTCCGCGTCGGTCCCGACGAGCTCGGGTCCAACGGCCAGCGCTGACGCAGAGGTCAGGAGGCAGGTGAGGATCAACCCACGTGTAGCGAGGTGCACGCTGGCACGTTAGCCCGAGCGGCTGCCGGTGTCACGGCGCCCGGAAGGACCGCGCGAGCCGCCTCAGGGCGATAGGAAGGGATCGGGGAGGCGTCGCGCTGCGACGGTCTGCGCGTCGCCATCCAGCCAAGGTGACACCCACACCGCCAACGCCCGCTCGCCCGACGGGGCGAGGCGCGGCGCCCGCTGCCCGCCGAAGAGGTAGGAAGACACGGGGTCGATCGCGAGGTCGAGGTTGAGGGTGCCGGTGAGCTGCCGGCCCTTGAGCGCGGGGCCCTCGACCCACAGCACCACCCAACCCGACGCTGCCGCGCCGATCGCGACATCCTCAGGCGCAGTTGCCGCCATCACCGCGCTTTGGCCGGTCGACACGGCCACGGCGATCCCTGCGACCGTCGGCCACGCGGCGCCTACACGGGCGAACGCAACGGCCGCGTCGGGCCGACCCACGGGGGCGTCACCGGCGAGCGGGATGCTGGTGGAGACCGTGACGAGGCTCACCGCGTCGGCCTCGCTCACGACCAGATGTCCGAGGCCTCCGAGGTCGGCGGCGCGCGCGGGAAACAACGACGGCGCGCTCACGACGGGCTCCGCGGACGTGGCAAGGTCCGTCCCGAGGGCCAGGAGGTGACCCGTCTCGCCCCGGGTCACGGCCAGGAACCCGCCATCCAGGTCGGGGACGCTCCCCTCCACGGAGAGCGTTTGGTCGGCGCTGTCTGCAGGGAAGGGCCGCACCAACACCGAGCCCTCCATCGCCACCGCGAGGTGCGACGCCGACAGCGCCGGTGTGTCGCCCGCGCCCTCACGCTGCACCTCGCCAATCGGCGCCCCGTTGAGGTCCACCTCGCGCACCGCGACGCCGGCTTCGTCGGCCAAGGCCACGAACCACTTGCCGCTGCCGAGTCGCGCGACGTCTGGCGACCGCTCGGTGGCGCCGGGTCCCGTCACAGCGAGCTCGCTGTCCGGTGGCCCGCAAGCCGACGCGCCCAGGCGGACGAGGCGCACGCTCTCGATGAGCGGACCTGCGCCAAGGTTGTTGTCGGCGTCGGCGACGAAGCGCGCCACGAAGCGCAGGGGCGCGCCGCCGAGCGCCACGAACGAGCGGACGCCGAGCGCCGTGGGCTCGCAGATGGTCAGCCCCGTGTCGCCGAGCGAGAGCTCGAGCTTGTCGTCACACTCGGCGGCGCCGAGCCGAAATCTCACCTCGACGCCCACCGGACCGTCTGGGAGCGGCACGACTGGGCCCGTGAGCGTCGTGACCACGGGGCCGTGATCGTACGTGCCGTCTGTGCCGGAAGCCGAGACGCCGTCGGCGGTGGCGCGCCAGGTGGTGAGCGGGTTGTCGGAGACCACCTCGAAGCCCGCGGGGAACGCCCCGAGGAAGCTGAACGTGGCATAGGCGGTGCCCGGTGCGTCGCCATAGCTGCGACACGTGCACTCGCCGCAGGCGGCCACGGCACACGGGGCGGCGGCGCAGTCCGTGTTGGCCTCGCAGGCGCAGGGCACCTCGCCGGCACACCTGGCCTGGGCGTCACAGCGGTCATCCACTGTGGCCGCCAGGCCGTCGTCGCAAGGGGTGCCCTCGGGGGTCTCGGTGGCGTAGCAGGCGCAGCCGTCGCAAGCGAGCCCGCCGTTGCAGCCGTCTCCATCGTCGAAGGGGATACAGTCGATGTTCTCGGCGCAGAGGCAGACGGCGGTCCCGGGGGTGCAGGTGCCTCGCTCGCAGCGATCGCCCTGGGTGGACGGGTCACCGTCCGAACACGGCACACCATCCGGGAGCGGAGAAGCCATGCAGGCGCCCGCCTCGCAGCGGGCCGCGAGACAGGCGGCTCCGCCCAGCCACTCGACACACGCCGCGTCGTGGGCACAGGCGATCGTCTCTGGAAGGTCCGGCAAAGAGGTGTCGTTCTGAAACCCGGTGTCGAACTGCCCCACGACGGTGTCGTCTTTGGGCAGCAAGCCGCTCTCGTCCCTGATCTCGACGCAGCCGAGGAGGAAGGAGCAGCCGATGAGGAGTCTCGACACAGGGGGGTCCTTTTCGGAGGTTGAGCCCACGCAGCAGTCGCTGTGCAGAGGCCCGTGGGGGCCGCCCCCCACACCCGCGCGAAGCGGCGCGCGAGTTCTTCGGTCAGAGTATCCACGGGGGGCCCGCGCGGAAAGCGGCGGAGACGCCTGTCACGCTGCCTTGACACCTTGCGGACCCACAGAAGACTCAAACACAACGAGTTGCAGCGTTCCCAGGCGGTGGCACGGCGTCTGCTCTGGCTCTGAGGCGCCGGCAACGAAGCCGGTGCCAACACCCGCTTTGGGACTTAGGAGCCAGCCATGCGCCACTTTGCACTTCCACTCTCCCTTGCCGCTGCCACCACCCTCGCCTGCGAAGGCGCGGGGACGGAGGTCACCACCGACAACGACAGCGCGCTTGGGCTCAGCACCTTCAACCTCGAGATGGAGAATGGGGGCTTCGACGAGGAGTCCCCCGAGACAGCCGCGGCGCTCGATGACTTGGTCGACTTGTCGGTCGGCTCCGAGCCGGAGGAGGAGGCCCCCGCGCTGGACGAGACCCCCGAGCCCGCTGGCGACCTCGACCGCTACGTGATTCGGCTCGTCTGGGGTCACCCGGGCCGGCCCGACCTGGAGCTCGGCAAGCCGCCCGCCGGCGCCTACGACCGGGACTGGGACGGGTCGGTCACCACCACGGAGGGCATGCTCCGGGCCGGTCGTCCCATCCGCTTCGAGCCGGCCGAGGACAAGCTCCTCCCCCGGTCCGCCCCCGAGACGGTGGCTTTCGAGTCCACCACCCATGGTCACGTCGACGGCCTTCGCCTGCGCCTGGCGGTGCCGGCCGGGTCGGAAGGCGAGCTGGTGGTCCAGCTGGCGGGCCTCCCCGAGATGCGGATCCCGCATGCGAAGCTCCGCCATCACGTGTCCGGGCGAAGGGTGGACGAGCTCGGGAACGGGGTCTCCATCGTGGCCTTCGCCGACGGCGCCTGTAGGAAGGCCACCGCCGACGGCCACTGGATGCGCACCGGCAAGCGGGGCGGCGTCTTCCGTGGCGCGGTCGAGGACGCGGCCGGCGCGAAGATCGGCGTGCTCAAGGGTATCTGGGGGGTGCGCAAGGACGGGGAGCGGCGCTTCTACGGCCTCTACCTCGCTGACGGCGAGCCGGCTGCGCGAGTCCGCGGCACCTGGACCGGGCTCGACAATGCGGACGGTGGGTTCTTCCGAGGCCACACGGTCACGAAGGTCGGCCACCGCGGTGTCCTGATGGGCCACTTCCGCACCGAGGTGCTCGTCCCGCAAGAGGTGGAGGGCGCGGCGCCTCCGGCCGGAAAGCGGGGCGGCGTGTTCCACGCGGTGTACATCTCGAAGTGCTCCGACGAGGCGCCGACCACGGACGTGCCCGCCGATACGGCAGCGCCTGAGCTGTGCGCCGACGAGCTGTGCGTGGCCGAGCCGCAGTTCGCCTGCGACGCCGACGCGATGTGCGAGGATGTGACGGACGCGCTCTGAGCTTCGGGTGCCCACGGGGGCGACTGGCGCCTCCGCGGGCCCGCCTCGGGCGGCCTCCCGCCCGCCACCTGGGCTTTACGGCTCAGGGAAGCCCCTCTTGCCCGCTTGGGAGGTGCTAGCCTGCGCTCCCAGCGGGAAACGCCGCCTCGATGACCGCGAGGTCGTCGGCGGTGAGCTCGAAGCCCTCTCCCCCGGCGTTCTCCTCCACGTGAGCGAGCGACGACGCCTTGGGGATCGCGAAGAGGCTCGACGACCGGGTGAGATACCGCAGAATCACCTGCCGGACGGTCTTCTCGTATCGAGCGCCCACGGTCTCGAGCGCCGCGCGTTGCGCCGCCGAGTAGTCCGCCAGCCCCTCGAACGGGGAGTACCCCACGACGGCCACGCCACGTGCCTCACACCAGCCGATGACCTCGTCCTCGATGCTGCGATCGATGAGGTTGTAACGGACCTGATTGCAGACCAGCTCGTACTCGTCGAGGGCGGCTGCGGCCTCCTCGAGCTGCCCAACGTCGAAGTTGGACACCCCGACGTTGCGCACCTTGCCCTGCCACAACAGGTCTCGCATGCCCAGCATCGTGTCGGCGATGGGGTGTGAGCCGTCGCTCCAATGCAGCAGAAAGCAGTCGAGGGAGTCTGTGCCGAGCTTCTTGAGGCTGCGCTCGCAGGCCGCCACGACTCCCCTTCGGGAGGCGTTCTTGGGCATCACCTTGCTGACGAGGAAGACATCGTCGCGCCTCCCGCGGATGGCGCGGCCGACGACCTCCTCGGCGCCCGTGTAGAGCTCCGCCGTGTCGATGTGGGTCATGCCGAGGTCGACGCCGCGTTGCAGCGTCCGAACCACGACATCACTCGATTGGATCTGCCAGGTGCCCTGGCCGAGAACGGGGACCGAAGTCCCACTAGCGCCGAAGAGTCGAACCTCCATACGCCGACGATTTCACACCAGGGTGCCCCGGGCAAGCGACGCCCACGCAATCAGTGGATAAGCACCTGAATTGCCTGCTCCGGCGACGGGCGAAGCGCCAAATTCTCCTTGGGCTCCTTCCCGCTCGGCTTGTCCGGCGTGCCGTAAACCCGGATCCGGTCCCCCTCCTTGATCAGCTGAGCGCTCCACCTCCGGGTGGGCGACACGTCGCCTTGAAGCATGACGCCGCCACGCACGTTGAAGTGCCGCGGCTGGATCGGGACGTAGAGGCGTCCAGTGCCGTCCTCCACCCAGAAGCCCGACTGCTGCTGGTCGAACGACTCGACGAGCCAAAGGCGGCGCCCTCCCCGCTCGGAGAGCCGGAATGTGGACTGCGTCAGCGCGTAGAAGACCCCCTTTTGCTCCGCATAGGGGAGCGTCACCCAGGTCTTGGCGACCACCTTCCCCTCCACGATAGCGGGCTGACCCACCGTGAGCTTCGCGACGGGGGTTGTGCGGCGGAAACGGAAGAAGAGCATCGAGGGCTCCATCGACTCTCGGCGGCCGCACCCTTCGGGATCAGCGGTCCGGCACCAGGGTGAAGGGCCCAGCTTCGGGGCCGACCAATCGAACGAAGCGCGCGTCGGCGCGCCATCGGGGGCAACGGCACTCCCCGCCCACCGGCAGGATAGCCGACGCGGACGCGTGCACCGAATAGAAGGCCTCGCTGAACGCACGAATTCTCGAGGTCCTTCCCGTGGCTTCAGCGGCGGGCACGGGCGGCGGCGGCGGCATTGCGCAACCGCAACGGGGCTCGCCGACGAGCACGGGTACGCGCGGGAGCTCAGGATCCGCCCAGGGGCCATAACGCAGCGCGGCGGCGATCGTATCACGGGGCTCCACGAAGCGAACACCGACCTCGGGGCCGATGGGGGCCGCACGGAGCGTCTCGAGGCCGGCGTCAAGGCGCTGGGCTATGCGCTCATAGGGCGACGTATTGAGGGCCAGCAGCGCCGCGGAGCCGACAACCAAGCCCCCACGGAGCAGCGCGGAAGCGCCCTCCATGAGCCGCCCAACCGCCAAGGCGGGTCCGACAACGGCCAAGAGCAAGTGTCTGAGATTCGCGCTGGGAGTCACACCCGGGGGCTCGACCAGCGCAGGTCGATCCACGTCCGACAGCGCCGGCAGGGTCGCGAGGAGCGCCCACGCTGCGGCGACCGCGAGGACGAGGCCGGCCTCGCGGCGCGGGACGGACCGCGCGGCCATCGCCAGGAGCACGGAGAGCCCTACGGCCACAGCCGAGGACAGCCCTGGCGGACCGAGACCGCCGAAGGTAGGCAGCCACAGCGTGGAGAGCACCACGAGAGCGCCCTCGAGGCGCTCGCCCAGGGTGGCGTCCAGAAAGTGCTGCAAGTAGACCGCGTGCTCGGCGTTGTCCGGTTCGTGGAGGACCATGCGGCGGTAGATCAGGGCGGCGAGGACCGCTAGCCCCGCGGCGAGGCCCGGCCATCCCACGGTGCGGGCGCCCCACTGAACGACACGGGTGCCCGCGACCGGTGGCGCAGCGACGGCGCGAGCGAGCGCGATCAGCGCCGGGACCATGGCGCCCTGCTCCTTCACGTGCACCGCCGCCAATGCAAGAAGGGCAGCCGCTAGCCAACGGTCGGACAAGCCGGCGCGCACGGCCAGCAGGCACAGAAGGACCAGGAGCTGGGTCTCCTGCGCGTTGATCCACACCACCGACTCGACGAGCGCCGGGTGCACCAGCATGAGGGCGCCGGCGAGCTGCGCACCCGTCGCGGCGAGGCCGAGGCGCCGTCCGAGGCCAACCGTGACCCCCGCGATCGCCAGCTGGAGCAGCGTCGAGACCAGATGCCAGGCCCACCACTTGGTGCCCAGGAGCGCAAAGAGCGCGCCGAACCAGAGGAAGTTGAGCGGGCGGAACACCGGCTCCCGCGGATTCGTGAACTCGGTGAAGAGGGGCCAGAGCTCGAAGTGCTGTCCGAGCCACCGGGCGGCGCCCAGCATGTACCAGTCGTCCTCATCGAGCGGAGCGTCCCCGGCCATCGCCGCGGTGAGCACCACGAGCCCTACGACGGCGAGCGCCGAGGGGAGTGCGGGCTGACCGGCCTCGCCGCGGGCAGGACCGCGCCCGGCGGCCCACATGACGAGGCTGAGGCCCCCAAAGCTGAGGCCCAGCTCCAGCACGCTCAGCGCGTGAGGGACTTCGCGCTCGAGCGCCCCAGGAAGCGGCGGCCCAGTCCCAGAAGCAGCAGGGCTGCTCCGAGGAACAGGCCGTTACTCCCGCCGCGACGCCCGTGCACACATCCGTCGCCCGGCTGCTCGTCGAGGCCCGCCAGGGAGTCCAGCGTCTGGAAGCTGCCGCTGGAGCCGTCCGCGCCAACCACCTCGCCACCGCCGCCATCCACCGTGCCGCCGCCGCCGTCATCGCCGGACTGGCCGCCGTCGTCGCCGATGCCGTCATCGGGGACGCACACCTCGAACGCCTCGGTCTGCCACTCGCCGTTGCAGCAGTAACCGGACTCCACGGTGTCCTCCCCGCACAAGCAGAGCTCGGTGATGAGAGTGTTGACCGCGCACGCGCACCCCTCGGAGTCCACCGCCACGGTCACGCGCCCGATGTTGTTGCCCTCGCCCAGGGGGTTGGTCGGGGTCTCCTCGGGGACCTCGAGGTTGGTGTCGACCACCAGCCACGACTGATAGACGCCCGAGGGGGTGCCCTCCCGCCGCAGGATCACGTCGAGGCACTCGCCGGCCACCAGCCCCGGTGCACCGTCGAGGCTGCCGTAGAAAACGGTCTCGTCGCCCGGTCCGTACTTGGTCCCCAGATATCCCGGGTTGTCGTTGGCGTCGAAGTAGATGTCCACGGCGAAGCGCTGCGCGTCCGTGTCGCCGCGGTTGCAAACCAAGGCGATGTAGTCGACGAGGTTGCAGCGCACCTGGCCGCGGAACTCCATGAGGACGAGGTCGGGCCCCGCCGTCACCAGCGGCACGAAGGTGGTGACCACGGGGCCGTAGATGTTGTTG
The DNA here is from genome assembly GCA_005776725.1 of Pseudomonadota bacterium. Lineage (GTDB taxonomy): Bacteria > Myxococcota_A > UBA9042 > SXOO01. Next base: position 26,601 of record SXOO01000260.1, on the reverse strand, counting down.
GTCTCGTCGGACTCTTCCACGAGCGCAAGGAAGTCCAGCGCCGCCCAGACCTTGTGATCGCCCGCGGTGGGCGTGTCCCAGCAGAACTCCACGCTCGTGGTCGCGCCGGGCTCCAGCGCGGGCGCCGTGAGGTAGCCCCCCGGGATCCCCGAGAGGTCCGCGTCGATCGCCGGCGCCGTCTCGAGCGAATAGAACATGTCGACCGTGAACTCGGGCGAGGCCTTCACGCCGGCGTTCCGGACGGTGACGTCGTAGCAGAGGGCGTTGGCCTTCGGGGCCCAGTGCAGCTGCTCGACCACCAGGTCGGGGCGCTCCGGGGCCTTGTCCACTACGTACGGGAAGGGTCCCTCGAGGTTGTTGGCCGTGTCGCACTCGAAGGTGGTGACGTCGGAGTCGATCCACACCCACGCGGTCCGCTGCGCATTGCTGGCGGCCGACCACACGTGCGTGAGCACCTTCTCCTCGCCTGGGGCGAGAGCCGAGAGCGTGAAGACGTGGTCCGCGGTCTGCTCCGCGACCGGGGTAGACAGCGCGTTTCGGAAGAGATCCACGGCCACAGGGGAGGAGGCCACGCCGCCCAGGTTCTTCACCCGCACCTCGAAGGTGACCTCGTCCGCGACGACGCCCACCTGAAACAGCGAGACGTCCAAGTCCGCACAGTCGAGCGGTCCGCTGTCCGTCACAACCGCCGTGACCGGCCCGCGCCAGTTGTTCGTCTCGTCTGACTCGGCCTCGAGGCGGTCGAGATCGACCGCGGCGCAGCCCAGGTGAGTGCCCGGGCTGAGCTTGACGATCTTCTCGAAGTTGTGGCTGCCACCCGGTGGGAGCGCCGGCACATCCAGGAAGATATCTCCGAACGGCGTCGGCTCCGGGTCGGACCATCCCGGTGGCGGACAGACCCCGCCGGGCGCGTTCGTCACGATATCGAGCTTCGGCCCGCTCTTCGACGCCACCGCGCCCTGATTCGATACCGTGGCGGTGTACTTCACGTTCACCCCAGCCACGGCGGCCTGCAGGGCGGTGATCACCAGATCGGACGAATCCGGGTCAGCCACGTCTGGGACAGTGACGAGCGTGGGGCCCGCCACGTTGTTCATCTTGGTGATCTCCGGCCACGCGGAGAGCCCCGGCACGAGGGCCACCGAGTCGACCACGACCCAAGCCGCATAGTTGCCGGGAACCTCGTAATCCACCTTGAACACGAACTGTCGCGACTCCTGGGCGGCCATCACGGGCGGCAGCGCGTCTGCGCAGTACGCCGGCTGGCAGATGAAGTCCGTCGTGTTGCTCGATGGGATGGGCTGTGACGGCTCGTTCGCGAAGAAGAGCACGTCGATCGGCCCGTAGCCCGTGTTCTCCATGTTCGCCGTCTCGTTCGAGGCGTTCGTCACGGTGACGATGAACTGCACGGACGTGGTGCCCGGCACCAGGGTGGCCGACGCGATCTTCACCGACAGGTCGGGCGCGGCGAGCGCGACCGGGGTTAGCAACAGGAAGACGGCGACAAGACGGCGCATGAAGACCTCGGCACAACGCGGATGCCGGCCGAGGCCGGTGACGTGAGTGTAGTCATCCCTGCGCCTGTATTCCAGAGCGCTACCCTTCCGGCGCATCCGCGGCCGCGAGCAGAGTATCCACAAAGAGCTGCGCGCCCCGACCGAGGCCTTGCCCCTCTCGGGTGGCGAGCTGCGGCTGGTAGGTCCAGCGCGAGGGGGACGCCTCGAGGACGACGAGGGCGCCGGACGCCAACACGTCGGCCACCAGGTGGCCGGGGATCCAGCCATAGCCGGCGCCCGCGAGCAGTGCGAGCCGCTTCGAGTGGAAGTCCGAGAGGTAGACGACGTTTCTGCTGCCGATGAACGACGGTCGTGAGCGGGACTCGAACCGCGTCGAGGAGTCGCGCACGATGAGCTCGGCGTGCTCAGCCCGCGACGCCTCCGTCACAGCGGCGCGAGCCAGCGGGTGATCCGCACTGGCAATGAGCAACATCTCCAGCGGGGGGAGTGCCCGGAGCTGCAAGCCACGCTCGTCACCGTCGAAGTCGAGCCCATGGAGCAGGGCAACGTCGGCCCCCGAACGAAACCGCTCCATCACGCCGTCCTGGTACTCCACGTCGACCCGCAGCACGGTCGGAACCGAGGGGTCCGCGAAGCGCCGCAGGCAGGTCATGAGGGGGTCCATCGGCAGCGAGCCGTCCACCACCACGCGCAGCTCGGACTCCCAGCCCGTGGAGAGGACGCCGGCCGCGCGTTCGAGTGCACGCGCCCTCTCGAGGACCCCTCGGGCGAGCTCGACGACATGCTCACCGTCGCGGGTGAGCCGCGGGCGCTTCTCTCGGTCGAACAGCGCCACACCCAGGGCGGCCTCGAGCGTCGTGACCGTGTGGGTGATCGCAGACGGGACGCGGCGCAGCTCAGTTGCCGCGCGAGCGAACGACCCGGTGCGCGCGATCGCTTCGAGGGCACCCAGCTGATCGAGCGTGAAGTCCATTGTGCTTCAGTATAGTTGAACCTTCAGTTCCATCCAATTCAGTTGAATTGCATCACAGCTAGGCGCGAGACTCAGGCAACCCCGCGCCAGGAGATCTCCGTGAAGAACGCCTTTCACCCTCGCCTCGTCGCCGCCGGACTCCTCCTCGCCAGCGGCCTTGTCGCGTCATGTGGCAGCGCCCCGCGGGCCGAAGAGTCGGTGCTCCCGGCGGGCGGTGGTGAGTCCATCGCGTTCTGGCCATCCGCTAGCCCGGAGTCCGGGCCGCCCGATCAGCCGGGTGGGACCGCTGCGCGGGGGGACGGCGCGAACTACGACGCGAACCACGACACGGCGGGGGCAGAGGGCCCCACCTCCCCTACGCCCGCTCCGGGCGGCGATGAGCCGCGCGCCGGTGAGGCCGTGACCAACGAGCCGCCCAGCGATGGCGCGGGCTCGCCCCCTCCGAGCCCGGGAGTGCTCGTGAGCCCAGGTTCGGTCACGGAGGGTGAGCAGGTGGATTGCGTGGTCAGCCCGAGCGTCGATCCCGATGGCGGCCCGGTCACCCTGGCCTACGCGTGGCACGTGAACGGACAGCCGGTCGCGGGGCAATCGGGTGCCTCCTTGACGAGCGCCCACTTCGACAAGGGCGACGAGGTGCAGTGCGTGGTCGTGGCGTCCAACGCGGCGGCGTCCACCGAGCCCGTGCTCAGCAAGAACAACGCAACGGTGAAGAACTCGCCGCCGTCGCTCCAGGCCGCAGTGCTCTCGCCCGCCTCGGTCGCAATCGATGGCGCGTTCCAGTGCGCCTGGTCCGGTTGGCACGACCCAGATCCAGCGGACGTGGAAGGGGTCTCGATCACCTGGGAGCGCGTGAGCGGTGGCGCCCCGACTACGCTCCAGGGTCAAACCACAGCGGGCCTCCTTGCCTCCGCGGTGGGCGTGGGCGCCTCGGTCCGGTGCGTCGTGGTGCCGCATGACGGAACGGTCGGCGGAGCGCCAGTCACGTCCGGGCTGGGCCAGGTGGTCGCTTCGGCCGCCAGCTGCGCGGCAGTCGCCCAGCAGCTCGACCTGGCCGTGAAGTCCGTTCCGCCGTCCGTCCTCCTGGTGGTGGACCGCTCGGGTTCGATGCTCGAGGCGTGGTCCGAGACGAAGGCGGCGGTCGGCGAGGTGCTCGGGGGACTCCCCGGGGCAGCCCGAACCGGGCTGCTCATGTTCCCGGCGCAGAAGGGCTGCACGGTCCCGTCCGCCCCGCAGGTCCCCCTGGCCGAGGCCAACAGCGGGAACGTGGTGGCCGCCATGGACGCGGCGGGCGTGGGCGGGTCGACCCCGATGGGGCAGGCCCTCCGCTCGGCTCGCGAGTACCTGGAGGGCGCGGCGACTTCCAACACGGTGGTGGTCTTGGCCGCCGATGGGAAGCCGTCCGACACCTGCCTCGCCGACTGCACGGGCTGCAACTGCACCGACGAGGCCACGTGTCTCTGGTGCGCAGATCTCATCGAGTGCACCGAAGCGGAGGTCCGCAAGGAGGTGGAGAAGCTCGAGAGCCTTGGCGTCCGCACGTTCGTCGTGGGCTACAAGGGCGGCTTCGGAGCGACGGAGTTCTTGAACAGCCTGGCCGTCGCCGGCGGCACCGACTCGGCCGGGCCCACGCCCTTCTACGACGCGGGCGACGGCTCGGCGTTGGGCTCGGTGCTCGAGAGCATCGCGGACGGGCTCGACCTGTGCACCGCGGCGGTCACCGTGCCGGGCAGCTACGCTTCGGTGAACGTTACCGTGGGCGGGACCCCGGTCCCGGCCGATCCCTCGGGCCAGAACGGCCACACCCTCGACCCCCTGTCCGGAATCCTGCGACTCCACGGCGCAGCTTGCGACGCGGCGGTGGCCGCGGGGGGCGTGAACGTGGTGTTCGGCTGCGAGTAAGAGAGCCCCGGAGCTGCCGGGTCCCCCCTAGAAGCGCCCGGTGGCTCCTAGGATGGCCTGGGAGTCGCCAACGTCGAGCGTTGGCGTGAGCTCGAACGCCACGGTGTCGTCGTGACGGGTAAAGACCCAATAGCTCCCAACGGCGAGGCCCACACCCACGCCGAGGAAAGCCCCGCCCAGGTAGTGCTTGTTGGTGATGAGGTCCTGGTTGCGCTCCTCGGCGGTCTCCACATCGAGCGCGTACGAGACCAGGAGCCCCGTGCCCGCTGCCACACCGGCAAGGCCCAGCGACGCCGTGGTCCAGCCCCAGCCGTCGCCTAGCGCGCTGGGGCGGGCCACCACGAGCTGGCAGTGCACCTCGACCACCTGCCCCTCGGCCACGTCGAACTCGACGTAGGCGTTGGGGCTGCCGACGGTGGCACACACCACGTTGTGCCGCCCAACGGTGAGCTCGCGCGGACGCGTCTCGCGCCCGAGCCGCTCCTCAGGCGCCAGCTCGAGAGGCTCGGCGTCGACGGAGATGGTCACGCCGTCGAGGGTCGGGTGGCTGGTCCGAATCACGACCCGGCCGCGCCGGGCCACGAGCTCGACCGAGACCGCCTGCCCGGGCACCGTGGTGACCCGGAAGCGGCGCTCGAACGCCTCGAACCGGGGGTCCTTGACCACTGCGACGTGCTCTCCCGGTGGCAACCCGACGGTGAAGGGGGCGCGCTGGGGTGCGCGGCCGTCGATAGCGACCGGCGCTCCCGGCGGCGTGCTGACCACTTTCACCTGCACCGGCTTCAGCAGCAGCCCCTCGAGCGCCGCAATGCGATCCGAGAGCAGCTTCCGGTCCGCCTTGGCCCGCACTGGCGTTCGCTCCAAGCAGACCTTGTAGTCTTCGAGGGCGCGCTCGTAGTCGAGCAGCTTCTCGTACGCCTCGGCGCGTTTCTTGAGGATCAAGACGTGCTCGTAGGTGGCCCACGCGGTGGTGAGCTTCTCCACGGCCAGGGCGTGATCGCCCTGTGACATCAAGGCCTTCGCCTCCTCGTAGAGCGCGTTGGCGTCCTTCTCCGGCGTGCCTGCCCGAGCGACTGAGACCGCGAGCAGCCAACACACGAGGACGAGCTTCACTCTTTCCATTGGACCTTGACGCCCTTCGGCTTCTTCTTCACTGCGACCGCCGTCACCACGTCGCGACGCTGGCGCGCCTCGCCGTCCTCGTCCTCGCGGGGTGGCGGCACGATTGCGACAGCGACTGGCGGCGTCACCTCCACGGCTGGCTGGGCCGCCCCCGCCGCGAGCGGCGCGCTCGGCGCCACTGCAACGGTCGGCCGCGGAGGCTCCGCAGGGCGTGACGGGGGGACCGCCGCGAGCTCCGGAGGAGCGGCGACCGGCCTAGGAGACGGCGCGACTGCAGGCCCGTCGGCCTTCGGTGGGCTGACCTCCGGAGCGGCGCCAGCAGCCGAGGCACCCTCGGCCGGGGGGGAGCCAGGCTCCGATGCGCCGCTAGCCACCGCGCCCGCGTTGGCCGGCGCGCGTGTGGGCTCGGCGCGAGCTTCGGAGGACTTGCTCTGGCCGGAGTTGAGCGAGATCACGAGCCAGGTGAGGCCCGCCGCGAGCACAGCGGCGAGGCCAATACTCGCCCAGAAGAGCCTGCGCCCCTCAGCCTCCACGGCCTTTCTCGGCTTCTGGAGCGGCTGTGACACGGGGGACGTGTCGACCGAGCGGAGATCGAGCATCCGCGTGGACTCGTAGCCTTCGTCGTCCACCAGGGGCGCCGCCACGGGTCGTAGCGCAACGCGCGACGCCGTGCGCGACGGCTTGATGACGGGCCCGTTAGGGAGCTCGTTGCCGAGGTGCGCCTGATGGTCCGGATCCGTCGCCACAGCGGGCGGCGACGCGGGCTCCGGCGACGCCTCCACTGCGCGCGCCACGGGCACCGACCCAGCGGCGGGCAGCCAGCCAGGCGGCGGAGGCGCCGCCGTGGTGCTGGATCCGGGTGCGAGCTTCTCCAGCGTCTCCGCCACTTCCTGGGCCGAGCGAGACCGCTTGTTGCGATCCTTCGACAGGAGGCGAAAGATCACGGCCCGGAGCCCTTCCATGACCTGGACGCCGGGGTTCTGCGACTCGAGGGTGGGCGGCTCGTTGTGGATGTGCTTCATCACGAGCGCGATGGGGGTGTCGGCCATGAACGGCGTCTTCCCCGTGAGCAGCTCGAAGAGGATCACCCCAGCCGAGTACAGGTCGCTGCGCCCGTCGAGCTCCTGCCCGAGCGACTGCTCCGGCGAGATGTAGAGCGGTGTGCCACAGATGAAGCCGGTCTGCGTGAGGGTCTCGTAGTTGCCCTCGCCCACGACCTTGGCGATGCCGAAGTCGAGCAGCTTCACCACATCGCGCCCTGTGGAGGACGCGCCAGGTCGAGCGCCTACGATGAAGACATTATCCGGCTTGAGGTCGCGGTGGATGATCCCGAGCTTATGAGCCTCGGCGAGCGCGCGGCACGCGTCCGCCATGATCCGGCACGCCCGGGCCGGCGCGAGCGGGCCGTCTTGCTTGACGAGCTGCCCGAGAGTGCGCCCCTCGAGCAGCTCCATGGCCATGTAGAGCAACCCATCGGGAGCCTGCCCGTAATCGACCACGCGGACGATCGAGGGGTGGTTCAAGCGGCTGGAGGCGCGCGCCTCTTGCTTGAAGCGGAGCGTCTGCCGCTCGTCCTCGGCTACGGACTGGCTCATGATCTTGAGCGCGATTGGACCGCCGCTCTGGCGGTCGTGGGCCCGGTAGACCACGCTCATCCCACCGCGACCGATGACACCTTCGACGCGATAGCGATCGCCGAAGGTCCGCCCGACCAACGCGTTGGCGTCGGATACGGCGCGGAGCCCCGTCGCGGTGCGCGGGGCTCTGCGGTCTTCGGGCTGTCCTGCGCTCACCGTCTCGCCTCCGTCCGGCGCGCTCGAGTGCAAGCGGCCATCTTAGTGAGCACCGGCCGCCCCGTAAAGGACAGGGCCGGTCCCGAGCGCCCACGGCACGCGAAGCGACGGGGCTCAGAGCCTCTGAGGCGAAACGTCTGAGCGTTACTAGGAGTTCGTAAGGAAGGACGGGACCGGGAGATCGTGAGACCTGCTACCGGGCCGGGCGCGGCCGCCGGAAGGACAGCCGCACCGGCAGCGCTCAGGGCGTGAAGTACGGGTTCTGATAGCCCTGGGTGATCTTGTACTGACCACCGGCCACATCCACGAGCTTCACGGCCGCGGACGGCCAGTCGATCGTGGCCACGTCCCACATGTCGAGGTTGGACAGGCGCACATCCTTCACCTCGAACACGAGGTTCGAGTAGATGTAGATGCGGACCGTGGCGTACGCGTCGCCGAACTCGTGGTCCGACCAGTAGTGCACGCCCACCCCGTACGTGACGCCGTTCTGCGGCACGTTGAGGTTGAGGTTCTCGGGGCCGGCGCCGTCGGTGTCGTCGCGGTCGAGGCTCGGATCATCGTCCGCGGCCGGGTCGAAGGTGCCCCAGTTCGGCTCGGGGTTGAACCAGAAGCAGTCGTACGGCTGGTGGAACCAGGGGTCGTCCTTGCCGTCCTTGTCGCCGTCGAAGGCGGAGCCCACGGCGAACTTGGTGTGGACGAAGTGGAGGTCGACGTCCGAGCCCGCCTCGGCGCCCTCGTCCGTCTCGTCCGGATCGTTCGGCGTGTGCCACACGAGCTCGACGTGGATGGCCTCGTCGGGCACCACGAGCACGGTCTGCTCCCAGGGCACGCAGGACTGTACGTTCTCCTCGTCCCACACGTTCAGCTTGAACACGTACGTGCCGGCCACGTTGGTCTCGAACGTGGGGTTCGGGAAGGTCTTGGACGGGATGAAGACGGAGGCCGAGCCGGGCGGCTGGTCCACGCTCCACTCGCGCTTCACGATCTCACCGGCGGGAGCGAAGCTGCCGTCGCTGAAGAGGTGCAGGTTGGTCTGCGGGATGACCTGCTCGCCTTCCTGGATCTTGCCGACCGCCGTGGGGCACACGACCGTGGAGCCGATGCCGGTGATCGGCACGGTGACCGTGGTCTCGAACGCGTTCGAGGTGATGGTGATGGTGGCCGAGTCGAAGACGGGCTTGCCGTCTTCGCCGAGCGGGCTCTCGATGGCCGGCGTGTACTGGACCGTGAAGGTGGCCTTCTCGCCGATCGGCACAGCCACCGCCGTCTCCGCGGAGGGAGCCGCGGCGCCAGGGAACGCCTCGAAGTTGAGCCCGTAGTTGCCCGTCGGGTTGTCGGTGAGCACGATGCCGGTGATCTCGAGGTCCTTCGTGCCGCACGACTTCACTTCGACGGGGAGCACCGCGGTCTGGCCGACCAGCTTCGCGCCGAACTGCACGGTGCTCGGGATGACCTCGATGCACGGGCGATTGGCGTTGGCGAGGAGCCCAACGGTCTGCTGCGGGACCGCTTCGTTGGTGGTGAAGATCAGCTGCCCCTGTGCGGGATCCGGCGTCTCCGGGGTGAACTGCACGTTGAACGCGACGGAGGTGCCCGGCGCCACCGTGATGATCGGATCGAAGGTGACCGCGTCCACGTCCTCCGGGTTCCAGATGTTCTGCGAGTCGGCCGTGCTGTAGAGCAGCGCGAAGTCCGGGTGGGTGCTGACGAACTCGAAGCCCTTGAGCTCGAGCGGAGCCGAGCCGGTGTTCGTGACCTTGAGCTCGCGCGACTTCGACTCGCCGGCCGCGACCAGCGGGAACTCGACCACCGAGGGCGTGATCAAGGCCACGGGGAAGGCGCTGCCGACGTCGACGACGAAGCCGACCTCGGCGTGGCTGTCGGGCGAGACGTTGCCGCTGAAGATCGAGACGTAGGCGTTCCGGGCCAGGGTGTCGGCGTACCGACGATAGCGGACGGTCACCTCGAGCGACTCGTTCGGTCCGAGGCGCACGCCTGCGAGGCTGTTGTTGGCCACCGCGACGTCGGTGTCGCCGTGCTTCGCCGCGACCATGCTGAGCGCTGGACCCTCGGCCTCCACCGCGCCGTCGGGCGCTGTGTAGGTGAGCGTGATGTTCTGGAGGACGAGGACACTCCCGGACACGGCGCTGGCGTTACGGACGGTGAAGTTGCGCTCGAGAGTTCCGCCGTCAGCGACCGCGCCCTTGTCGAAGGCGAGCGGGCCAGCGTTCTCGGGGTCGTTCGCCGGAGTACCGGCAATGGCGATCTGGAGCTGCGCCTTGGTCGACAGGTCGGCACCGCCGCCGCCGCCCGAACCGTCGCCACCGCCACCACCACACGCTACCGCTAGGGCCAGGCCCGCCACGGACGCGAGTCTCGCTACCGTCATTGCCGCATTTCGGATCATCGAACAACCTCCTCTAGAACCGCTCGCGCTGCTGCTGGTCCGCCCGGCGCAGGGCCGGCGGGCGCGGAATACTACCGATCGCCGCAACTTGCGGTCAATCGTCATGATTCACTGTGTATTGGGTCGTCCGGCTCCCTTCCGTCACGGCCACTTGAGAATTACGTCCCGAGGGCGGCGAAGCACCACCAATAGCCCGTTGAAGGGCGCATCGGGCGCGATTATTCGGGCCGCACCGGGAAGAGGGTTGACGCCTCCGACCGACGCAAAGAGAATGCCCGACTCGCGGACGGTCCCGTCCGTCCTCGTCGACTGGAGGCTCGACCCGTGCTGCGTCCCTCGAAGCCCACGCCTTCCCACCGGTTCCGCCGCGCCCTAGGGGCTGCTGTCGTCGTTGGCGGCTCCGCCCTCGTCAACTCGGCCTGCGACTCCACCGCCCGCATCTTCTTGCGCTTGGTGCAGTTCGATCACCTCGAGGTCATCGGGGCCACGCCGGTCAAGGCGGTCACCCTGTCGAACGGCACGCGGTCGTGGGCACCGGCGTGCGACGGCGACGCCACCAACGTTCGCATCGACTTCAACCTCATCAACACAGGCTTCACGCCAGACGAAGACGGCCTCGCCGACGAAGACCGCGAGATCCGCCCGAACGAGGACGCCATCGGCAAGCGCGCGGTGGTGATCGGCAAGACGATCAGCGTCGACAGCTTCGACTTGAAGCTCACCTGCCTCGAAGAGCACAAGGGCACCGTCACGTCGTCCAACTGCGCCACGGCGCCCGCGGTCACGGTCGAGAGCAACGGCGGCCTCCAGTTCGTCGATCACCTCCGCGGAGAAGGCCGGCGCACCCCAATGGGCGTTGCCGTCCTCATCGATCAGTCCGGCTCCACCTCCGGCAACGTGGCCGGCGACAAGCTGGCCGGGGCTACCCGCCCGGTCTGCATCGAGGGCAAGAGCGGCTCCATGGACACCCCGGCGGACTTCGCCGAGTGCGCCAGCGACAAGGGCAATACGCGCCTCGCGCAGGCCAAGGACTTCATCCAGAAGCTCAACGCCTGGGACAGGAAGATCGTCTTCCAGTTCAGCGAGAAGGAAGATTGGAAGATCGTCTGCGAGACCGGCGTGGCCAGCGCGGACGAGTCCTTCAAGGCGGCCAACTGCTACTCAGAGAACGACGTCTACTCGATCGGCCAGTCGCCTCTCAACGGTCAGACACTCGTCCTCTCCCCGATCGACGGCCCGAACGGGCTCCAGGGCAAGGGCTCGGGCCGCTCCAACCTCTGGTCGGCGATGGACAAGACCTTTGAGTACATGAAGGTCAAGGGCGAGGTGGCGAAGCACCTCGTGGTCTTCACCGACGGACCCGACACCTGCGCCTCCCGCAGCGACGACTACCAGCACTGCTTCACCTACCCGGACGGGGAGCTGCCCGCAGCGCAGGCGCCCTGCGCTTCCGCGGTCGACTTCAACAACTTCCGCACCAAGATCGAGGACTACCTCGCCGCCCGCGCCACGCAGCTGGCGGAGAACGACATTCACGTCTCGTTCATCCACTTCCAGGCCCCGGGATACCCCGAGTACGACTCGCGGATGCAGCAGATCGCCTGCATGACCGGCGGGCAGTATGTGTTCCTCAATACCAATCAGCTCGACGACGCCGGTCGCTCGGCCGCCTTCTCAGCTGCCGTCTCCAAGGTCCGGTACTCCATGGGCGGCCACTGGTCGCTCATCACTGGAATCGGCGAGTTCACGGCCGACCCGGCCACCTCGTCAGCCGCTGCGGCGCCGGGCGTCTCCTATGCCCTTTCCGGGAACCTGTCGTTCAAAGCCGGCTCCATCACCCCCGTCGACAAGATCGTGCCCTTCAGCCTCGGCAGCACCACCGCGGGCGATGAGCGGCTCGCCATACTCAGGCCCTGCATGGACGACGCCGACTGCGGCGTGGGTGCAGGCGCCGAGTGCGGAGTCCGTTGTGACCTCGAGACCCGGCTGTGCCAGAAGCCTGCGCAGGGCCTCCCGTGCTCCACGGGAGTGTGCTGCGGTGGCGTCTGCTCCCCGGGAACGCTCACAGCAGACGGCGATGCCGTCTGCGTCGACGCGGCCGACTTCGCGTCGTGCCCCTGATCGGCCCCACCCAACTCCTTCCTTCATTCCGAACTGCGACCCAAGGAGACCTCCGCTCCATGCTGACCCTCACGACCAGGCTGACCCGGGTGGCCGCGTTCCTCGCCGCGCTCCTCGTGCTCCCCTCGCTCGCCAGCGCCGCTGAACCCATCGATCACGAGTTCGACCTCTACTGGGGCGAGAAGCGCGACATCACGAACATCCACAAGCGCGCCTTCATGAAGGACGGACGCCACGAGTTCGCGCTGTTCTTCGGAGTGATCCCGAACGACGACTTCTTCACGTACATCCCGCTCGGCCTTCGGTACGACTACCACGTGACGGAAGACATCGCGATCGAGCTCGCGGGCTCGTACCTGATCAAGGAGAACAGCGAGCTCGAGGACTTCATCGAGACGCAGATCCTCGATAACAACGCGATCGCCGTGGAGCTGCCGCAGTTCCTGGAGTGGCAGGCCGGCGCTGGCGTGCTCTGGTCGCCCATCTACGGCAAGTTCGGGGCGTTCGCCACGAAGGTGGCGCACTTCGACTTCGGAATCGAGCTCGGCCTGATGGCGCTCGGTACGCGTGTGCAGCCCGAGGGCAAGGCGGAGGCGAAGGCCCGCGTGGACGTGGGCGGGAACGTGGGAGCTACCCTTCGGTTTTACGTCCATGAGTTCGTTGCGCTGCGCATCGACTACCGGCACTACTTCTACGCGGCGCGCGACGCCGACGACAACAACCGAGGGCTCTCGTACCCCTTGGAGATCTCGTTCGGCGTGTCCTTCTTCACGCCGGAGCCCAAATAAGCCCCAGCGGCCCGGAGGCTCTACATGAAGAAGCTCATCACCTCAGCACTCCTTGGCGCGGCCCTCCTCACGGCGGTGCCGGACGCGCGGGCCATCAGCCCGCAGGAGATCATGACCCTCGCCCGGATCGGAGTATCCGAGGACGAGATGATCAAGGCGATCGACCGCGACAAGACCGTCTTCAACCTCACGGTGAACGAAATCATCGAGTTGAAGAAGGCCGGGGTCCCGGAGAACGTCCTCAAGTACATGCTGAAGACGCCCCAGATCTTCGGCGGCGAGAAGCCGCCGGACCAGGGCAACACCACGCAACCGGTCAACGAGCTCACGCCTGAGGAGAAGGCGGCCCTCGAGCAGCGTCAACGCGAAGAGGCTCAACGCCTCGCCGAGGAAGCCACCAAGGCCGACACGGCCCAGAAGCGCGCGTTCGCCCAGGGGATTCTGAAGCGCGGCATGGACCAGGCCAAGTCGGGCAACTGCGTCGCCTCGATTCAGACCTTCCTCGACTTCATCACCCAGGGCGGCTACCAGCGCGGCTCCGACGAGTACTACACCGCGTGGTACGGCATCGCGCACGCCCTCGGGCAGTGTGAGCTGTACCAGTCGTCCGCGAACTACCTCGTGGACGTGCTGCTCGAGGGGCCGGAGAAGCCCTTCTTCCAGCAGGCGTTCTGGGAGCTCAAGGGCCTGCGCCGCACGATCAACTACTCGCCACCGGATCTCGAGCGCCTCACCGAGATGGGCGTGGTCAACTTCTCGCGCCGCTTTCAGGACGAGTACAACTACTTCCTCGGCGAGTTCTTCTACGATTACAACAACTTCACGAAGGCGCTCGACTACTTCGCGGCGGTCTCAGAGGACGCACCCGAGCACCCGAAGGCGCTGTACCTGACCGGCCTCATCGAGGTCCAGAACCAGCTCTACAAGTCAGCCGTCGACAAGTTCCAGCGGGCCATCGTCGCGGTCGAGTCGCTCGACACCGACACCGAGGTCCGCGACCTCGCGTACCTGGCGCTCGCGCGAATCGCGTACGAGGCCGAGAACTTCGACGCCGCCGTCTACTACTACCGGAAGCTGCCGCGCGACTCGAACAAGCTCGCCCAGGCGTTCTACGAGCAGGCGTGGACCTACTTCTTGAAGGGCGACTACGAGCGGGCGCTCGGCACGTTCCAGGCGCTCCACTCGCCCTACTTCTCGCACTTCTTCTACCCGGAACTCTGGGTGCTGGAGGCGACGGTGTACGTCAATCTCTGCTACGTGGAGAACGCCGAGGAGGCCATCAAGCGTTTCGAAGCTGACGTGTCGGCCCTCTCGATCCCGCTGAAGAACCTGCTCCAGTCGCTGCGCACCCCGCAGGACTACTTCCAGGCCCTGCTGGGCGTGGTCGAGGGCCAGCCCGCGTTCGCTCTGGACAAGCGCCTCATCCGGCCGGTGCTCGCGAACGTGGAGTTCTACAACCTGTTCAAGACCGTGCGTCAGATCGAGCGCGAGGAGCGCTTCGTCACCGAGAACCAAGCGGGCCTCGCGGCCTTCGGCGCGGACCTGCTGGCCAAGCTCGGCGCGCTGCGTCAGAGCCGCCTCAACGAGGCGGGCATCAAGGTTCAGCAACTCCTGAAGCAGGTCGAGGCCGAGCTCGCGGAGTACGCGGTCAAGGCAACCGAGCTCCAAGTCGACATCGACGCCATCAAGGTGGACGAGCAGATGCGCGAGCTCCAGGGCACCACCGCGCCAGAGTCGGCGGTTGGAACCGCCGGTGGCAGCGAGGCCATCGTCGGCGGCGACTCGCAGGCGTGGCGCTACGAGGGCGAGTACTGGTCCGACGAGATCGGCGGCTTCCGTTCTCGCCTGAAGTCGCGCTGCGGCGCGCAGTGAGCGTAGAGACGCTCGCGACACGGTCGGCGTCAACGTCGACGCCGTGACGAACTGACTTCGGCCCCGTCCAGGGTCCGAAGGGGACGTCGGGCGGCGCGGCCCGACAACGAAGCTCTGCCAAGAGCGCTCCGCCCCCTCCCCGTCTTCTTGCGCCAAGAACGGGGGTTCTGGTTTCGCGCCTTACCCAAGAGGAAGACCATGCGTCGGCAAACGCTCCTGCTGCTCACGTTCCTGCTCATCGCCGGCCAAGTCTCCGCCCAGGAAGCCCCCCCAGGGGAGAACCCAGGCGGTCAGCCGCTCAAGAAGAGCTCCTTCTCGCTCGAACAATTCGAGTCGGGCACCTACTCGAAGGAACAGATCGAGAAGATGGCCTCGATTGCCGCCACCCGGCGGAGCATGATCGAGAAGCTCGAGAAGCTGCTCCGAGACCAGCCCCTCTATCCGAGGAAGGCCGAGGTCTATTTCCGTCTGGGCGAGCTCTACTGGGAGCAAGCGAAGTACGAGTACCTCGTGGCTCGCTCCAAGTTCGACAAGGCCGCAGAAGCCTTCGAGAACAAGGTCGGACCGGCGCCCGGCGCCGAGCCCAAGGAAGACGTCACCGTGGCCCTTGGGTGGTACCGCAAGGTCATCCAGGAGTTCCCGGACTACGAGCGCCTCGACGAGGTGCTGTACTACATCGGGAAGGGCGCGCTCCAGCAGGGCCGCGACAACCAGGACCGAAACCTCCTCAAGGAGGCGGTGCAGTACCTGCAGCGCCTCGTGCAGAACTACCCGCAGTCGCGGCTCCTCCCGCAGGGCTTCCTGGCCCTCGGCGAGTACTTCTTCGAGACCGACTCGCTCTACTACGCCAAGACCAACTACGAGAAGATCATCTCGGGCTATCCCAACGCCCCGATGTTCAACTACGCGCTCTACAAGCTCGGCTGGGTCTACTTCAACCTGCGTGAGTTCCGGAAGACGATCGAGACCTTCCAGAAGGTCGTCGAGAACATCGGCACCGCCACAGGCCAGGTCTCATTCCGCGATCAGGCCTTGAACGACCTCGTCAAGACCTGGGCCGAGATGGACGACTCCTGGCGGGAGGCGCTGGACTACTTCCAGACGGTGCTCAAGGGCCAGGACGACGAGATCTGGGACAAGATGGAGACCCTCGCGTCTCTCTACGTCGGCTTCGACAAGGATCGGGAGGCGCTCGAGCTCTACAACCACTTCATCGAGACCCGCCCGATGAACGGGAAGGTCCCGTCGTGGTTCGCGCGCCTCATCGAGGTTCGCCGCAAGGCCAACGACTTCGCCGAGACGGAGAAGGAGATGCAGCGCGCCTGCGCCTACTTCAACCCCGAAGGCTCGTGGGTCAAGGCGAACTCGGAGAACACCGAGGCGATGGACGAGGCCCTCGGGATGTGTGAGGCCAGCCTCCACGAGCTGGCCAACTACTGGCACCAGGCCGCGGACAAGGCCACGGAGAAGAAGCAGGACGCGATGGCGGCCGAGCTCTATCCGCGCGCTGCGAAGCTGTACGAGGACTTCCTCCGCCTCTTCCCCAACTCCAAGCGCAGCTACCACAACGCCTTCTATCTGGCCGAGATCAAGTACGGCCGCCTCAAGGACTTTCCGGGCGCCATCAAGTGGTACCAGTGGGTGATCACGAAGGATGACCAGGGCGAGTTCGTCGAGGACGCCGCGCTCGGGGTCATCTACGCGGCGTACGAGGAGATGTGCAAGCAGGGCATCCGCGAGTGCACCACGGCCAAGGGCGGCATCGAGAAGAAGAAGCTCAGCGAGGACGAGTACAAGAAGGAGATGAACCAGGAGATCGCGGTCACCGAGCTGCATCCCCTGGAGCAGGCGTACGTCGGCGCCGCCGACTCCTACGTCAACCTCCTGCTCCGCCTCCGCAAGGACCCGGAGTTCGTCAAGAAGTACCCGAAGCGTGGCGAGCAGATCCCGGAGGTCATGTATCTCTCCGCGGACACCTACTACAAGCACGGGAAGTTCGCGGACGCCGTCGACCGCCTCCAGAAGATCTTCGACTACGACCCCAAGTCGAAGATGGCGCCCGTGGCGGCTGTCACCATCATGCAGGCGTACTCGCGCCTCAATCGTTGGGAGAAGGTCGAGGAATGGGCGCGCAAGCTCAAGGCCAGCCGCAACGCCTTCATCACGGATGAGCAGGCCAACAGCTACATCGTGATCGCGCTCTCGGAGCGGGCCACGCAGCTCCTCAAGGCCAAGCGCACGGACGAGGCGATTGGGCTCTACAAGCAGCTGCTCACGGAGTTCGGCAAGTCCAAGGACAAGGACATGATCTCCAAGGCCACCTACAACCTGGCCTTCCTCTATGAGCGCGCCAAGCGCACCAAAGAGGCCGTGCAGACGTACGAGAGCATCGTGAAGAGCTTCCCCAAGGAGGCCGTGGCGCCCGAGGCGCAGTTCCAGATCGGCGTGCTGTACGAGAGCCAGACGCGCTTCGCCGAGTCCGCCGAGGCCTTCCTCCTGATGGAGAAGTTCAAGGCGAACAAGGACGCCCCGGACGCGATCATCAACGCGAGCCTCATCCGTGAGGCCACCGGGGACGCCGCCGGCGCCATCGCCGCCCTCGAGAAGTTCCAGAAGCTGTTCCCCACCCACGAGCGGGCGCCCATGACGTTCTTCAAGATCGGGGTGCTGCTCGAGAAGCTCGGGGATCCCAAGTCGCTGAAGAAGGCGGTGGCCCACTACGACGCGTTCGCCAACAAACACCCGTCGCAGCACGCGCTCAAGGTGGAGGGCTGGTCTCGCGCTGGCGACATCCTGCGGAAGCTCGACGAGGCCGACCAGGCGGCCAAGAACGCCAAGAACCCCGAGGGCGCGCCGGTGAAGAAGGTCTACACCAACCGCAAGAAGGCCTCGGACTACTTCATCCGCTCGGTCTCGGAGCTCGGCAACGCGCTCAAGGAGGCCGAAGGCAAGCCGGAGAAGAAGGGCGGCGCTCAGTGGTACGCCGCTCAGTCCGCGTACTGGCTGGCCGATTACGTCTTCCAGGAGTTCGACGACACGAAGATCCCGGCGACGATGAACATCAACGCGCTCAAGGAGGCCCTCATCAAGAAGGCCACGCTCCACAGCAAGGCTGAGGTCGAGTTCCAGAAGGTGTGGGACATGGGTTCGTCGTACTGGCTCGGCTGCGCGGCATACCGCAACGGCCGCCTGTACTACGACTTCGTGAAGGAGCTGGACGCCGTGCCGGTGCCGGACATGCTCCTCGGGACCGAGGGCGAGACGCAATACAAGGCAGCGCTCCAGACCATCGCCGACCCCATCAACGAGAAGGCCCTCTTGCTCCTCAAGGGTGCGCTCGAGGTTGCCCACGAGAAGGGCGTCTACAATCAGTGCGCGAAGGAGGCCGGCATCTACGCCTCCAGGGTGAACCCGGATGGGTACCCCGTAGCCGGCGACAGCCCGCTCAACAAGCAGCTGTCGGCGGAGCACACGCAGGACACGCTCCTCTCCGCCAACGTGGTCCGCTATCTGCGCCGCGGTGACGTGACGGTCGACATGCTCAAGTTCGTCAAGAAGGACCAGAAGTGAGGCCGTCTATGATGCGCACACGCTCAATCTGGCTGGCGCTGCGGGCGCCCGCCCTCGCGTTCGTAATCGGCTGCGGGACCACGACCACGACCGTGATCCCGGACGACAAGGGCCCCGGCGACAACAAGCAGCCGGATCCCGGGAAGTCCTGCGACACCACCGCGGACTGCCAGACTCGCTTCGGCGAGGGGTGGATCTGCGAGAACAAGGTCTGCGAGAACGTCGTCGAGCGCGACACGGGCCCCACCGAGAGCGAGCCCACCGTGCTCCCCGGGATCCCGCTCGAGGCCCAGGACGCCTTCCGCGAGGGCGTTCAGGCTGCGTTGTCGGTGCCCCCGGAGTACGACAAGGCGCTCGCGTCCTTCGAGAAGGCCGCCGAGCTCTCGCCCTCGTTCCTCGAGGCGTACTTCAACATCGGCACGGTGCACGAGAAGGCCGGCAACACCGACAAGGCCCTCGACGCGTATCAGCGCGCCATCAAGGCCAACCCGGAGAGCGCCGACGCAAAGGCGTTCGTCGGTAAGGTGTTCCTTGCCAAGGGCAAGGCGCTGCTCGACAGCGGTAAGGGCGCCGAGGCCGAGCGCCTCTTCTCGAAGGCGAAGCTCACGTTCGACGAGGTCGTGGCACGGGACTTCGAGAACGTCCCGGCCAACAACGGTCTGGCGCTCTACCACCTCCTCAAGGGCGACACCGCGCTCGCTGAGGACCACGTGAAGCAGGTGCTCATCATCGAACCGGAGAACGTCACGGCGCTCAATACCCGCGGCCTCGTGTTCCTCAAGGCCGGTCAGCTCAACTTCGCGGAGTGGATCTTCAAGCAGAAGGTCATCGGGCTGGACCCGAACTCCGTGGAGGCGCACACGAACCTCGGCACCGTGTACGTGCGCACGAACCAGCTCCCTCTGGCGGTGCAGCACTTCTCCGTGGCGCTGAAGCTCGACCCCGGCAACGTCGCGGCTCACCTGAACCTCGGCAAGATCTACCTCGAGTACTTGAACTACGAGGGGGCCCGCGATCGGTTCGAGAGCGCGCTCAAGCTCGAGCCCGAGAACGTCGAGGCGATCTCGGGCCTCGGCACCTGCCAGCTCGGCCTGAACCAGCTCGAAGCGGCCATCAAGAGCTACGACAAGACCGTTGAGCTCGATGGGCGCCGCGCCAGCCTCTTCGAGGAGATCGGCAAGCTCTACGAGAAGAAGGGCACGAAGGACGACGTCTGTAAGCAGGCCGTCGGGTACTACGAGAAGTACATCAAGGCCGGCCAGCTCCCGCCCACGCACGAGGTCTCGAAGCGCGTCCTGGTGCTGAAGGACGCCTGCGCCCAAGGGCTCTACGACGTCCCTGCCGAGGAGCCGAAGCTTCCGGAGGAAGGGGCGCCGGCCGAGGGCGAACCCGCGGCAGAGCCCAAGGCCGAGCCCGCGGCAGAGCCCAAGGCCGAGCCCGCGGCAGAGCCCGCGGCAGAGCCCAAGGCCGAGCCCGCGGCAGAGCCCAAGGCCGAGCCCGCGGCAGAGCCCAAGGCCGAGCCCGCGGCAGAGCCCAAGGCCGAGCCCGCGGCAGAGCCCAAGGCCGAGCCTGCCGCAGAGCCCAAGCCGGAGACCAAGCCGGAGCCGGCACCCGCGCCCGCGCCGGAGCCCGCAGCCGAGCCGAAGGTCGAACCTGCCGTCGAGCCCACCCCCGGCAATGCATGACCCTGCCCTCTGAGCGGCCCTCCGCCGGTCAGGGGACGCACGCCGTGAACGAGTCACGACGGCCAGCCGTTCTCAGCCCGTCACGTCCTCTCTTTACACCAGCGCGAGCGCCCGCTTTACTGCGGCTCGCGCGTTAGCGCGCTTCTGGAGGTCCCCATGGCCAAGCGTGTCATCCTGATTGTCGGTCTCCTGGTCTCTTCGGTCGCTGTGGCCGCACCGCCGGCCGCCGGTGAGAAGGCGAAGTTCTACGACTTCTCGGACCAGCTCATCGACGGCGAGATCAAGAAGCCCACGGCGCTCTTCACCGACACGCGGCAGAAGGCGAAGTTCGAGCGCCTCCTCAGCCTCAAGAAGTCGTTCCTGCCCACGATGTTCCAGTCCAGCAAGGAGCGCGTCTTCAAGTAAGACGCCCGCGTGCTCGCCTCCAT
Organism: Pseudomonadota bacterium; assembly: GCA_005776725.1. GTDB lineage: Bacteria > Myxococcota_A > UBA9042 > SXOO01. The sequence continues at coordinate 6,423 of SXOO01000260.1, read as the reverse complement.
CTTGGGGGTCGCCGCGTTCCTGCTCGCTCTCAGCGGCGCCCGCGCTCTCCTCGAGTGGCGCTGGTGGCGAGGCCGCTGGCGCCCCGCGTTCATTCATGTCGTGTCGTCCATCCAGTCACCCCTGGATGGGCAGGCCTGTGGCCTCTGCCGATGGCGCATCGAGCGGCGCCGTCTCGACGTCGGCATCGATGACTCCACGGGGGACGAGAGCACTGGGACCCTCATCGCCGTCGACGAGCAACTGGAGCCGGCGGGGACAGAGCGGGACCCGGGCGAGCTCGCCGCGCTCCGGTCTGCCCACACATCGCCGCCGTCAGCCGCGGCCAAGGACGCTGCCGGCAGGCCCGTCTCAGGGCTCTCGCGCACCGATGAGTTCGGGGTCACGCACCCCGTCGCGCTCGAACAAGTATGGCTGCTGCCGAGCCACGGGGGCGCGTGGACGAGCCGCCTCGACGGTCTCTTGCCCACGGCGCGAGCGCTCGCCGAGAGCGCCTTCGGCTCCGCCCCTCGCGCCACGGCATTCCACCTCGAGCAGGCGCTCCTGGTGGACGGCCAGAGAGTCTGGTGCAAGGCGGCCCGCGGCCGGCGCCCGGCCCTGACGGATGCGCCCCCCGGCACCTGGGCGGCCGGCTGCGCCCGGAAGGCGCTGTTCTCATTGGCACTCTCGGCGTTTCTCGCGCTTGGCGCGGTCGTGAGCTTCCCTTAGCTCGAAGCGCGTAGATCGCCCTCCCCTCCCGTGCGTTCTCAGCGCGCGTCCGCTCCAGCGGCGGCCGCTCTCACACTGGAGGCCCGATGTTCACGCTCACGCTCTTGCTCTCGCTCGCCCCGCTCACGCCCAGCGCCCCGCCCGCCGACATCCGCACGGAGTTCGTCGACATGGGCGAAACCGTTATCAACGGTGAGATCCGGCGCCCGCAGGGGACCTGGTCCGACGCCCGCCAGGCCGCCCGGTTCAACAAGCTCCTGCGCCTCAAGAAGTCGTTCCTGCCCACGATCGTCGCGTCCGGAGAGCAGCTCCTCCACCGCTGATCCACATCTCCGAAGATCCTTTCGGACTCCCGTTCGTTTTTTAGCCCCGCGGCGCTACGCGAAAGGCGCCGCGATCGCGCACCAGGGTGGTGCGCGGCTACCAAAGGGAGTTCTGGCCCATGCTGTTCCGTGCTGTTCCTGCTGTCGCTGGGGCCATCAGCGTCACCCTGGGGGTCGTCACCGTCCCCTGGTTTCTTCTGCCGGGAGACTCCGGCGGAGTCCTCGCCACCTCGCTCGCCACAGGGAACTGGGCGCTCTGGGGAGCCATCATCGGAGGCGCCGCGGCCGTGGCTGCGGCCGTGTTGCGTCGCCGACGCATCGCGCTCGTCACGCTGGCGGCCGGCCTCTCGGTCGCCGGCCTCCTGTGCGCTACGGGGCTCTTTCTCGAGGCGCTCCTCGGCCATCCGCTGACGGGTGCTCCGGAGTTGGGGGGTGGCTTCTGGTTTACCCTGGCCGGCGCGCTCTTCCTCTCCGTGGGAGCGATGCTCCAGCTCAACGCGGTCAGCGCGCGAGCCGGCGCGCTGCGTACGTCGCTCCTCTGGAACGGCAGCGTGATCCGGCAGGTGCTGCACGCGGAGCCGCGCACGGTGGAGGTGGGCGCCGACTCTCACGACGGCCTCCTCATCCCCACCTCGGCGCTGCCCCCGCGGCACCCGCTGTTCGTGGCGCATCCCGTCTCGGGCACCTACGACCTCGCGCTGGTACCCGGCCTCGAGGGCACGCTGTCCCTCGGCGGCAGGCGCCTCACCCCGGAGGAGGCGCGGCTCGAGGGCCGCCCCCTCCGACTCGCCGGTGACGACTGGGGCAAGCTCGACTTCGGCGACATCTCGCTGGTCTTCCAGCTGGTCCAGGGAGGCCGCGTGGCCGCCCCGGGGCGCCTCAGCTGGGACACCTGGGTCGGCGCCGCAGCGGTCGCCGCAGTGGTGGTGCTGGTGGGCTTCGCGACGGTGCTGTGCTGGCGCTGGGATCCCACCTACGACCAGTATCGGCTGGCCTCCCAGAAGAAGCGCAACGTCGAGGTGAACGCCGAAGCGCTGCTCGCGGCCAAGACCCCCGAGGAGGAGGAGAAGGACGAACCCGAACCCGAGGAGCTGGAGGAGTCCACGTCGAAGGCAGCCCCCGACGACGAGGGCAAGTTCGGGGACCCGGACGAGGCGATCACCAAGGAGTCGAAGGTCCCGAAGAACGAAGCGCCCATGGTGACGAAAGTAAAAGCGCGCGATGTGGGGCTGGTGACGCTGCTCCAGAGCCAGAAGCTTCAGAACATCGGCGCGATCTCGAACCTCCTTGCCAGCAACACCTCGGCTCTCACCTCCAAGATCGCCATCTCGATGGCCGGCGCCGACGGCACCTTCGTCGCCGGTTATGGCACCGATGGCATGGGCTTTCGCGGCACGGGCAACGGCGGCGGCGGGGACGGCCCGTTCGGACAGCTGCACGGGCTCGGCAAGATCCCAGGGCCCGGCGGAGACGGCACCCAGACCACCGTGAGCCTCGGTCCGAAGACCATCCGAAAGGCGGCGAAGCTCACTGGAGGCACCGGCCAGGCGACCGGTGGATGTGACAAGGGCAACATCGCCTCGGTCGTGCGGGCGCGCGCCAACGCGATCCGCGGGTGCTACGAGCAGCGCCTTCAGGTCAACGCGGGGCTTCAGGGGAAGGTGACTGCCCGTTGGACCATCTCGGTCGCGGGCTCGGTGACCAGCGCGAGCATGGCGAGCAACACCATCTCGGACCCCGCCGTGGGCGAGTGCGTGCTCCGCGTCATTCGGCGTATGGCGTTCCAGAAGCCCGAGGGCGGGATCTGCGTCGTGCAGTGGCCCTTCGTGTTCAACCCAGGCTGAGCGTGTCGTCCGAGGCGCGCGAGGCGGTGAGCGCCAGCCATGTCTCGAGCGCCAGCAACACGAAGAGGCTCGCCAGGAGCAGCGGCCACACGTCGCGCTTCCGCTCAGGCGGCGGCGCGACCGTGGACGCCCCCTCTTCCCCAGCGGGCGCGTCCAGCAACGCATGCGCCGCCTCACTGCTGATCCGCGCCACCCGAGACTCTCTCGGGTCCACGCCCACGGCGAAGCGCGACTCTCTCGGCTGCGCACCGGCGACCTGCCGCACTGTGTAAATCCCCGCCTCGTCCGTCTCCCGAAACCGCACCTCGGGTCCACCAAGGTCGTCTCCGGCGTAGACGGCGCGCCGCCCCCGCGGCCCCTCCACGCTCACCTCGGTGACGCCTGGCATCACCGGCACCGTCACCACGGAGGCCACCGTGGCCTCACCCGCCACGGGCCCTTCACCGCGCCCAGACAGCCACAGCACCGCCTCCTGCAGGAGCGGCAGGTAGCTCGACTTGAACGGCAGGTCGGTCCAGTCCCGGTCCACGCTCGTCGTGAGGAGGAGGAGGCGCCCTCGGTCGAGGCTGCGCGACAGCAACATGGGGGCTCCGTCGGAGAAGCTGGCGAGCACCCGCGTGTCGGCCGCGGCGTGGGTCTCGAGCTGTAGGTAGCGGCGGGTTCGGGCGGCATACAGGCTCGCGTCCGCGAGCGCCGAGAAGGCACGGAGCACGGGGTGCTCGGTGTCGAGCCCCGCGGCATAAACCGGCTCCTCGAGCCGGCTCTCCACGCCGCGCATCGGCAGGACCAGAAGCGGCGCCAGCAGCCCGTTCCAGACGAGCGGGGTGAAGTTGTCTCCCGCGGTGACCATGAGACCGTGGCCGTCTCGAACCCAACGCTCCAGCGCGACCGCCTGCTCTGGGTCGAGCTCTTTCACGTTCGCCAGGATCACCGCGTCAGCGTCGGCCACCTGCTCCGAGGTGAGCTCATCCGGGCGGATCACTGTGGCGTTGGTCCGCACGGTGGCGTCGCGCCCGGGGCGAAGCGCCGCGCGGAGGAAGAAGACCTCGTCGTCGTGCGGCACGCTCCTCGGGGCGCCGTTCACGACCAGGACATCTACCCGCCGCCCCAGCTCCACCACGAAGGGCCGGCTATCGTCGATCGCGCGTTCGTCGTGCCCCACCTCGGCGCTCCCCACGAAGGCGTCCCCCTCGGGCAGCGTAAGCGTGAACACCTGAGTCGTGATCCGGCGGGGCTCGAGCCGCACCACGCTCTTCGCGACCTTCGGGCCAAGGCGAACGGTGACCACCTCTTCGATGGCCTCTGGACGATCGCTCAGGACGTCGACGGACACGCGGAGCATCCGCTCCGCCCCCTCGGTGACCACCTCCGTGAGCACCGCGGTGACCGCGGAGTTTCGCCGCTCGGCGCCGTCGCTCATGTCCACGAGCCGAACGGACGGCGCCCGGTCCAGCGCCCACGGACGGCCCATGCCCTCCCACTCGGACGCCTGGAGGTCCGTGAACACCACCACCTCTCGCCGAACGTGGCTTGATTCCACCAGGATCTGCTCGGCCAGTCGCAAGGCCCCGGCGAGGTCCGCCCTGCCCTGCGTGGGCCGAATCCCGCTCAGTACATCGCCGACCAACTTGCGGTCGAAGGTGAGCCGGCTCGTGAGCGCTCGCGCGGGGCTCTGCGCCACCACCACGGCAGCGTCGCTCTCCCCGAGCAGCTCGCTGACCAGCCCTCTCGCCTGCTCCACGGCGAGCTCCAGCAGGCTGCGGCCGTCGCGGGTCTCCGTCATGGACGCCGAAGGGTCGATGACGATGACCACAGAGCTTGGCGTCACGTTGCCGAGGATCGCCACCTCCTCCGAGCGTACCCAGGGCTTCGCGAACGCCACCGCCAGCGCCGCTAGCAGAAGCATGCGGAGCGCGAGGAGCATGAGCTCTCGCAAGCGATAACGGCGCGCCACCCGACGCCGGGTGCCGAGGAGGAACGCCGTCGCAGCAAAGTGGTGGACGCGGGCGCGCCGCCGCTGCACGAGGTGGATCAGCAGCGGGATCAACGCGGCGAGAGCGCCCCACAGGAGCTGCGGCGCGTCGAACGCGATCACGGCGCTCCCTCGAACGGCTCCGGTGCTTCGCGCGAGGCTCGGTTGCCGGTGAGGAACGCGGCGAGCGCGGCGTCCACGGGCGAGCGCGTGTCGAAGGCGCGAAAGTCGAGACCCGAGCGGGCCGCGTGCACCCGCAGCCCCCGCGTGAACGAGCGCAGCGCGTCGAGGTAGCTGGAGCGGACGAGGCGTGGGTCCAGCGTGGAGCGTTCGCCCGACTCCAGTGACTCGAAGACCGTCATGTCCGTGAAGGGGAACTCCACCTCCCAGGGGTCGAGCACCTGCAACAGCCCGAGGTGATGCCCCTGCCGCTCCAGCTCTGCGGCCACTCGAAACCACGCGGGCGGCTCGTCGGGGCGCGTCTCGTCCTCGAAGAAGTCGCTGACGACGAACACCAGGCCTCTTCGACCGAGGCGCTCGTTCAACGTGGACAGCGCCCCGAGCAGCGAGGTGGCCCTCCGCTCCGACGGCGGGTGCTTCTCGAGGAGCTCACAGAGGCTCTCGAGGTGGCTGGAGCGCGCGCGCGGCGGCAGGTAGGTGTCTGACGGCGCGGAGCGGCCGCCGCCGTCTCGCGTGAGCAGCAGTCCTACCGCGTCCTGCTGCCTCAGAACGAGGTAGCCGAGCGCGGCCGCCAGGCGGGCCCCAAAGGCCCACTTGGAGAGCGGCGCGGCGGGCGACTGGTAGGCCATGGAGGATGAGACGTCGAGCACCACCAGCACCTGGAGGTTTGTCTCGTGTTCGTAGCGACGCACCATGGCGCGATCGCTCCGACCGAAGACCCGCCAGTCGATGTGGCGGATCTCATCGCCCGGGCTGTATTGCGCGTGCTCGGAGAACTCGACGGAGGCGCCGTGCAGCGGGCTCCGGTGGAGGCCGGTGAGCACACCGTCCACTACGCGACGGGACCGAAGCTCCAGCGTCTTGAGGCGGCTCAGGAGCTCTGGGGGCAGCAGGCGCAGCGTGGCGCCGGACACTACTCGGGGACCCTCTCGAGGAGGTGCTGGACTACCTCTCGACTCGAGACCCGGCTCGCCTCGGCGTGGAAGTTCGGGATCACGCGGTGTCGCAGCACCGGGTACGCCAAAGCTTTGACGTCCGAGATCGTGGCCACGAAGCGGCCGTCCAACAGGGCGCGCGCCTTGGCGCCAAGCACCAGATACTGAGACGCGCGCGGACCCGCCCCCCACGCCACCATGTCCTTGACCAGATCCGCTGCGCCCTCGGTGGTGGGCCGCGTCTGCTGGACGAGGCGCACCGCGTATCGGATCACGCTGTCCGAGGCAGGGACGCGCAGCACGAGGCTCTGGAACTCGAGGATCTCCTGGGGGCTGAGCACCTTCTCGAGCGCCGCGTCCATCCCCGTCGTGGTGGCTTGAACGATCCGAAACTCCTCGTCGGCCGACGGGTACTTCACGTCCACGGAGAACATGAAGCGGTCCAGCTGCGCCTCGGGCAGCG
>SXOO01000259.1 GCA_005776725.1 Pseudomonadota bacterium | reverse complement strand
GATAATCGCGAACGCCGAGGGCGGATAGCCCTAGGTGGCCGGCGGCTCGCCCACGGCCAGGACCAGCTCCCGCTGCGCCATCGCCACGCGCGACAGCGAGTCGATCAGCAGCAGCACCTTCTGCCCCTGATCGCGAAACGCCTCGGCGATCGAGGGCGCGACCGTGGCGGCGCGGATTCGCAGGGCGCCGGGCTGGTCGCTCGTGGCCGTGACCACGACGGCGCGGCGCATGCCGTCGGCGCCGAGGTCGCGCTCCACGAACTCTTTCACCTCGCGGCCACGCTCACCGATCAGGCCGACCACGACGACGTCGGCCGCGCTGTCCTTGACCATCATCGCGAGCAGCGTGGACTTACCGACGCCGGCGCCGGCGAGAATCGCCATTCGCTGGCCCGCGCCGATGGTCAGCATGGCGTCTATGGCGCGCACGCCCATCGGCAGCACCGTGTCGACCAGCCCGCGATCGAGCGGGTTGAGCGGCGCCGGCTCGAGCGGCGTACGCCAGGGCAGGGATTCGAGCGCGATCGAGCCCTTGCCGTCGAGCGGCGCGACCCACGCGTCCACCACGCGCCCGAGCAACCCCGGCCCGGTCCGAATGGCCGGGGACGTCGGGGCCGCGACGATTCGCGCCCCCGCGGTGATCCCGTGCACACCGCCGAGCGGCATCAGGGCGACGCCGCGGGGTGTGACGGCCACGACCTCGGCGGGGACCCGTACGCCACCGGCTGCCTCCAGCTCAGCCAGCATCCCGAGGCGCGCGTTTGGCAGCGTGCCCTCGGCGATGAGGCCGGCGATCCGCAAGACGCGGCCGGTCGCGAGACGGGGCGTGACGTCGGCGATGGCGTGACGGAGCTCGGTCATGGGCAACATCACGCCACCTCCAGGCGCGCCTTGACGGCCGCGATCAGCGTGGCGAGGTGATGCTTCGGGCGCGCCTCGAGCTGGCCCTCCGGGAGCGTGACCGTGAGCCCGCCCCGCTCGAGCCCGGGCGTTGCGATGACCTCGAAGCTCGCCACGGCGCCGGTGTCGCGGCGCTCGGCGAGGCGGGTCACCACCAGCGCGTGGTCTTCGGGGTGGCAACGCACGACCAGGTTCGCGCCGGCCGGCGCATCGTCCAGAGCTGCATCAACGAGGCCCTCCACGATGCTCCGGTCACGCGTCAGCGTGGTCTGCACCACCGCCTCGGCCAGCGCGAACGCCAGCTCGACCGCGTCGTGTCGCGCCTCGGCCCGGAGCGCCGTGGCGCCAGCATCAAACTGCGCGGCGGCCTCGATGGCGCGTTGCATGGCGTCCTGTACCTCGGCGTCCCGAGACGCTTGGCCCTCCATGAAGGCGGCCTCGCGGCCGGCCGCCACCGCCTCTGCGACGGCGGCCTCGATGGTGGCGGCGAGCTCGGCGCGTACGGTCTGCTCGGTCTCTGCGCGGGCGCTCGCAACGGCGGCGGCGAGCGCCTCGGCGTCGATGATGGCCTCCGGCTCGGACGGCGGGATCTCCTGCGCCGAGGTCTCGCGACCGCCGACCGGGCCGCCGGGCTCCGCGGCTTCCAGGAGCGTGCGGATCCGCGGGCGTTCGCCCGACCAGAGGGCAGCGATGCTGGAGCTGCCCGGGAAACGAGCCGCAAGCGACTCGACCACCGGGGGGCGCGGTGCGAACAGCGCGTGGAGGGCGAGGTCGGTCACGGCCCGCCCCTAATGATGATCTTGCCCTCAGCGGCGAGGCGGAGCGCGATGTTCACGATGTCGTCTTGCGCCTGGGTCAGCGTCGCGACGGCGACGGCGCCCATGGATTCGAGGTCCTCGAGGATCATGGTGGCGGCGCGGCTCGACATGACCGATAGGATGTGCTCGCGCAGCGCGGTGCTCCCACCCTTCAGCGCGATCGTGAGGGACTTGCCGTCGACCTCCTTCAGGATGTTCTGCAGCGATCGGCTGTCGATACCGAGCAGGTCCTCGAACACGAACATCTTCTTCTTGATCGTGTCAGAGAGCTCCGGGTCGTCCGCCTTGAGACCCTTGAAGATGCCCTCCTCGACGTCGCTTGGCATCGCCTTCAGGAGGCTGACCACGAGCCCCTGGCCATCCACGATGAGCGACGCCTTGTTCAGCATCTCGAGCTCGCGCTTGAGCGTCTCGTCGAGCTCCTTCAGCAGGTCCGGAGCGATGTTGCCCGTGGTCGCGATGCGGCGCACCACTTCGGCTCGGATCGCTTCGGGTAGCCGCTGAATGACCGCAGAGGCCTTGGATGTGGGCAGGACCGCCAGCGCGACCGCGATGGTCTGCGGGTGCTCCTTCTTCAGGATCGTGGCCAACGCCTCCGGCGGTGCTTGAACCGCCGACGGCAGCGGACAAGATGCCTCCTCGGCCGTGAACACCGGCTCGAGCTCGGGTTCGGGGCGAGGCGGGGGGGGGACCTCGCCGAGGAGGTGCTTCACTCGGTCCGATCCGAAGGTCTCCTCAGCCAGGCTCCGGACGAACGCGGCGGGTCGCATCACCAACATCCCCTCGCCGCCGACCACCCGACCGAACTCGTCGAGGACATCCACGACCTCCTCCGGCGACACCGCCTTGATGTCGGCGGCCGTCCGGAGCAGCCCCTCCATCTCCTCGTCGGACAGCTCGCGCAGGATCTCGGCGGCGATGTCTGGCCCCAGCATCATGAGCGCAATAGCGGATCGCCGGCGTCCATCGCGGGGGAACACCGTCGCCTCTTCGGGCGCTCCGGCGGAGTTGGAGTCGAATCCAGTGGCCATGGTTCAGCTCCCCGCCTTCGGGGTCGCGGCGCGGCGCGCCTCGTCCTCGTGTTGGAGCCAGGCTCGAACGAGCTGGACCGCTCGTGCCGGGTTCTGGCGCGTCGCCTCGATGGCGCCGCGACGGAGCTCTTCGCCCAGTGCGCTCGGGGTCTTGGTGCCGTTCTTCTTCATCTCGTCCTCCTCGGCGTCCACTTCGGCGCCTGGGATGTCTTTGGAGTTCTCCGTCTTTGGGGCGTCGAGGAGGCCCGCCTCGATCGGGAGGCCCTCCGCGAGCGCGAGCATGGGGCCCGCAGTGAGCGCCCGCGTGGCCGCGTTCTCCTTCATGAGCGCGAGGGACGGGCGCAGCACCGCGAAGATGAGCACCAGCACCAGCGCCGCCATGATGCCCCAGCGGATGAGGTCCACGGCCCAGGGCTGCATCGGCGGTGCCGGGGCGGGCTCTGCGGCGGGCAGCTCCTCGAAGGCGAGGCAGACCACCGAGATCTTGTCGCCCCGGGTGTCGTCGATCCCGGAACCGACCCGGACCGCCGTCTCGATCGCGGCCAGCTCGGCGGGGTCGCGTGCGGTCCACACCTCCTCGCCGCCGTCGGTGGCCTTCCACACGCCGTCGACCACCACGCTCACGGCCAGCTGCTTCACGCGTGCGCCGCCCTTGACCGTGGTCCGCTTCGTCACGGCGTTCTCGTACTCCCGCTGCTCGCGCTTCTTCGTCTTCTGCGACTTCGGCTTCGAGGCGCCCGATGCGGCCCGCGCCGGGTCATTGCCCGTCTGGCCCACGAGGCCCTCCGCCGCAGCGTCCTCCGTGAGCGAGCTCTCCTCGGACGTGTCCTCGGTCTTCACGACCTGGCCGTCCGGATTGAGCTCGGTGGAGTTCTCCGTGACCTGCGAGTGGTCGAGCTCGGCGGCGACCTGAACCCGGGCCTTCCCGACGCCAACGATGCGCTCGAGCATGGCCAGGAGGCGATTCTCCGCGTCGCGCTCCACACGGGCCTCGAGCTCGAACGCGCTCTCGCCCATGCCGTCCTCGTCGCTCTTCGAGAGCAGCGTCCCCTGCGCGTCCACCACGGCGACGGCGTCTTTCGAGAGCTCCGGCACCGCGTTCGCGACCAGGCCCTGCACCGCACGCACCTGCTTCTTGTCGAGCTCCGCTCCAGGCGCGAGCGTCAACGTCACCGAGGCCGTGGGCTTCTTCTCCTCGCGAAGGAACACGGTCTTCTGCGGGATCGCGAGGTGTACGCGTGCGCCACGGACCGCGTCGATTGTGCGGATTGTCCGCGAGAGCTCGCCCTCGAGCGCCCGGAGGTAGTTCACCTGCTCCTTCCAGTGGGAGTCGCCATAGCCGCCCTTGTCGAGCAGCTCCATGCCGACCGAGGCGCCCGTGTCGTCGGCGAAGGCCATGAGCAGCATCCGCGCCTCGCCGACCTTCTCCTCCGGGACCTCCACGGACTCCCCGGCCGAGAGGCGAACCGGGATCTTGTGCTCTTCGAGCGCTTTGATGGCGGCCTTGGCCTCGTCGGGGCTCCGCAGCGTGCCGGCCTTGGCCCAACGCTCCTGACTCCCGGTCACGATGACCCACGCGAGGCCGCCCACGACGGCCGCGAGCACCGCCGCGTACGTCACGCGCTGCGCCGTGGACAGTCGTCCAACCAGCGCACGCAGCTCGGTGAGGGCTCTATCGAAGGTCTCTCGCATGGTGTGCCGTCCTCTCTAACTCAGGGCTCAGAGCTGCATCCGGGAGACGTCTTGATAGGCCTCGATGACCTTGCGGCCGATCGTGGTCATGAGTCGAAACGACGTATCGGCCTTCGTCATGGCCAACATGACCTCGTGGACGGCGATTTCTTCGCCACGAACGAAGGCCTGGGCCGCGTTGTCACCCGCCTCGAGGTCGGCGTTGACCGCGTCGACGCCGCGCTGCATGCGGCTGACCAGCGCGTCCGCCGGGTTTTGTATCGGGCCCTCGGCCCGTGCGATGGCGCCCTCGAGCGCCGCGCCGAACACGCCGGGGAGCTGGCCCTCGAGCGGTGAGGCTTGCGGGCCGAGCTGCCCCTGGAGGGCGCGGAGCTCCGGGGGGAGTCCGGCGGGGAGCGACGGGTTGGCGAGTACGACGCTCATGGTTTATCTCCCGAGCTCCATGGATTTGTTCACCATCTGCTTCAGGGCCTCGAACGCCGTCACATTCGCCTCGAACGAGCGCGTGGCGCTGGTGATGTCCACCATCTCCTCGACCACCTCGACGTTGGGCATCGTCACCATGCCGTCCGCGTCGGCGTCCGGGTGGCCGGGGTCGAACACGCGGGGCTGCGGCGTGGGATCCTGGGCCACGTTCGAGACCCGAACACCCTCCAGCGTGCGAGAGAAGCCATCCCGGAGCTCCAGAGGCGACGACGCCACCACCAGCTCCTTGCGGCGGTAGGCGCCGCCGTCGGCCGTTCGGGTGGTGTGGGCGTTCGCGAGGTTTGTGCTCGCGATCTCGAGGCGCTGGCGCTGCACGCCCATCCCCTGTCCCAGTATTTCCATCGCACGAAGCATGTTCGCCTCCAGTAAGCCCCTGCCCATGACGGCAGCGGCCGAGAGTTCCAGGATCAGCCGCCCGCGTCCGAGCTCGACATCGCGTAACGAATGAGCCCCATCTTCCGCCTGACCAGCTCCAGCCCCACGCCGAAGCGCTGGAGGTTGTCTGCGGCCTTCCCGATCTCGACGTCGCGATTCACGCCGTTGCCGTCGAGGGAGTCGGCGGGCGTTTGGTTCACGTACACGTCCTCGTTGTCTTCGATGAGCGCTCGGGTCGAGGTGCTCCGCAGGTCCTCATCAGACACATTCGCCAGGACACCCTCGAAGGTCAGGTCCTTCGGGCGATAGTTCGGCGTGTCAGCGTTGACCAGGTTCGAGACGAGGAGGTCCTGGCGCCGCGCCCGCAGCGTGAGGCTGGCCTCCAACATTCGGGTGGTGTTATCAAAGTTAATCATGGCTCAGGCCGCTACGCCGAACGGAGCGTCTGCCACCGCGAAGCCGAGCTCGCGATACTCGCGCAGCCGATTCCGCAATGTCCGGATGCTGATCCCGAGGAGGTCGCTCGTCCGCGTCCGGTTGCCCTCTTGCCGCTCGAGCGTGGTGAGGATCACCTCGCGCTCGATGTCCGACAGCGTCCGGCCGTGGAATCCAGTGAGCGGCGCCACCTCTTCGGCGCTAGCCGGCTCCACTCCCCAGAGCTGCTCCGGGCGGCGCTCACGTCGGCCCGCCGGGAGCGGAGCGTCGTCGAACACCAGCAGATCCTCGGTGATGAGCCCCCCGCGGCGCCCGCCGGCGCCACCCAGGACCAGGGCGCGCTCGAGCACGTTCTGGAGCTCCCGGATGTTGCCCGGGAAGTCGTGCTGCGACAGGCGCGCTAGCGCTCGCGCTTCCAGGGCCACAGGGCCGCGTCCATGGCGCCGCGCGAGGCGGACCAGGAGCGTCTGGGCCAGCGCCGGGAGGTCGTCCTTGCGGACCCGCAGGGGCGGCAGGGCGATCGGGAACACATTCAGGCGGTAGAACAGGTCCTGCCGGAACTGACCGGTCGCAACCATGCGCCCTAGGTCGCGATTGGTCGCCGCGACGAGGCGGACGTCCAGGACGATCCCGTGGGTCCCCCCGAGGCGCGTCACGGTGCGGTCCTGGATGACGCGAAGGATCTTGGCCTGAAGCTCGAGCGGCAGTTCGCCAATCTCGTCGAGGAACAGCGTGCCGCCGTTCGAGCGCTCGAACACACCCACCTTGCGCTCGATGGCCCCGCTGAAGGCGCCCTTCTCGTGACCGAAGAGCTCGCTCTCGATCAGAGTGGCGGGGATCGCTGCGCAGTTCACCGCAACGAAGGGCCGCTGGCGCCGGTCCGAGAGACGGTGCAAGGCCTCCGCGATGACGTCCTTGCCTGTGCCCGACTCGCCCGTCAGGAGCACTGACGTGGGCGCCGCGGCCACGCCCTCGACCATCGCGAGGACGCGCTGCATCACGGGAACGCGGGAGACGAGCAGGAGGTCGGGCTGGCCATCGAAGAAGGACATGGGGTAGCTCCTCGGAGAACTCACTAGAAACCCGCGCTGGCGAGCTTCATGTGCTGATTTGGGAGGGCTGCGTGGCCGGCGGCGCTGGCGGCATGGCCGGCGGACACGGGGGTCACGGGAGCCGGCGCCGGCGCCGCCTCCAGCCAGAAACGGGCTTGCTCGCGGACGGCCTCGAGGAGGCGCGCGTTCTCGGCCGAAGCGAGCTCGTCGGAGGCGTACACCTGCGCCGCCTCGACCAGCACCAGGGCTTCGTCCAGCTCGCCGCGGCCGAGGCGGCAGAGCCCGGCGAGCAGCAGGTCCTCGGCAGGCGCCAGCTCGAGCGGGGCCGCGAACACGCTGAGCGCCTCGCAGTCCTGAGCGGCGGCCGCGAGGTCGCGGGCGATTCGGCTCAGGGAGTTCATCGTCGATACCGTGACGGCGTGGGGCGCCAGGAGGCGCCGCGCCGCGGCCACGCCCTCGACCTCAAGGGCCACGGTGGTCGCCCGAGCGAGGACCGAGACATCGCCGTCAGTCTCGGACCCGAGCGCCGGAGTCTCCGCGAGGGCCGGCGACATGCGCGCGGTGGAGGTCCCGAGATCTCTCGCCTTGCCGATGGCGAGCGCGAGGCGCGAGTGGAGGCGGGCGAGGGTCGACGGGCGCACGGCGCGCCGCTCGTCCAGGTATCGGATCGCGACCTCTGCGCGCAGGGTGTCGTTGGCCTCGAGATAGGTCTCGGCGAGCGCAGTCATGACCTCGGCCTCCGTGACCGCGGTCCCCGCGAAGGCTGCCCCCTGGACCAGCGCGAGGTAGATCCGAGCCGCGTCGAGCGGGAGCCCGATCTCGCGGTGTGCACGGGCCGCCAGCAGCTCGAGGTCGACGGGTCGTTGCTCGATCGGGAGGGTGAGTGCCCGGTGCTGCGCGGCCAGATCGACCCAGCGACCCTCGACGGCGGCCTCCTCCATGACCCGACGGCGCAGCGTCGCGCGCGCCGCCACTGCCTGCACGGCGGTGTTGCCCGGCTCGCGGAGCGCGAGCGCGTCCAGCTGGGCCAACGCAGCTGCTGGATTACCCGACGCCAGGTAGGCACGAGCGGCGCGGAAGTGGAGTTCGGTGGCGGGCGTGCCGGCGAGCGCGGGATGGGTATCCGCCCCCTTGGCGACGTCCTCTGGCTTGCCCGAGGGACCGCCATACGGCTGCGGCGCGCCGGTGCTCGCGCCCGTGAGCTCGTCCTTGCGGGCCTGAGCGAGGCGCAGCGCCACCTCGGTCGCCGCGAAGCGCTTCGAGCCGAGGAGCGCCAGGGCCTCCTCGAATTGCTCGGCGCCCCAGGCGCAGTCGGCCGCCCGCAGGGTGGCGAAGGCCGCCACGTCCGGGTCGATGGAGGGGTTGCCCGTGAGCGCCTGGAAGACCCCACAGGCGTCGGCCGTGGTCACGATCCGACTCGTATTGGATCCCTGAGCCAGACCGGCCTCTAGGGCGCGCTCGGCAGCGGCGAGCTCGGCCCGCCCCGCGGCGTCAACGTCGACCAGGTCGGCGTAGGGCAGGACGGGGACGGGCAGGGCGCCAGCCTCCGCCGCCATGCGAGGGGCGCCAATGCGCATCACCCATCGCGAAGGGCTCGCCTTCTTGTAGACCGCGATCTCGAACGCCGGGAGCGCTACGTCCACCGACAGCCCCACCAGTCGTCCGCCGTCCATCGCCGGGCGGAAGCCCTTGAAGAACCGTCGTTTCCGGTCGGTCGCGACCTGCGGCGCGAGGAGCGCCTCGAAGTTCTTCGGCATGGCCTTGAAGGTCACGGTCACGGTTCCGCGGAGCGGGTCCGTGCTGAACGCGGGGCGGTCGAAGCCGAGCGAGCGGGGGAAGACCAGGTAGGACAGCTCGTCCATCGAATCGGCAGCGGACTCGGCTCGCGCCGGAAGCGAGAGGCATGCGGCGGTCGCGGCGCCAGCAATCCATCGCTCGAGTTGTCCGAAGCCCATCGTCGTCTCCTCCCGGAACGCAGCCCTCGGTGGGCCGCTGGGAGGGGACTGAGCACAGGGCGTGCCAGGGGGGCCGGTCGGCAAAAGCTGCCGCGGGGAGCCCCTTCTTGCCTGGGGGGTGGGGAGCGGGAGGTGTCACCGCGGTGGCGTGCGTCAAGGAGCTGACGCCCCTCGGAGCCGGTGCGGGGCCGCGTTCTCGTCGGAGGCCGGGACGTGGAGTCGCCCTGTCAGCCTCCGCGTCCGCTCAGAAGATCAGCTTCGAGTAGACATTCCACATGCCGACCGTGAGATCGATCAGCTCCCGGTGGTACCGCACGAGGCTCTCGTAGTACGGCCGATCCGCCGGATCCGCGGCCTCGGCCTGCGCCTCGAGCTCGGCGGCGCGCTTCACCATCTCGAAGCCCACGCTGTAGAGCGCGGAGTCGGGGTGCTTCACGGCGCGATAGGTCCGCTGCGTGGTGGGGTCGTACCAGGTGGCCACCGAGGGGTCGTTGAGATCCGGTACGGCCTGCCCATCGCCTGAGCCGTCGTACCAGACGTGCATGAGATCGTTGAACGTGTTGTCGAAGCCCAGCGGATAGCCGGCCATGCCGAGCCACATCGCGTAGTACTGCACGGTGGACCACGTGTCGGGGTCTACGGTCACGGCCTCGGGGTTGGTGTTGGGAGCGAAGGGATCGGGGGGTACGTACTCACCGTCTACCGTGGCGCCGGCGAACTGCGCCACCCGATCATTGATTATCCCGCCCGAGAGCCGTGTCAGGACGTCGGGGAAATAGAGCCAGAAGCCCAGCGCATAACCCTGGATGTCTTCGCTCGTGTTGACGCCGATGAAGCTGACCTCGGGATCGGCGAGCACCTGAAGCGCCAGGATCTTGTCCGTGAAGGCACCGACCCACTTCGGGCGCTCGTAGAAGTAGTAGCCGTCGGCGGGGTCGTAGCTGGTGAAGCTGTACCGGCCCACTCCTGGGGCCACATTGAGGTCGAGGCAGTCCACCGACGGATCGTCCTTCTCCTTCACGCCGCCCGTGCAGGTGTCGTAGAGCGACGCGTCCGAGGTAAAGCGCCAGTAGAGGTCGTTGTCGGGGTCGTAGGCGTAGCCGCCGGGCTGCGGCTGCGCCAGTACCTGAACCAGGAACCGAAGCGCCGCCTGCGTTGCGGCCGTTGCCGGCGCGCCGCCGTCGCGCGCCAGGCTCCAGGCCACGTCCTCGATCTCGAAGTACCCCGGGTCCTCACGAAGGACCTCCCAGAAGTCCTCCGCGTCGTACCGGTCGAACGCCCAGAACTGGTACTGGGTGAGCATGTGCCGGAAGTACCGGTCCCACATGTCGCCGTCGTAGTACCAGGGGTCGAAGTCCGCGCGGTCACCCTTGAACGCCTGGAGGAAGTAGTACCCGAAGTACCGATCGACGGCGTCGGTGACTATCTCGTACGGGTCCATCCCGGCGTCGTACACGGCGCAGTCCCAACGGGCGCCCTCGTACTCGTCCGAGCAGAACCGGTAGGGCACCTCCCAGTGCTGATACGGAGCGGCGCCCACGGCCTGCGCCTGAACATCCTCGTAGGGCACGAGCTTGCGGGCGTACATGGCGTCGATTCCGCCGAGAGAGTCGGGCAGCGCGCTGTAGTGGCGGTGCTCCTGCAGCGCGAAGCGGAGGTCGTACACATCGAGGAACGCGTCCGCCAGCGGGTCTACCGGAGGCGCATCGAAGACCTCTACGAGCCCGCCGTAACCGAACAGCAGGGCCGCCCGGTCGTAGTGGCCCAGCCCCTGGATGTCGGCGTTGAAGCGGCCTGCGTACTCCATGATCGAGCTGTATCGGTGCTCGTCCATACGGCCCAGGATCTGTGCTTCGGTCCGCTCCTTCGGTGGGAAGGCAGCCTCGCCGCCGTGGAGATCCCAGAAGGGCCGCGGAAAATTCAGCGCGTCGGCGCTACCAGCGAAGTTGTGCCGAAGACCGAGGGTGTGGCCGATCTCGTGCTCGGCCGTGGACTTGGCCACCGCAATTTGGATGCGCCGCAGCACCTCCGCGTCGTCCAGCCCCTCCTTGGCCAGCTCTTGGGCGAGCCCCATCACGGCGTCGTCGGAGAACGTGGCGCGATCCATCGCGCGAAGAGCCATCCGCAGCTCCCGCTCGCGCTCGGACTTTCGCGCGCCGCGCGACAGCCAAGACACCGGCGAAACCTGGGCCAACATGGCCGGGGAGAGGGAGTCGCCGGGACCCACCACGCGCTTCCCCTTCATGAGCTTCACTTCGTCGTTCGTGAGCAGCGCCTCGAACGGGCTGCCCGCGACCTGTGCGAGCCTCGACTGAAAGAGGCCCGAGGAGCGCTTGACCGCGTCCTTCCCGGCCTTCTTCACCGCCTTGCCCCTGGGCGAGTCCACGTGCTTCTTCACGAACGCCTCGAGTGATTCACGCGTGGCAGGTGTCCCTTTGGGGCCTCCCGCCAGCGCGGCCTGGGCGTCGGCTCCGAGCCCCACCTCCTCGGGCGTGAGCTGCCCAGTGAGCAGCTGCACGATCTGCCGGCCGCGCCCGGCGTACTCCTCCAGGGGGCCTCCGTACACGAATGCCGCCGCGCTCACGATCTCTCCCGTGAGCGGATCGCAGGTGGACGGGCCATATCCGAGGAGGCCCGCGCGGGTGGGGCGTGGCACGTAGAACAGGAAGTTGTAGCGCATGTCGCCGATGCGCTGCCCGGAGTTCTCCCGGATCTCGAACATGCGCTCCGGCGGCGTCTTCCCCCGGCCCGACACCGCCTCCTTGAAGATGGCGTCGTAGGCGTCGGCGATGTCGGCCGCGGCGTCGTCCAGCCAGTCTGGGAAGTCGGCGTTCTTGTAGTAGATGATCGGGCGCGGCGCGCCGTCCGGTCCGTACAGGTTGTGCCGGTTGATGAGGTACACACGGCCTGACTCGGTTTCGCCGTAGGCCGGGTCATACCCGCGCCTCTCCGTGCGGAAGAAGCCGAACTTGTCGAAGTAATCGTGGCGCACTACATCGCCGTTCTCGTCGGGCACCACGTTGCCCTCGTCGTCCTTCAACACCCGCACCACCTTGCCCTCGGCGTCCCGTGCGATCGCGTTGTCGGGGTACTCGAGCGGTGTGTACGAAGAGGTCTCCGGGACTTTCGTGAAGCTCATTCTGACGAGCACATTCTGGTGCTCGCAGTCCGCGTTCGGGTAATACCAGCAGGCGGGGTCGTGGTAGAGGGTGCCGTACCAGTCCTCGATGTCCACGAACTGGGGCTCCACCGCCACGCGGACCGTGGTCTCGAGGTACTCGGCGTGCTCCAGCGCTGCGATCTCCGCGTCAGTCCTCACGTCCTTCCAGCCGTCTGCCGTCCGCTGGCCGAGCACCATGCGGTGCGGGTGATCGGGGTCCTCCACCACGTAGCTCATCGGCGCCTCTACCGTGTAGACCGGCCCCTCCCAGTTGAGCAGGAACGTGAGGCTGGGCAGCACGTTCTGTGACCAGTCCACGCGCATGTAGTCGCGCTCGTACCACGGCCGATCCTCGGTGTTCTCCAGGAGGACGTTGGTCTGTTCGCCCGTCTGTGCGTTGTAGTCTCGGACGATGTCGAAGTGTGATTGGATGCGGTACGCGACGATCGGCGCGCCCTGGTAAGGCGCGTCCGTGTACGTGACCGCCCGGTCCGTGCCCTCGACCCGGTCGTAGACGCGATAAGCCACCAGGAGGTCGCGCTGCACCTCCCACCGAACTCGCTCGAGCTCGGACGACTCTCCGGTAAATGTGAACTCCGTGGTGTAGGGCACATCGATGACCGTTCGAGCGAGGTACCACTCGCCCTCGAACAACGCCTTCCGGATCCGGTTGGGCTGAGTGCGGTCGATGTCGGCCAGCTCTTGGGCGCAGCCAGCGAGGAACAACAGGGCAAGGAGGGCGCGCATTGGGACTCCCGAAGGTGATGCCGGGCGAGCGTAGCAGGGACGGGGCGCCCGGGAAACGCCGCCTCTACCGGCCTCTGCCCGCTGCCTTTGCCGGCCCCTGCCCGTCGCCTCCACGGCCCGAGGGACACAAAACTCTGGCGAAATCGTGAGCAGTCATGATACCTTGGCGCCCTGCGCCCTCGGTACCCTGCGGCCTTGGTGCCCCGTGGCCCTGGCGCAATGCGCCATTGGCGCATTAAACGATTGGGTTGCCTACGGGCCGACCCCGGAGGAATTCGAGCGATGGTGTCTTTGAGGAATGGACTTGCCGCGTTGGCTCTCACGTCGGCGGCGCTCGGCGCCGCACCCGCCCGTTCGGCCGGCTGCGACGACAGTCACGAGAGCGGCGTCGGCTGCTTCCAGCGGTGGGACATCAAGGGCTTCTACCACGCGGTCGGCACGACCCTGACGGAGAAGGAGAACAACATCGCCACCACGCTTCTGCCGTCGGCCAGCGTCACCCTCGGGGGTGATGACGCCACGGTGCCAGTGGGTGCCAAGGTGATCGCGTCCTTCCTCTATTGGTCCGGCGCTCGCGAGACACCCGACGACCGGGTCGAGCTCCGCGTCCCCGGGCTCGGCTTTGCCGAGGTCATCGCAGACAAGTGCTACACGGACTCGGACAACCGCACCGGCTCCATCTCGAAGCAGTTCTACGCGTGCCGGGCCGACATTACGGGCTTCCTGAACGCGGGCGACGCGGTCTACGGGCAGTACGACGTCTCTGGCGTCGACTCCGTGATCCTGCCGGGCGGCCAGCAGTGCACCACGGACGAGGCGTGCTTCAAGGCGGCGTCGCAGGCGGCCAAGAAGGAGATCACCTCATGCAAGGACTCGCAGGGCAACACGATCTGCGAGTGCAACAAGACCACGCAGACCTGCACGTTCGGGCAGAGCACCATCTCGCACGCGTCCTACTCGCTGGTGTTCATCTACGAACACGGTGAGCAGACGCGCTCCATCTTCCTCTACGACGGAATGGAGGCGTTCATCGCCCAGACCTTCGACTTCGACCTGGCCAACCTGAAGACGCCAGCCAAGAACGGCAACGCTGGCACGCTGTCGTACTACGTGGTGGAAGGCGACGACGACAACGTGGTGCCGAGCCCGCTCGACCCCGACAATGCGAAGCGCGACAACCCCGGCGAGAAGGTGACCCTGGCGTGGGGAACCGACATCAGCCTCGACCAGCCGGACGAACTCTCGAGCGACCTCAATCCGCTGTGGGAGGATCCGTTCAACGGCACCGCGGGCGCTGGCGTCGACATCGAGAGCTACGAGCTCGACGTGCCCTCCTCGCGCACCCGCGCCAAGGTCACCGTGCACACGCCCAACATCGCCTCGGTCACTGAGTACCCGGGCGAGAGCTGCGTGGCGCCCGACACTCAGAA
This sequence comes from Pseudomonadota bacterium, assembly GCA_005776725.1. Taxonomy (GTDB): domain Bacteria; phylum Myxococcota_A; class UBA9042; genus SXOO01. Next base: position 4,014 of record SXOO01000259.1, on the reverse strand, counting down.
CAACTGCCTCGCGAACCACCAGTGCGCGTGCAAGCAGCAGAACCCGGGCACCACCACCTGCGCGAAGTACTCGTGTATCGACAACTATGCCAACGACGGCATCGGCGTGGCAGTGCTCATCCTCGGCTTCGACGTGTTCGCTCCCACGCTGGTCGGAGCGTCCAAGGACGTCCTTCAGAGCGGGACCGTAGACGGCGACACCTTCGATCACGATGAGAACGGCGACGACCAGCCCAACCCCGGCGAGCTCGTCACCTTCGCCATGACGGCCACCAACGAGGGCAGCTCGATCGCCAACAGCTTCAAGGTGGTCGACGCGCTCCACCCGGCGCTCCAGTTCGCCGGATGGCAGGGCGAGGCCGGCACCGCGTTCGCGATCTACAGCGGCCACGCCACCAGCGGGTCCAAGACCGGCAAGATGCCGGCCTCCGTCACCAACAACGTGGTCACCGTCACCCTCGAGCCGCTCCAGATCGGCGAGACCGTGAAGGTCTACTTCGACGCACGCCTCAGCCTCAGCTACGCCTGGGCCGCCGGCGGCGAGAAGCTCACGAATCAGGCCCAGTTCGAGGCCGAGTTCATCGATCCGGTGCCCACCGACTCCGATGACTTGCCCGGCAACAACGACGCCACCGACATCCCCGTGGCGGTCTCGGACTTCGACGGCGATGGCGTGATGGACCACCTAGACAACTGCCCGAAGATCGCGAACGTCGTGGAGGTCGGCGGGGTGAAGACCCAGCCGGACCTCGATCAGGACGGCATCGGCGACGCGTGCGACGACGACGACGACGGCGACAACGCCCCAGACGCCACGGACCCGTGTCCGCTCGACAAGACCTGGCAGACGTCGGGTCAGGCCGCCTGTTGCGAAGACGGCGACGGCGACGGCGTCTTCGACGGCAAGGAGGGCGACTGCAAGTACTCCGAGATCTCCGGGTGGACCGCGCCGTACGGAGACAACTGCATCACGATCGCCAACCCGTTGGAGCCCGTTGCGGGCGCCGCGCCGGCGCAGCCCGACCACGACCGAGATGATGTGGGCGACGCCTGTGACGATGACGACGACGGCGATGGCCTCGACGCGGCCGCCGAGGCGTCCAACGGGTCGAACCCGCTCGACGCAGACAGCGACGACGACGGACTGAAAGACGGGGACGAGGTAACGGCGGGCACGCTCCCCACCGAGTGCGACACCGATGGCGACGGGCTGCCGGACGGCCTCGAGACGGGCGTGCAGAACCAGCAGGCCGGCAACGACACCGACAAGACCGTGGGCTGTGGCGACCGGGGCAAGGCCTTCATCCACGACAAGGACCCGCAGACCACCACCAACCCCACGCTCAGCGACACGGACGGTGGCGGCATCGAGGACGGAATCGAGGACCAGAACAAGGATGGTTTCCGCGACGCCGACGAGCTCGACCCCAACGACCCCTCGGATGACGCCGTGATTGCGGGCGGCTCGCAGCTCTTCCACTGCAGTGGCGGCCCGAGCGGCCGCAGCTCGGGGGGCGCCGCGTTGCTGGTGCTGGCCCTGATCGCGGGGTGCCTTTTTCGTCGCTACCGGATGGCGTCGCTCCTGGCGCTAGTGGTTGTGGCCGCGCCGGTCGCGCGCGCCGAGGACGCGAACTACAACCCCTTCCGCTTCGCCGGTAACCACAAGGGCATCATCCTCACGGAGAGCGCCGAGCTGGAGCCGCCGTTCGACTTCACGGTCGTCCTCGGCTTCGACTACGAGCACGAGCCCCTGGTGCTCCGCAGCGGCGTCGACAGCGGCGTCGTGACCAAGAAGGTGGTGGAGGCGCGTCTCGGGCTCGACATCGGCTTCGCGATGGCGTTCACCAACTGGTTCGAGCTCGACCTCTTGCTGCCGATGCTCGCGTGGCAGAAGGGCGTGGATCCCGTCACGAACGAGGCGCTGCAGTCAGGGGGCCTCGGCGACATCGTGATCACGCCCCGGTTCGCCTACTGGCGGCGAGGCGGCGGGTCGGTGGGTCTGCTCCTATCCTACGTCGCCCCCACCGGGCGCCTCACCGGCTCCAAGTTCACGGGAGAGAAGGGCTGGGGCGCGTTCCGCCCCACGATCGCCTTTGGCGTCGACAGCGAAGTCGTCGACTGGGCGCTCAACCTTGGCGCCACGATCCGCGACATCTCGGACGCGAAGGTGGTCCAGCAGGGAATGGAGTTCAACGCGTCCACGGGCCTCGAGTTCAACCTGTTCAAGCAGCAGCACTTCCTGGCCTTCGATGTCTGGTCCATCACGCCCTTCACCGAGTTCTTCCAGGACCAGAACTCCACCGGCCTCGAGATCGACGCCGCTTACCGGCTGCGCATCTGGCGCGTGTACACCACGCTCGGCTACGGCAAGGGCCTCACGTCCGGTCGCGGCGTCGCGAACCACCGGGGCTTCCTGCAGGTGGCGTTCGCCAGCGAGATCCTCGACCGTGACGGTGACGGCGTCGAAGACGACGTCGACCAGTGCCCCGACGAGCGCGAGGACATGGATCGGTATCGCGACGAGGACGGCTGCCCCGAGCCCGACAACGACGGCGACGGCATCCTCGATACCTCGGACGAGTGCGCCAACGAGCCTGAAGACTTCGATCAGTGGAAGGACGGCGACGGCTGCCCCGAGCTCGACAACGACGAGGACGGCATCCTCGACCCGAACGACCAGTGCAAGAACGAGCCGGAAGACCGCGACAACTACCAGGACGGCGACGGTTGCCCCGAGCTCGACAACGACCAGGACGGCGTGCTCGACCCGGCCGACAAGTGCCCGGTCGACACGGAAGACGTGGACCAGTGGCAGGACGGCGACGGCTGCCCCGAGCCCGACAACGACAACGACAAGAAGCTCGACGCGGATGACAAGTGTCCGAACGACGCCGAGAACTACAACGGCTACAACGACGAAGACGGCTGCCCCGACATCCTCTTCACCTGCAAGGAGTTCATCATCGACGACAAGGTCTACTTCAAGACCGGCTCGGCGAAGATCGAACCCAAGTCGTTCAAGCTCCTCGACGCCGTGGCCAGCACGATCCTCGAGCACCCGGAGGCGGAGGTGACGGAGGTTCAGGGCCACACGGACATGCGTGGCGCCCGGAAGATGAACCTGAAGCTCTCCGACAAGCGCGCCAAGAGCGTGGCGGAGTACCTCACCAAGAAGGGCGTGCCGGCTGAGCGGCTCCAGGGCACCGGTTACGGTCCCGACAAGCCGTTCGAGGAAGGCAAGAGCGGTCCCGAGTACTACGACCAGAACCGCCGCGTGCAGTTCATCGTGCTCAAGCTCGATCCGACCAAGAACGAGAAGTGCCGTCAGTGATCCGAGGGTCCGGGTCCCGCGGGGACCCGGATCCGCCCTCGGGCGTCGCCCTCCCAAGCGTGACGTCCCGGGACCTGTGTTCAAGCCCCTGGAGCATCAGCTCTGACCGGGATTCCGGCCCAGACTCCCCCAGGTTGTCTTTCGCGGAGCGTCGTGTGAGTCTCGAGTCCCCCACCACGGCGGCCGAGGCCTTCGAGATCGTGGGCCGCGTTCGCGCGGCTCGTGAAGCGCTCGAGGCCCAGTTGGCCCGCCGGATCGTCGGTCAGGAAGAGGTCATCCGGCTCATGCTCATCGCGCTGTTCGCGCGAGGGCATTGCCTCTTCATCGGGGTGCCCGGGCTCGCTAAGACCCGGCTGATCGCCACCCTGGCCGAGTCACTGGCGCTCACCTACAAGCGCATCCAGTTCACGCCAGACCTCATGCCGGCGGACATCACCGGCACCGAGGTCCTCGACGTGGACCCGGCCACCGGACGGCGCTCCTTCAGGTTCCTGTCGGGACCGATCTTCACCCACGTCCTGCTCGCCGACGAGGTGAACCGCACGCCGCCAAAGACTCAGGCCGCGCTGCTGCAAGCCATGCAGGAGCACGAGGTCACCGCCGCGGGGCAGACGCATCGGCTCCCAGAGCCGTGCCTGGTCTTCGCCACCCAGACCCCTATCGAGCAGGAGGGCACCTACCCG